>CAYXPA010000034.1:0-36141 GCA_964466945.1 uncultured Verrucomicrobiota bacterium | reverse complement strand
ACCGCCTTGGTCAGGTGGTCGGCAAGTGCCAGAACGACGCAGGCGCTTACCGGGCTTTTTTGTACAACCCCGGGCCGAGTAACCTGCTTACCGACTTGAACACGATCTCCTTGGACGGCGGCACCACCCCCGCCGGTCAAGGCTGGACGCTGACCGAAGCAGTGGCCATCAACGATGGGGGCGTCATCGTGGGCCACGGCGTCAAGGGTGGTTACGCCAAGGCATGGATTCTCTATCCCAAGTGCGTGGAGTAACTCATGAAGGCCTTTCCGCGACCGCCCGCCATGTTGTTCCGGCGGGCGGCCTTGGCACTGTGAATGCTTAGCGTTAGGTTGGTCCCTATGAAAACGCCCGCTTTTGCCCGTCGGGATTCGGGCTTCACGCTGCTCGAGTTGCTGGTGGTCATCGCGATCATTGCGCTTTTGGCGGCCCTGCTGTTGCCGGCGCTGTCCCGGGCCAAGGAAAGCGCCCGCACCGTCGTCTGCTCCAACCACTTCCGACAGCTTTACCTGGCCTGGTGGATGTACGCCGAGGACCACAACGACTGGTTGACACCAAATCACCCCCCGCGCTTTTGGGGACCGGGGAACACCAAACTCCCCTCGTGGGCGCTGGGCGACATGCGCTACGGCTCACCGGACGGAACCAACGTGGATTACCTGATCGGGCAGGGGGCGTTGGGACCGTATGTGATGAAGGCCGCGGGCATTTTCAAGTGTCCCTCGGACCGCTCGCGCACCACTCTGGCGGACGGCCGCTCCTACCCCCGCCTGCGCAGTTACGCGATGAACGGCCATATGGGAATCTTCGGGCCGGTCGTGACTGCGATGACTTTTCGCAAGCGGAGCGACTTCCCCCGGCTGGGCCGCCCGGATTTGATCGTTTTCGGTGAGACACACGAAGACTCGATCGCAGAATGTACATTCGGGCTCTCGCGCGACATCAACCGCGAGCTGTGGGTGGAGCTCCCTTCTTGGCGGCACAACAAAAAGGGGTTGTACGTGCTCACCGATGGCCGGGTGGTGAGCCGCCGCTGGCAGGACCCTCGCAGCCTCCAACCGGTTACCGGCCGGTACCAAATCGTTCTGCTGGTCACCGGCAGTCCGGACTGGCGCTGGGTGTCAGAACGACTGACCCGGTATCATGTCGCCTACGGCGGTGATTGGAACGGGAAAGATTAAGATTTCCCGCGCTCGCCCCCGCGTCAGTAACCCCAACCAGGCTAAAAAAGCATACCAGTTCTACCGGCTTCCGGGATGCCCGGCCGCTCCCGAGCCGGGGCATTCCCACCACGGGGGGCTGGTCTCGCCGTAACGATGCCTTCCGGCCGGGGGGGCGGAACGAGCCCCTGGCCCGTGGGGATGACGCCGCACCGCGCGCCGGGTACGGCTCAGGCGGGGGCAGCAGGGTCGGAAGTCTCCAGAATCTCCTCCAGGCAGCGGCCCACCGCCGGCAACGCCGCCGGATTCAGCCACGCCCGCCGCACCCAGAACCCCGGCACACTCTGCGCCCGGATCACCGGCTCGCCCACCGCAAATTCCACCAATAGCTCCCCCTCCCGCCGGTAATACCGGTGCGCCAGCGTCTCCGGGTCCAGAATCCAGTACTCCTGCACCCCGTGCTCCTCGTAGGCCGCAAACTTCGGCCCGGTGTCGCGCTCGTCCGACCAAGGTGAGAGCGCCTCCACCACCAGCGTGGGCGCAAAGGGCGCGTGCGTGGGCACCAAGCGCGCCACCTGCTCGCGAGTAAAGTAGGCCAGGTCCGGCAGGAACACGTTGCGCGAGCTCAACCGCACCGCCACCACCTCGCGGAATAACTCGCCGAGCTGGCGATGCTCCAGGTAGCTCCGCAGCAAATGGTCCAGGAAATTCAGCAGGCGGGCATGACGCAGGTTCACCGGTGAATGCATAAACTTCTCCCCGGCGATGAGGTCGGCGTGAACGCCCGGTTGGAGCCAGTCCAGAAACTCTTCCGCCGTCCAGAGCCGGCGCTCGCTGTTTTGGGCGATGGACACTGCGGTCGGCATGGTCCCAGCCTACACGCCCCGCCTCCCCGGTCAACCCGGGCCGCTAAATCACCTCGCGGTACACGTCCGGGTGCGGGCGCGAGATCACCACGGCGTTGACCAGGACGCCGGCGTCGGCGATGACCCGCCGGCCTGCGGCCATGGCGCTTTGCACGGCGCCCACGTCGCCGGTCATGGTGCAAAAGGCTTTTCCGCCCAGCGCCATCGCCAAGCGCACCTCGAGCAGTTGCACCGGGGCGGCCTTGGCGGCGGCATCGGCGGCCTCGATCAGCGTGGCCACGTTGAAGGACTCGAGGATGCCCAGCGCGCCGTCGGGCTCAGGGGTCTGCGTGCGGCCCAGGGCGGTGAACACGTCTGGATGGACGTTCGGGATCACGAACGAGTCAATCAAGCAGCCGTGGGCCACCTCCGCCCCGGCTTGCACGGCGCTTTGCACGGCCGCGGCGTCGCCGCCGATCAGGACCATGTACTTGCCCGAGCAGATCGAGCGCGACAACAGCAGGCGCACGTTGCCGGCTTTGAGCATGGTGTCCGCCACCTCGAACCCGGCGGCCACGCTCGACAGTTCAATCAGGCCTATGGATTTTTCGCTCATGGGATTCGCTCCAGGACAATGCGGTCGTTGACGTCCACCACCCGCGCGTCAAAGGGGGCATGCACCGGCGCGCCCAGCGCGCCGTCCGGGACGCGGCCCAGCGCCTGCCCGGCGCGCACGGTCTCGCCGGCCCGCACCAACGGCAGGTTGGGAGCGCCGGCATGTTGCTTGAGGGGCAGGACCACCCGCCGCGGCTCGACGGTCACGGCTTCCCAGGGCGCGGGGTGATCGTACTGCTGGATGTGGAGTCGGCGCATCAGGCTCTTGATGGGCACGCGGCGGCCGTCGCGCATGGGGTGCGGGCGGACCGTTGCCGGGCCGGTCCACTTGAGCCCGGCCTGCCGCATTTCCGCCTTGGACCGGTCGCAGGCCTCCTTCGGGTAAAGCTCCTCGGGGCAGGCGTACAAGGTGCACAGGCCGCACGCGCAGCATAGCGCGGCCCACTGGTTCCAGTGCGCCGCGCCCGTGGCGGTGAAGGCCAGGCTGCGCATGACCTGGTGCGGCTCGACCGCGTAGCCGAGCAGAAAGCGCGGGCAATACTCGGTGCAATACCGGCACTGGTCACAGGCGGATTTGCCGATGGCATTCTGGGCGGCGGCGGGCTTGAGCTTGCGGACGATCACGGGATGGTCGCGCGGCAGGACGACCGCGCCGGTGGTGGTCTTGGTGACGGGCGTGTCGAGGTCCGCGGTCGTTTCGCCCATCATCAAGCCGCCCACGCACAACACGGGTTGTTCGGTGGTTGGGCCGCCCGCGGCCGCAATCGCGTCGCGAAACGTCGTACCCACCGGCACCGTGACGGTGGCGGGCCGCTTCACCGCGCCGGCCAGCGTGAGGGTTTTGTGCGTGACGGGCCGACCCTCGGCCGCGGCAGCGACGTTCACGAACGTTTCCACGTTGCACACCACCACGCCTACTTGGAGCGGAATTCCGGCCGGGGGAATCAACCGCCCGGTGGTGGTGTACACTAGGTCGTATTCGTCGCCCGCCGGGTAGTAATCGCCCAACAGATGCACCCGGACGGATGTGCCGCGACAGGCCGCCTCGACTGCCTCGACCGCGTGGCGGTTCTTGGCCTTGATGCCCACGATGCCCTCGTGCGCGCCCACGGCCTCCATCGCCAGTTTCATGCCGCGGATCATCTCCCGCGCCTGACGCTCCATCACGGCGGCGTCCTTGTGCAGGAGCGGCTCGCACTCGGCGCCGTTGGCGATGACGATTTCTGCCCGGGCCGCGAGCTTGACATGCGTCGGGAAACCGCCCCCGCCGGCGCCCACCACGCCGGCTTGTTGGACCTGTTCGGCAAGCGTCATGGCCCGGTGATGCTACGGCACGGGCATGCGAAGGCGAGCGGTTTTGTGCCGGTCCGGACTGACCGATTTGCACCATGGTTGCCGGGGATGAGGTGAACGGTAGCGAGCGCGGGTCGTGGAGACACCAAGGTCGGTGTGACCCGAAAACCTACCGGCCGAAGCCCTGAGCCAAAAGCCCAGTCCCGGGCCGACTGTGGCGGCCTGACGCTTCCGCCGGGCGGTCATACAGAGCGAGACCCCGCGACCAAGCGGTCGAACTCCCGCGCGACCGCCGCAAGGCGGCTCTGGGTCCTGGGCGCCACGGCCGCCGCCATTGCGCCCCCGACGCGCTTGTGGGGGTCTCCCACACCGTGCGACCTCGCAAACCGCAGCCGCACCCGAGCCCCCAAGGACCTGTGCAATCCCCAATTCCGTTTCCCGGGTTTAATCCAGCGCGGGCAGGCTGGCGGCGGCGATGGCCTGGCCGTGGCGTTTCTCGGTTTCGCCGGGCAGGTGCAGGGTCAGGCGCGCCGCCAGCTCGGGGAATTCCGCCTCGAGCACCGCCCGCGCGCCGCGCAGGAGCATCTCGCCGGCCTCGCCGCTGGTCACCCGGCCCAGCACCAGCAGGTGGCGGAAGTCGCAGAAATCCGCGAAGTGGGCCGCGATGCCGCCAAGCCAGATGCCGAGGGTTTCAACAAGCTGGCGGACGCGGCTTGCGCCTTGAGCCGCTTGCGGTCCTGGGGCAGGCTGCCGCCCGGCCCGGTCGCGTTCGGCGTTCGGGGCCGCAGCAACCATGATTCGCGGCGTGGGGGTGGACATCATCGAAGTGGCGCGCATCCGCGGGGCGGTCGAGCGTTTCGGCGACCGCTTCCTGCAACGCATCCTGCGGCCGGCCGAGATCGCCTACTGCCGGTCGTTCAAGGACCCGGCCCCGCACCTGGCCGCGCGCTTTGCGGCCAAGGAGGCGGTGTCGAAGGCCTTCGGCACCGGCATCGGCGCCGCGCTGGGTTGGCAGGACATGGAAGTGGCGCACCGGCCGAGCGGGCAGCCGTACCTGGTCCTGCACGAGGCCGGTCGCGCGTTGCTGGCCGCGCGCGGCGGCGGAGAAATCCACTTGAGCCTCAGCCACACCCTCGACCACGCCGCCGCCGTGGCCGTGTGGGACGGGCCCTGAAGTCGCCGCCGGCTCAGAGGCGGCTTCGCCCGCACGCCGGCCGCCTCGCCCGGCCGTGTGGCAGCCCCGGCCCGGGCTTTCCGAGGCCGCGCTCGAGGAGGTGGACGTGGCGGCCATCCTTTTGCCGCGGCGTCGGAGCCGGGGCGGGGGCCGTAACCGACTTGTCACTCGACCGTCACTTTCTCACCATCGCGCCATGTTACCGAAGGCCCGCGTGAAACCGAAAATTCTCGTGGTGGACGACGAACCGGACGCCCTGGAGTTGATCGCGTTCAACCTCAAAAACGCGGGCCTGGAGGTGCTCACCGCCGAGAACGGCGACCAGGCGCTGCGCCTGGCGCGCGCGCAACTGCCCGACCTGATCCTCCTGGACCTGATGTTGCCGGAAGTGGACGGCCTGGAGGTGTGCAAAATCCTGCGCCGCGACGCGGCCACTTCCGCCATCCCGATCATCATGGTCACGGCCAAGGCCGCCGAGATGGACCGCGTGCTGGGGCTCGAGCTGGGCGCGGACGACTACGTGACCAAGCCCTTCAGCCCGCGCGAACTGGTGTTGCGGGTGAAAAACCTCCTGCGCCGCCGTCAGGCGGCGGAGACGCCCACCGATCGCATCAGCGTGGGCGACCTCTCCATAGACATCCCCCGCCACCTGGTCACCGTGCAGGGGCGGGCGGTGGAACTGACCGCGACTGAATTCCGCCTCCTGAGCGTGCTGGCGCAGCGCCGGGGGCGGGTCCAGTCGCGCGAGCAACTCCTGCGCGACGTGTGGAACTACGACACCGTCATTGACACGCGCACCGTGGACACCCACATGCGCCGGCTGCGCGAGAAACTCGGTCCGGCGGCCCGGTACCTCGACACGGTGCGCGGGGTGGGCTACCGGTTCATCGAGGGCTGAGGCGCAGCGCGCACCGACGGCCATTCATGGAAACCGTGCTCCTCGTTGGCGGGTGGTTGCTCGCGGCGGGGCTGGCCGCGCAGGCGTGGCGCCAGCACCGCGAGCTGGCCGCGCTGACCCGCCGGTACGACCAGGAACGCGCGGAGAAGAAGGCCCTGGCCGCGCGCCTGGAGCAGTTGCAGGCCGAGGCCGGCGCCCAGCGCGCCACGCTCATCGAGAACATGGGCGAGGGCGTGCTGTTGCTGGACCGGGATGGCCGCGTCGAGCTGTTCAACCGCGCCTTCGCGCAGATGTTCCAGGTGCGGGACGACCTCCGCGGGCGCCCGTTGCTCGAGGCGCTCCGCTCGCACGAGCTGGACGAAGTGGTGCGTCGCACCCGCGAGACCGGCCAGGTCCTCGGCGCGGAACTGGAGTTGCGCGGTGCCGAACCCCGCTCGCTGCAAATCAACGCGGCGCTGCACGGCGCCGGCGCCGCGCGGGGCATGATCCTGGTCTTCCACGACCTCACCCGGCTGCGCCGGCTCGAAAACCTGCGGAAAGAATTTGTAGCCAACGTGAGCCACGAACTGCGCACGCCCCTTTCGCTCATCAAGGGCTACGCGGAAACCCTGCTGGACCATCCGCCCGGCGATCCCGAGCAGGCGCGCCGCTTCCTCCAAATCATCGTCCGGCACGCCGACCGCCTGACTTACCTCATCGAGGACCTGCTCACGCTCTCCAGCCTCGAGTCCGGCACCGCCCTGCTCAATCCCACGACCGTGGGACTGCGCAGCCTGGTGGCCCGCGCGTTCGAGGACCTCGCCGCCCGCGCCGCCGAGCGCGGCGCCACGCTGGTCAACGAGACGCCGGAAGACCTCGAGGCCTACGCGGACGCCGACCGCGTGCTCCAGGTGCTGTTCAACCTGGTGGACAACGCCATCAAGTACGGCCGGCCACAGGGGCGCGTGGAAGTGGGCGGCCGCGTGACCGGCGAGGGCCGGGTGGAAATGTGGGTGCGCGACGACGGCCCGGGCCTGCCCCGCGAGGCGCTCGGCCGGGTCTTCGAGCGGTTTTACCGCGTGGACCGCAACCGCTCGCGCGAGCAGGGCGGCACCGGCCTGGGCCTGGCCATCGTGAAGCACATCGTCCAAAGCCACGGCGGCGAGGTGCGGGTCGAGAGCGAGCCCGGGCAGGGCGCCACGTTTTCCTTCACGCTGCCGCGCAGCAGTGACCAGGCCGGGGTGCGGGCGGCGGACGCGCTCAGCGCGCGCCCCGCAGCAACGCCACGGCGTAGTCCCGGTTCATCCGGGCAATGAAGTCCAGGCTGATGCTCTTGGGGCACACGGCCTCGCAGGAACCGGTGACCGTGCACGCCCCGAAGCCCTCGCGGTCCATCTGCTCGACCATCGCAAGCACACGGCGGTAGCGCTCGGGCTGACCCTGGGGCAGGAGGCCCAGGTGCGAGACCTTGGCCGCGACAAAGAGCATGGCGCTGGCGTTCTTGCAGGCCGCCACGCAGGCGCCGCAGCCGATGCACGCCGCGGCGTCCATCGCCCGGTCGGCATCCGGCTTGGGCACGGGCAGGCAGTTGGCGTCCGGCGCGCTGCCGGTGCGCACGCTGATGAATCCGCCCGCCTGCATGATGCGGTCAAAGGCCTTGCGGTTGACGACCAGGTCCTTGATGACGGGGAAGGGCCGGGCGCGGAATGGCTCGACGAGGATGGTGTCGCCGTCCCGGAAGCTGCGCATATAGGTCTGGCAGGTGGCTACGCCACGGTGAGGGCCGTGGGGCTTGCCGTTGATGACCAGCGAGCAGGTGCCGCAAATGCCCTCGCGGCAGTCGTGGTCGAAGGCGATCGGTTCCAGGCCGCGGTTGGCGAGGTCCTCGTTCACGACGTCGAGCATCTCGAGGAACGACATGTTCGGATTGAGCTCCGGGGTCTCGTAGGTCTCGAAGCGCCCGGGGGAGGCGGCGTTGGGTTGGCGCCAAACTTTCAGGCGGACTTTCATGGTCGAGAGTCGAAAGACGAGGGCCGAGAGCCAGAGGGCTTGCGCGCGAAAGGCGTTTTCGACCCGTCCACGGCGAGCGATCGGTTCAGGGCGGCCAGTTGCCGGGCGATGGAATCGGCCCTGTCGAGGAGGTCGTCACATGCCCGCTTGTTGAGGTAGCTTGCGTCAAGAGCCAGAAACAAGAGCGAAGCAGTTTCCATGAGCGAGCCATACGCTTGCTCAAGGAAATGTGCGAAGTCGCGGTCGGAGTTGCGCCCGGAACCCTCCGCGATGTTGGCGGAGACGGAAACGGCGGCGCGCCGGAGTTGTGCGGCCAGACCGAACTTCTCGTAAGCAGGCCAATCCCGGGTGAGGCGGTACAGCTCGCCGCCAAATTGCCGGGCTGCCTGCCAGACCTCGAGTTTCTCGAAGCGGAATGGTTTCCGGGCACTCATGCCAGTCGACCTTCGACTCTCGACCTTCGACTCACTTGTAGCTCCGCATGGTCATCTTCACTTCCTCGAAGACCAGCAGCTCGACGAGGCGCCGCGGCGGGCGGTCCGGCCCCTGGTATTCCCAGGCGGCCACGTGGGCGAAGTGCTCGTCGTCCCGTTTGGCCTCGCCGTCCGGGTACTGGTATTCCTCGCGGAAATGGCCGCCGCAGCTCTCGCGCCGCTCCAGCGCGTCCAGGCACATCAGTTCGGCCAGTTCGAGGTAGTCCGCCACGCGGCCGGCCTTTTCGAGGGACTGGTTCAACTCGGTGTCCGTGCCCGGGAGGTTGAGATTGTGCCAGAACTCCTCGCGGAGAGCGGGAATGCGCTGCAGGGCCTGCTTCAGTCCCGCCTCGTTGCGAGACATGCCGCAGTATTCCCAGAGGATTTGGCCCAGTTCCTTGTGGAAGGACTGGACGGTGCGCCGTCCCCGAATGGCCAGCAGACGCCGGATGAGCCCGCGCACGTTTTCCTCGGCCTCGCGGAAGGCCGGGTGGTCGGGGCTTGGCCGGGCGCCGGGTTTGAGCGTGGCCAGGTAGTTGGCGATGGTCGCGGGCAGCACGAAGTAGCCGTCGGCCAGACCTTGCATGAGTGCGCTGGCACCCAGGCGGTTGGCGCCATGGTCGGAGAAGTTGGCCTCGCCCAAGACGAACAAGCCGGGCAGGTTGGACATGAGGTTGTAGTCCACCCAGAGGCCGCCCATGGTGTAATGGACCGCCGGGTAAATGCGCATGGGCGTGCGGTAGGCGTCCTCGCCGGTGATCTCCTTGTAGATGTCGAACAGGTTGCCGTACCGCTCGCGAATCTTGTCCACGCCCAGGCGCTTGATGGCGTCGGCGAAGTCCAGGTACACCCCCAGCCCGGATTCGCCCACGCCGCGGCCCTCGTCGCAGACCCGCTTGGCGGCGCGGCTGGCGATGTCGCGCGGGGCGAGGTTGCCGTAGGTGGGGTACAGGCGCTCGAGGTAATAGTCGCGGTCCTCCTCCGGGATCGAGTTCGGGTCCTTGCGGCGGTCCTCGGGGCGCTTGGGAACCCAGATGCGGCCGTCGTTGCGCAGCGACTCGCTCATGAGAGTGAGCTTGGACTGGTAGTCGCCGCTAACCGGGATGCACGTGGGGTGAATCTGGGTGAAGCAGGGGTTGGCGAAGCAGGCGCCGCGCTTGTAAGCGCGCCAGATGGCGGTGGCGTTCGAATTACGCGCGTAGGTCGAGAGGTTGAACACGTTGCCGTAGCCGCCCGTGGCCAACACCACCGCGTCCGCGCTGTGGCGGCTGATCTCCCCGGTGATCAGGTCGCGCACGATGATCCCCTTGGCGTGGCCGTCCACGACCACCAGGTCGAGCATCTCGCTATGCGTGTAAGACTGCACCGAGCCCGCGGCGATCTCCTTGCACAGGGCCGAGTAGGCGCCCAGCAGCAACTGCTGGCCGGTCTGCCCACGCGCGTAAAAGGTGCGGCTGACCTGCGCGCCGCCGAAGGAGCGGTTGTCCAGCAACCCGCCGTACTCGCGTGCGAAGGGCACCCCCTGGGCGACGCACTGGTCAATGATGTTCACGCTCACCTCGGCCAACCGGTACACGTTGGCCTCGCGGGCGCGAAAGTCGCCGCCCTTGATGGTGTCGTAAAAAAGCCGCCACACCGAGTCGCCGTCGTTCTGGTAGTTCTTGGCGGCGTTGATACCCCCTTGGGCGGCGATCGAGTGGGCCCGGCGCGGGGTGTCGTGGTACACGAAGTTCTTCACCCGGTAACCCAGTTCGCCCAGCGTGGCCGCGGCCGAGGCCCCCGCCAGCCCCGCGCCGACCACGATGATCTCGTATTTGCGCTTGTTGGCCGGGCTGATGAGCCGGGAGGCGTCCTTGTGGCGGGTCCATTTCAGCGCCAGCGGACCGGACGGGATGTGGGAGTCGAGTTGGGCCATGTTAGTGCGCGGTCTGTACGGTTGCCGGCGCGCCCGCCAGCCGGGCGGCGCTGTGTTCGACCACCTGCCGGAGATACGCCTCGCCCCGTCCCAGCAACACCGCCGCCGGGATGCTCAGGTATCCCACCAGGAGCGCCACGGCCAGGACGCGGGCCAGCATCTGAATCAGCGGCGCGTACGCCGGGTTGCGCAATCCCAGCGACTGAAACATCGCCGCCACGCCGTGGCTCAGGTGCAGGCACAGCAGCCCGATGCCCACGGCGTAAAAGAGCGACACCGGCCAGACCTGGAATCCGGCCACCATCATGGCGAACACGTCCGGCTGGCCGGTCGCGGGCTCGCGCAACTGGTGAAAGGCCACGGGCGTGCCGTTGAGGGCTTCGACCTTCACCGTGTAGTGCAGGAGGTGGTACACCACAAAGGCCGCCACCATCAGTCCGCTCAGCAACATCGTGCGCGAGGCCAGCGACGCGCCGCAGGGCGGGGTCGAGGCGGCGTACGGCATCGGGCGCGCCGCGCGGTTGAGGACCCGCAGGCGCAGGGCGGTCCAAATGTGGATGACCACCAGCGCCAACAACGTCAGGCGCACGAGCCAGAGCAGCTCCACGTTGCTCTGCAGGAAATGCGCGTAGCGGTTGATGGCGCGCGGGGGCAGGAAGAACTGGAGGTTGCCCAGCAGGTGCCCGCACACAAACCCCACCAACACCACCCCGCTGCCCGCCATCAGGTATTTCAACCCCACGGTCGAGTGGAGCCGTCGCAAGAAAACGCTCATGAGTTTACTGGCCCGCCGCGGCGGCCGCCCCCGGCGCAGACAAAACGGCGGCCGGGGAGAACGCCTCAAGTCTCATCGGGTTGCCGGGTGAACCCCGCCCCGGCAGCGGCACCGCCATAACAGGCCGGTAGGGGCGGGCTGTTTCACCAACGCGCCTTTTCTAATGCGGAAACTGGGGAGCGTCAACGCGACCCCCCAAGGTATAAGGCGGCCCCCGCGCCGGGCTAAGCGAGCCTGTTCAGGCGCGGCCGGCAGACCCGGCCCACACCCCCAGCCCGGCCAGCGAATGAATCATCGGCACGCCAACCGCCCCGGCGGAAAGACCGTCCCGAGCCAGCCATACCGCCTGCCAACCGGCCCGCCCGGCGCCGCGCACGTCTTCCTCGAGGCTGTCGCCCACGTGCAGAATCCGGTCCGGCGGCACACCCAATTGCCCGGCAGCGTGGTCGAAAAGGCGCGCGTCCGGCTTGTGCCAGCCCACTTCGCCGGATACGACGATTACCTCGAAGAACTCCGCCAGGCCCAGGGCCGCCAGCAGCGGGCGCAAGCGGGCGTCCCAGTTGGACACCACCGCCAGACGCAGCCCCAACCGGCGCAGCGCCCGGAGGGCGGGGAACACGTCGGGAAACACCCGCCACGGTTCCGGTCCGGCAAAATGATCGTACAACGCGGCAAAGAAGCCGGGGTCTTCCGCGCAAGGACTCAGCCCGCGCAACACGGTCGCGACCAACCCGGCCCAGGCCGCGCGCGAGTAATCGAAGGCCGCGCCCCGCGCCGCCCAGGCGGTCTGAAAACGGCGGTTGATCGCCACCGCGTCCGGCGCCACGCCGCACCAGCGCCGGGCCATGGCGGCGTAGGCATGACCCACCGAGGGCCACGGCTCGAGGAGCGTGCCGCCCACGTCGAACGACACCGCCAGCGGCTGCACGTTCACGGGTAGGCCTGGTCCAGTTGCTGGAAGCGCCGGTACTGGGGGTGGTCCGGCTTGATCCGTTGCTTGATGAGATTGAGCACGCCGCGCGCCTCGGTCGGATTGTTGCGGCCGGTGAGGACCACGAAGTCCAGTTCGATCTCGGTGAGGCGGGGCTCCCGGATTTGCGCCCGGTGTAGCGCCAGCCAGCGCCGGAAGGCGTTCGCGCCCTCGCGTTGCGCGGCCGCCAGCGAGTCCTCCAGTTCCAGCGGCAGGCCGGGCAATCGCCCCGGGGCGTACCGCTGCGAGGTGTCCGCCTGTTCATGGCGGCTGACTTCGGTCCGGGCGTAGCGGAAGAATCTCAGGCCGGCCCAGATGGCCGCCGCAATCAACAGAATGGTCAGCACCTGGCGCATCGGCGGTCTCATTCCTGCACCCGCGTGACGCGGGCGCCCAAGCGGCGCAGCTTCTCGTCAATCTTCTCGTACCCGCGATCGAGGTGGTAGATGCGCTTGACCAGCGTTTCCCCCCGGGCCACGAGCCCGGCCAGGACCAGCGCGGCGGAGGCCCGCAGGTCGCTGGCCATGACCGGCGCGCCGCTCAGGGGCGTGGGCCCCTTGATGACCGCGGTGGACCCCTCGAGGGTAATGTCCGCCCCCAGCCGGGCCAGCTCGCTCACGTGCATGAAGCGGGACTCGTAGATGCGCTCGGTGATGAGGCTGATGCCCTCGGCCTGGGTCAGCAACACCATCATCTGGGCCTGGGCGTCGGTGGGAAAGCCCGCGTACGGTTGCGTGGTCACGTCCGCCGGGCGGTACCGGCGCCCGCCCTTGACGGTGACCGCCCCCAGCCGCCGCTCCACGCGCGCGCCGGTCTCGATCAACTTGTCCAGGACCGCGTGGTAATGCTCGGGCCGCGAGCCGCGCAGCGTGACTTCCCCCCGGGTGGCGGCGGCGGCAATGGCAAAGGTGGCCGCCTCGATGCGGTCCGGGATCACCTCGTGTTCGGCGCCGTGCAATTCGCGCACGCCGGTGACGGTGATGGTGGGGCTGCCGGCCCCCGCGATCCGCGCGCCCATCGCGTTGAGGAAGTTGGCCAGGTCCACGATCTCAGGCTCGCAGGCCGCGCTTTCGATGACCGTCACCCCTTCGGCCAGCGTGGCCGCCATCATCACGTTGGCCGTGCCGAGCACCGTCGGGCCGGCGCGGCCACCCAGGAAGAGGCTGGTCCCGTGGAGTTGTTTGGCCCGGGCGCACACGAAACCGCGCTCGATGGTCACCTCGGCGCCCAGCGCCCGGAGCCCTTTCAAGTGCAGGTCAATGGGCCGGGGGCCGATGACGCAGCCGCCGGGCAGCGAGACCTGCGCCTGGCCCAGCCGCGCCAGCAGGGGGCCCAGGATGCAGATCGAGCCGCGCATCTTGCGCACCAGCTCGTAATCGCCATAGCCCCGCACCCGCGCCGCCTGCACGGTGATCTCGCCGTCCTGCACCCGGACCTTCGCCCCCACCGAACCGAGCACCCGCGCCATGAAGGCCACGTCGCTCAGATCGGGCGCCCGGCGGATGACGCATGACTCGCGGGTCAGCAACGTGGCCGCCAGGATGGGCAGCACGGCGTTCTTGGCCCCGCTGATGTGGACCTCGCCCTCGAGCGGATGGCCGCCGTGGATTTTCAGGCTGTACATGGCGCGCGGATTCTTCCGGATGCAGCGACACCCGATTTTTCACGCGCCGGCGCGTTCGGCAATGAGCAAGCGCGGCCGATTTGTCCAATCGTTTTCCACCGTCACCGCGCCCCACCCGGCGGCGGCGAGCAGGGCCGTGACGGTTTCAGCCTGGCCGTCGCCCAACTCGAGCATCAACCGGCCGCCGGGTTTCAACCACGGGGCGGCCCCGGTCACCAACCGCCGGATCACTGCCAGGCCGTCCGGCCCGCCGTCCAGCGCCACGCGCGGCTCGTGGTCGCGCACCTCGGGTTGGAGACGGGCAAGCTCGGCGGTGGGGATGTAGGGCGGGTTGGCCACGATCAGGTCAAAGCGCTCGCCCGCGGGCAACGCGGTGAAGCCGTCGCTCGGCAAAAAGTGAATGCGCACCTCGACGCCGTGATGGGCGGCGTTGGCCCGGGCCACTTCGAGCGCGGCCGGGGAAAGGTCCACCGCCCAGATGCGCGCCGCCGGGCAATGCACCGCCAGGGCAATCGCCAGGCACCCCGAGCCGGTGCCGAAGTCCAGCGCCGTTGCGGGCACTGCCGATGAACCGGCCCGGCCGGCCAGAAACGTCCAGGCCCGCTCGGCCAGCAGTTCGGTTTCCGGGCGCGGGATCAACACGGCGGGATTCACGGCCAGTTCCAACCCGCAGAAGTTCACACTGCCCACCAGGTACTGGAGCGGCTCGCGCGCGCCGCGCCGGCGCACCAGCTCGCGCAGGGCGGCCAGCTCGGACTCGGTCAGCACGCGCTCGAATTCGAGGTAGAGCTTCAGGCGCGGCTTCTGCAGCACGTGGGCCAGCAGCAACTCGGCCTGCAAGCGCGCCGAGTCCACCCCCTTGCGGGCCAGGTAGTCCGCGCTGCGCTGAATCACCTCGAGTACCGTCACCCGGCCCAAGTTAAGTGCGCGACGGCGGCCGCAAAGCCAAAAGACTTCCCGCCCCGAGGGGCAGAACCCTGGCCCAATTCCGCAGCCCGCCAACTCACCGCGGGGCGACCCCCTCGCGCCGGGCGGTACCGGGGGGAAGGTTGAGGCAATGAAAATTGCTTGTTTTTCCGGCGGCTGGGCTGGTATTTCCCCGTCCGGCGGCTCCGCGCAGGCGCCGACAAACCCTGCCGGGCATGGCGGCGCCGGGGTCGCCCGAAACGAAAAGTGACGGACAACAAACAAACCAACGCAGGAGGAATGCGCATGAAGATGAACCGATGGACCTCCGCCCTGGTCTCGGCGGGCGTGGTCAGCACCGCGGCCGTGCTCCAGGCGGAAGAAGCGGCACAACACCCGGTGGTGAGTGCCTTGCAATCAACGACCCTCAGCGGGTACGTCAACACCTCGGCCATCGTCCGGATCGGCGAGGATGCGGCCGTGTACGGACGCTCCTACGACGGGGTGGACAAGCACAACGGCTTCAACCTCGACGTGGTCTCGCTGGCCCTCGAGAAGCCGCTGGATGAGTCCGACTGGTCGGCCGGGTACCGCGCCCAGGTGCTCTTCGGGCCGGACGCCAACCTGCTCGGCTCGCTCTCGCCGCTGGGCAGCTACTCCGGCGACGTGGCCATCAAGAATGCCTACGTCTCGCTGCGGGCGCCGCTGGGCAGCGGCCTCAAGCTCAAGATGGGTGTGTGGGATACCCTCGTGGGCTACGAGGTGTTCGACGCCGGCAACAACCCCAACTACAGCCGCTCGTTCGGCTTCTACCTCGAACCCATCATCCACACCGGCCTGCTGGCCACGTATGACTTCGCCGACTGGCTGACGGTCAATGCCGGCGTAGCCAACGGCATCGAGTCCCGGGCCGCGTTCAACAAGATCAACAGCCGGGTGGACCGCGGCGGAAGCTGGGACTTCAAGGAGCTGTCCTACGTCGGCTCGGTGGCCCTGACCGCGCCCGAGAGCCTGGGCTTCCTGCAGGGCGCCACCCTGTACGGAGGCATCATGTACGGCGGCTTCGGTGGGGATTACTTCGGCGGCAACGACATCATCAACTACTACGCCGGCGCCACCCTGCCCACCCCGGCCAAGGCGGTGACCCTGGGCGCGGCGTACGACTACCAGGCCAACGGCCTGTTCGACAACTCGTACGCCAATGCCGTCGCGGGCTACCTGTCCTTCCAACTCACCGAGAAGCTCAAGCTCAACGCCCGCGGCGAATACGCCACCGGCAGCCCCGGGGCCTTTGGCACGTCCACCGGCGAGCGGGCCGAGCTGCTGGGCGTGACCGGCACACTGGACTACGCCCTCTGGGCGCAGGCCATCACCCGGCTCGAGTGCCGCTGGGACCACGACTTGTCGAACAACAAGATTTACGGGCCCAACGACAAGAACGACGCGGTCTCGCTCGCGCTGAACGTTATCTTCAGGTACTGAGCCGTCCCAGAACGACGGCGCGCCAAACCCCTTCCGGGTCCCCCGGAAGGGGTTTTTGCTGGGCAAGTCCGGTCCGCGGGTTCGGAACCCGCCGGTCCGCCGGTTCAAGACAAGCCGGCGGGTTTAACCGGGCTCCACGCGGGGTCGCTCCCCGCACACTCCCCGGCGGCTGGCGGCGATGAAGTCCAGCAACAGTTGACCCAGTTCGCTCACGAACTGGCTCCGTGCCGCCGCCACCGCCTCGCGCAGGTTGCGGTGCGACCGGAATAAAAACCGGTACAGCCGGCGCAACTCCAGGCGGTCCTGGTCCGAGACCCCCGCCCGGCGCAGCCCCACCACGTTCAGGCCGCAGATCGCGTTTTCCCCCCGGGCCACGGTGAAGGGCGGCAGGTCCTTGCTGATGGCCGAGCCGCCCTGCATCAGCGCCAGCGTGCCCACCCGGACGAACTGGTGCACCAGGCAGTTGCCGGAAATGAAGGCGCGGTCCTGCACGGTCACATGCCCGCCCAGCGCGGCCCCGTTGGCCAGGATGATCCGGTCGCCCAGACGGCAATTGTGCCCCACGTGGCTGTGCGCCATCAGGAAATTGTCCGAACCCAGCACCGTGTCCTCCTCGGGCGTGTTCGCGCGGTGCACCGTGACGTGCTCGCGGAACACGTTCCGGTCGCCGATGCGCAGGCGCGTGGGCGCGCCGGTGTACTTGAGGTCCTGCGGCGCCTCGCCCAGCACGCAGCCGGCGTGCACCCGGTTGTCCGCGCCCAGGGTAGTGTGGCCGGTCAGATACGCATGCGGGCCGATCACGCAACGCGGTCCGACCGTGACCTCCGCGTCAATCACCGCGCCCGGGCCCACGACCACCGTCTCGTCCAGGTGCGCCCGGGGATGCACCACCGCCGTCGGATGAATCATGACCCGCCGCATACCACACGCCGCCGGGCGCCGGCAAACCTGGAAAACTCGGACCCGGCCGGGGCCGGGGAATTGGCGGTCAAGACGAGACTGCGAACGGAAAGAGAGGTGAGGCACGCAAACGCGCGCCCTGCAGGTGGAATGGTGCTCGCGCGGATGAGTGGAGATCGGCTCGCAGGAAGAATTGCCCGCCGCGAGCAACTCCACCCGCAAAAGTATTCACAGTCCGCCCCCGGGTCGGGAGCGGACCGTGTAAACCGCCGGCGATTCGCCGATACTTACAAGGCAGGCAGCTTGTGTCCGTTGCGCATTCGGACCGCCTGATAGTCAGACTGGGTGAGGGTGCCGCTGAGGTTGACGTCAGCCCGGAAGTTGCGCGTGGAGGTGATCTGACCCATCACAGCCTGCACCAGCCGCTGATCGGTACTGTTGACGGCCCCGTTGCCGTCCACGTCACCCCCCAAGACGCCCAGGGTCACTGTCGCCTCTTCCAGCACCGCGCCGTCCTCGGACTGGATGCCCGACAGGCGGAGCGTCAACCACTGCCGGTTGGCCACCCCGGTCAGCGTCACGGCCACTTCCGTGCCGTTTATGGCGGGTTCCCCGGAAACCGTCCCCACCCCCCGGACAACGGCGACTCTGGCCGCGGTGATCGGTTTGTCGAACCGGAACACCAACAGGAGGGAGGACGTGAACCGCCCTTCCACCGTGGGCGAACCACTCAGGCTCAACGGAAGATCAAAGGCGCCGGGAGTTCGATGCGAGAGGCGCGAAACCGCTTCTGCCAGCATCGGCGGCTCGGCCGGCGGCGGCGGTGGCAGCGGCACGGTGTAACTCACCTCGTTGGAGTAGTCACTCATTCGCCCGTCCGCGGTCATGGCCACGACCGCGAAGTAGTAGGTGACGCCTTCGACCAGCGGCCCCACCGCGGCGGAAGTCGTGTTGCCCGCGTCGTACCATTCCGTGTAATTCCGACTCTGCGTCCCCCAAAAAACCCGATAGTTGGTCACCCCGGGGCTGGGACTGGGTTTCCAGGCCAGCATGACACTCGCGGTCGTGGTTTCGGTTTGCTGGGTTACCGGGCCGGCCAGCAGCGTCAACTCCGGCGGCGCCGGCGGCGGCACCGGCACGGTGTGACTGCCCTCGTTGGAAAACGCGCTTATCCGCCCGTCGGTCGCCATGGCCACCACGGCGAAGAAATACGTGACTCCGGGCGTAAGCGAACCGAGCGTGGCGGTGGTGACATTGCCGGCATCAAACCACCCGATATAGCTGCCGCTTTGCGTGCCCCAATACACCCGGTAATTGTTCACCGCGGAATCCGCATTCGCGGTCCAGCGCAACCGTGCCTCTTCCGGGTTGGCGCCCGCCTGCACCACCAGCGTCGGCGGCGTCAACGGCGGCAGCGGCACGGTGTGACTGCCCTCGTTGGAAAACGCGCTTATCCGCCCGTCGGTCGCCATGGCCACCACGGCGAAGAAATACGTGACTCCGGGCGTAAGCGAACCGAGCGTGGCGGTGGTGACGTTGCCGGCATCGAACCACCCGGTATAGCTGCCGCTTTGCTTGCCCCAGTACACCCGGTAATTGTTCACCGCGGAATCCGCATTCGCGGTCCAGAGTAGCCGCGCCTCCTCCGGGTTGGCGCCCGCCTGCACCTCCAGCGTCGGCGGCGACAACGGCGGCAGCGGTACGGTGTAATCCACCTCGTTCGAAAAGTCGCTCTCCAAGCCATCCGGGGTCGTCGCGGTCACGGCGAAGAAGTAATGTGTGCCCGCCACCAGCGAGCCGACCGTGGCCGTGGTCACGTTGCCGACATCAAACGACCCGGTGTAGTTCCGGCTTTGGTAACCCCAGTACACCCGGTAGTTGGTCACGCGCTCGTCCGGGCTGGGGTCCCAGGCCAGCGTCACTTCCGCCGCCGCGACACTGGCCACCAAGCCCAGCAGCGCCAGGAGCCAGGCCAGTGCCCGCAGCCAGTGCTGGACCGGATGCCAGGCGGTCAACCAGTCCGACCCGTGAAGGTTAGGTTCGTTTTTCGGATGGACCGGTGGGTTGAAAAGGGAAGTCCACCCATTTCCCCAAAGGAGCAGTCTGGGCATGGGATGAGGGTTTAAGGGTTGCGGTTTGTGACCGGGAGGGCGCCACAGGTGAGGACTCGCCGGAGTCCGCGGCCGGTGTGATGAGAAGAGGTTTCACCTGCTGCGCCGCCCACATAACATCATCTTGAGTTCAGCTTGCCGGGGTGGTTGACCCCGCCCCAGCCGCCAAGCAACGGGGATGCCAAGGGCCGCGGCCGTCGGGACCACGCTGCTTCTGCGAATCGTGGTGGCGACTTCCAACCCGGGACGCCGCTCCCGCAAAACGCTGGTCAACAGGGGGAAGATGCGCCGGAATGACGGGCCAAAATTTCCCGCCGGAATGAAGTCCCGGGGAGTCGCGCTCGGGCGTCGGCCCTACGCAGGCAACGCCGACAACGCACCGCTCCGGCGCGGCTGTCTAAACGCCGGACGGCGGTGTTGCATTTCTCAAGCCCCGGCCGGCCGGCCAGCCGACGCCCGGCTTTCCAACAACGCGCGGGCGTGGCGGCGGGCGGCTTCACCCGGACCGCCCAACATCCGGGCCAGTTCGGCGACCCGGTCCTGGGGCGCGAGCCGCTCCATCCGGGTGAAGGTGCGCCCGTGGTGAACCTCCTTGCTCACGCGGTAGTGCGCGTCCGCGGCGGCGGCTACCGGGGCCAAGTGAGTGACGCAAAAGACCTGTCGCTGCCGCGCGATCTGACGCATCTTTTCGCCCACGGCAAACGCGGTCTCGCCGCCCACATTCGCGTCCACCTCGTCAAACACCAGCACCGGGATTTCGTCCTCGGCCGCCAACACGGTTTTCAGGGCCAACATCACCCGGGCCAGCTCGCCGGAGGAGGCGATGGCGCGCAGCGGCCGTGGCGGCTCACCGGGG
The DNA here is from genome assembly GCA_964466945.1 of uncultured Verrucomicrobiota bacterium. GTDB lineage: Bacteria > Verrucomicrobiota > Verrucomicrobiia > Limisphaerales > J093 > DSVZ01. The sequence continues at coordinate 16,155 of CAYXPA010000034.1, read as the reverse complement.
TTGGGGGCGAACATAAACTCGAGGGCGTCGCTCCCCGCCGGGCCGAGGGGCGCCGCGGTCAGCGCGGCTTCAAACCGGCTCTGGGCAAAGCCCAGATCGGCCAGATGCGCGGTCACCGCCCGGGTCAACCGGGGAATCACCGACCGCCGCGCGGCGGTGAGCTGGCGACCGGCCTCTTCCAACTCCCGGTCCACGCGCTCGAGCTCGGCGTTGAGCCGCGCCAGTTCGGCATCGCGCGACTCCAGTTGGGCCAGGCGCTGCCGCGCTTCCTCGCCGAAGGCCCGTACCGCCTCGAGGCTGGGACCGTACTTGCGCTTGAGGCCTTGCAAGAGGTTCAACCGCTCCTCGAGCGCGGCCAGCCGCTCCGGGTCCACCTCCACCCGGTCCAGGTAGCGCGTCAACGCCCGCTGCAGCTCCTGCACGGCGGCCACGACCTGGGCGTGCTGCGTCACCAGGGCGCCCGCTTCCGGGTCCGTGCGTTGCAACTCCTGCAGCAGGCGCCCCACCGCGCCCGCCTGGCTGAGCAGCGAGACTTCGTCCTCGCCGAGCAAATTCAGCGCGGCCTGGCCCAATTGCAGCAGCCGCGCGGCGTTGCTGGCGCGCTGGTGCTCGCGGGTCAATGCCTCCTCCTCGTCGGCGCGCAGGTTGGCGCCGGTGATCTCCGCCACCTGAAAGCGCAGCAGCTCGAGCTGTTGGGCGTAAGTGCGCTCGTCCACGATCAACGCCGCCTTCTCCGCCTCGAGCGCCCGCCGGCGCCGCAGTTGCCCGGCCAGGGCGTCCACCCGCGGCTGCAACCCGCCAAACGCGTCCAGGATGGCCAGTTGGCGGGCGGGGTGCAGCAGGGACTGGTGCTCGTGCGGACCGTGCACGTCCACCAACCCGTTGCCCAGCTCGGCCAGCACGGCCAGCGTGGTGGGCGAGCCGTTCACAAACTGCCGGTTGACCCCGCCGGCGGTGAAGGTGCGCTTGAGCACAAGCTGCCCGTCTTCGCATGGCTCCAGCCCCAGCTCGGCCAGCCGCGCCCCGAAGGCCGCCGGCAGCCGGCGCGCGTCGAACACCGCCTCCACCGTGCAGCTCTCCGCCCCGGCGCGCAGCAGCGTGCGGTCGGCCCGCTCGCCCAGCACCAGGCTGAGCGCGCCGAGGATGACGGACTTGCCGGCGCCGGTCTCGCCCGTCACCACCACCAGCCCAGGCGGAAACTCGAGGGTCAATTCCTCCACGAGCGCGAGGTGGCGAATGCGCAGCGTGGCGAGCATGGTCCGATTTCGTTCGCCCGCACTCTGGCGACAATGGTAGCCTGAGGCAAAACGAAACTGGCCGCGCCCCGCGGCCGCGCAGACCCGGCATGGCTTTCACGTTCACCTTCCTGGGCACGGGCACCTCGCAGGGGGTGCCCTTGATCGGCGCCAGCTATCCGCCCGAATACCTGGCCAACCCCCGCAACCACCGCTTCCGCCCCGCGCTCTACCTGGCCACCGACCACGTGCGCCTGGTCGTGGACACCCCGCCCGAATTCCGCCTCCAGGTCCTGCGCGCAGACATCCGCTGGCTGGACGCCGTGCTCGTCACGCACGGCCACGCCGACCACATCATGGGCATGGACGACTGCCGACGGTTTTGCGACCTGCGCCACGGGCCGCTGCCCGTGTACGCCTCCGAAGCGACCCTGGCCGTTCTCCGGCGCGTCTTTGCCTACGCCTTCCAGGACGGGCCGATCCCGGACGGCTACTTCAAGCCCGAGCCGCACGTCATCGCCGGCCCGTTCTCGCTGGGCGACCTGGACATCACCCCGCTGGACCTGCCGCACGGCCGGGTCACCACCACCGGTTTTCTCTTCCGCCAGGGCGGCCGCAAGCGCCTGGCCTATCTGAGCGATTGCAAGGAAGTGCCACCCGCCGCCCTGGCCGCCGTGCGCGGTGTCGAGGCGGTGGTGCTCGATGCCCTCCGCCCCGAGCCGCACCCCACGCACCTGTGCCTGGATGAAGCCCTGGCCACCGCCCGGCGCATCGGCGCCGCGCGCACGTACTTCACCCACCTGACCCACCATTACGACCACGACCGCGACCAGGCCGAACTGCCCGCCGGCGTCTGGCTGGCCTACGACGGGCTGAAGGTGAGTCTGGACGGGACCGTCTGAACCGCGCCGTGCACCGCACCGCTTCCATCGTCGGTGCGCTCAGCCTGGCGGCCAGCCTGGCGGCGCAAATTTTCGGCGGCCCGGACCTGGAGAAACCGGCGACCAACGCGCCGGCGACCAACGCGCCGGCGCCCGGCGTGCCCGCACCCGGCGAGCAGGTGGCCGTGGTGTACAACCTCAATCTCGAGCCCGAATCCCGCCAGGTCGCCGAGCACTACGCCGCGCGCCGCGGCGTGCCGGCGCGCCAGCTCATCGGCCTGCCCCTGCCCCGCGCCGAGGCCATATCCCGCGCCGAGTTTCGCGCGCGGCTGCAAAAACCGCTGGTCGCCGCCCTCGAGGAACGCGGCCTGGCGCGTTTCCCCGGCCCGGGCGCGTCCCCGAACGCTCCCGGCCTGCCCGCCGCGCGGGTGCGGTACCTGGTGCTGGCCTACGGGGTGCCGGTGAAAATCACCGCCGACACCAACCTCCAGGAAAACGTGCCGGAAAAACTGGCCGCGCCGCTGCGGCGCAACGAGGCGGCGGTGGACTCCGAACTGGCCGCGCTCCCGCGGCTCGAAGCGGGCGCCCTGCTCACCGGCGCGTTGGCCAATCGTGGCTACGGCGCCCCGAACATGGCCGCGCTGCATCCCACCAACGGCCTCTTCCTGGTCACCCGCCTGGACGGACCCACTCCTCAGATTGCCCGCGACCTGGTGGACCGCGCGTTGGCCGCCGAGACCAACAGCTTGTTTGGCCGCGCCTACTTCGACGTCCGCAGCCTCCCCACCAACAGCCCGTACTACAAGGGCGACGCCTGGATTCGCGACGCCGCCGAGGCCGCGCGCCGGCAGGGCTTTGAAACCGTGCTCGACGAGGCCCCCGGCACCTTTCCCGCCTGGCTGCCCATGCCGCAAATCGCTCTCTATGCCGGCTGGTACGACCGCCACGTGTCCGGTCCCTTCACCCGCGCCCCGGTCGAATTCATGCCCGGCGCCGTGGCCTATCATATCCATTCCTTCAGCGCCCGCACGGTCCGCAGCGCCCTGGCCGAGTGGGTCGGGCCGCTCCTGGCTCGCGGAGCCGCGGTCACGATGGGCTGCGTGGAAGAGCCGTATCTGGACCTCACCCCGCACGTGGGCATCTTCTTCACCCGGCTCATCACCCTACGGCACAACTTCGCCGAGGCCGCCTACGCCGCCATGCCCGCGCTGTCCTGGCAAATCACGGTCATCGGCGACCCCCTCTACCGGCCGATGGCGCGCGAACCGCGCGAACTCCACGCCGATCTCGAGCGCACGCGCAGCCCGCTCCTGCCCTGGTCGGTGTTGCGCGTGGTGAACCTCAACCTCGCCGCAGGCGAACCGGTCCCGCGTCTCATCGAGTATTTGCGCCAGCACCCGCTCACTGCCACCAGCGCCCTCCTGGCCGAAAAACTGGGCGACCTCTACCGACAAGACAATCAGCCCGAACGCGCCCTGGCCCAATACCGCGCCGCGCTGGGCCTGGACCCCTCGCCCAACCAGCGGCTCCAACTCTGGTTCAAGGTCATTGACCTCCTGGTTGCGGCCGGGCAGGAAGCCGAGGCGCTTGAATTTTACGCAGCCTTCTTCCGCGACCACCCCGATTACCCCGACCGGGTGCGCTTCTACGAACAGGCCCTGCCGCTGGCCCGCAAGGCCGGCGACGCCGCGCGGGTCGCGCAGTTCGAGCAAGAACTTGCCCGATTGCGTCCCCCGCCGCCTCCCGCCACCAACGCCGCGCCGGCCGCCGGTGAAGGCACACCCCAAGCCGGCAATGCGGAGAAGTCCTCTCCCGACCGTCGTTGAGACCTCCGGGCAACCGACCCCCACGCGTTGGCGAGGTGAGGTGACTGAACCGCAGGAATTGGCAAGAACGCTTCGCGGCGCGCTTCACGTACCACCGCATTCGGTCAGCCATTGGCCAGGCAAACCGGATCGGAAAGCACATGCGCCCCCGCGTGCTGCTGACGGCGCCCCGCCGTCGGCCTTGCCTCGTAGCGCAGGTTTCCAACCTGCCGTATCGCCGACTGCCAGTCGGCCCCGGCGGTCGGGGGCACGGAGCTTCGGCGGGTTGGAAACCCGCGATACGGCAGACGAGAGGTCTGCGCTACGCGGCCAACGCGCGCCCCCGTAGCGCCGGCATCCGGCCTCCGGTATCTGGCATCCGGCATCCGGTATCGGGCATCCCCCTTCTCACTCCTCCCTCCTCGCTTCTCACTCCTGACTGGGTAGTGCGCCGCTGCGCCGGCGCCATCACCCGGCCGCGCCGCAGCGCGGCCCTACCGACAGCGCCGGCAAGCCGGCGCACTCCACACGCTCCGCGACGGACCGGGCGCACGCCCCACGCGCCAGCTCTGGGTCCGCTTCACCCGCCGGTATCCGGTATCCGGCTTCCGGCACATCCCACTTCTCACTCCTCGCTTCTGACCTCTGCCAAGGTAGGGCGCCGCTGCGCCGGCGCCGCTGCTCGGCCGGGACGCAGCCCGGCCCTACCACGCCCAGGCAGTGTTTGAAGTACGGTCGCTTGCGGCCGCTTTTTCTGCTGCAGGTGGCACGGCCCACCAAGCCGTTGTCGGCAGCCACCTGCCGCTGACCCAACCGGTGGGGCGCTTGCTCCCCGTTCAAGCCGCCACCCAGAAGTCGCGGGTCTCGAGGTAGCCCGCCGCGGTGAGGTGGGCACGAATCCAGTCGCGCGCTCCGATCCGGCCGACGTGCACCAGGACCAGCGCCTCCGCCGGCGAGGGCAGTTGGTCCGGACCCACCACCCAGCGGCCGTCGCGATGGCGACCCCACTTGTGCTGGTCCACGTCAATGAAGCCGCGCGGCGCGAGCCCTTCGGCCCACAAGGGCTCGAGCCGCCGCCGCGTGGCGCGGCCCGCGCCCCAAACCCAGAGCGCGCGACGGCCCAGGGCGCGGCGGATGGCCCGGGCCAGCCAGGGCGCCTTGACCGCGGCAAACGCGGCGGGCGCGTACCGGGGGTCGCGCCGGGAGAGCCGGTCGGGTCGGTCGGCCCAGACCAGGAGTTCGCGCGGGACCTGGGCGAAGCGCACGCCGGCGTCGAGCCAGCGCAGCCACAGTTCGTAGTCTTCGGGAAAGGGACCCTCGCGGTAACCGCCCCAGCGGGCGACCAGGTCGCGGCGAAACATCACCGCGGGATGCGCGACCGGCGCCTCGATGAAGCGATTGGCGGCGATGGCCTCCGGCGTGGACAGGCCGTTGAGCCAGTCCACGTGCCGGGCAAAGCCGGCCTGCCGGGCGCGGTCGCCGCCGTAGCGGACCCGGCAACTGACCACGCCCAGGGCGGGGTCGCGCTCGAGGGCGGCGGCCTGCTCGGCGAAGCGTTCCGGCGCGCACACGTCATCGGCATCGAGCCGGGCGATGAAGTCGCCGCGGGCGGCGGCCAGGCCGTCGTTGAGCGCGGGCACCAGGCCGCGGGCCGGGCGGCGCAAGAGGCGAAAGCGCGGGTCGGCGGCGGCGAAGCGCTCGGCGAGCGCGGCGGAGGCATCGGTCGAGCCGTCGTCCACCACCAGGCATTCCCAATCGGAGCGGGTCTGAGCGCGCAGGCTTTCGAGCGCCGCGGGGAGGGTGTCCGCGGCGTTGCGGACCGGCAGGACCACGGAGATGGCAGGGGCGGCGGGCATCGGGGAAGCGCCGGGTCAGGGTGGAGGCGGTGGGTTCGGCGGACGCGAGGCCCTGCGCGGACTTGCCTTGGGCGGCGGGGGCGCGGTTAACTGGAGGCGCTTTTGGGGCCAGTTTAGCTCAGTGGTAGAGCATCCGATTTGTAATCGGACGGTCGTCGGTTCAAATCCGACAACTGGCTCCAGTCGCTTTTCCGGGGCCGGGCGGGGAGGCCGGGCCGGCATCACGGCCTGGGCAGGGCGGGCGTCTTGGCGGCGCGGGCCATTTTGCCGTTGCGCTGCTGGTAGAGCATGACGCCCTTGAGGAGGTCGGTGGCGCGTTCCAATTGCCAGTCCCGCACGGCCAGGATTTCCTCCCGGCGCTCGGCATATTCGGGCGAGTCCAGGAGCCCGGGCGTGCGGCGCAGGTTCAGGGCCTCCTCCTCGTCGCGGGTGAGGCTGACCTCGATGTCCGGGGTGATGCCCTGTTCGTGGATGACCTTGTGGCTGGGGGTGTAGTACTTGGCGGTGGTCAGGCGCATGGCGGCGCCGTCCTGGAGTTCGATGACGCTTTGGACCGAGCCTTTGCCGAAGGATTTGTCGCCCACGATGACCGCGCGTTTCAGGTCCTGGAGGCACCCGGCCACGATTTCGGAAGCGCTGGCGCTGCCCTGGTTGATCAAGACCACCAGCGGGAACTGGTGGTGCTTGCCGCGGTTGGGCACGCGGTACTCGCGCCGGTCGGCGGGGTCGCGGCCCTCGGTGCTGACGACGAGTGTCTTGGGCGGCAGGAACAGGCTGCAAACCTTGACGGCCTGGTCGAGCAACCCGCCGGGATTGTCGCGCAAGTCCAGCACCAGCCCCTGCATGCCCTGGTCGAGCAGCTTCTCGATGGCCTGCTCGAGTTCGCCGGTGGTCGGTTCGCCGAACTGGAGCACGCGCACGTAACCGATCTTGTCCGGCCCCAGCGGGAAGCGCCGCCGGCCGTCGAGGTCGCGCACGGTCTCGATTTTGATGATCTCGCGTTTGAGCGTGTGCTCGACGGCCTCCTCGCTGCCCGGACGGCGCACGGTCACCTGCACCTCGGTGCCGGGCGGGCCGCGCAACAGGCGCACGGCCTCGCTGTCGCTCATGCGCAGGGCGTTGCGGCCGGCGATGCGCACCAACTGGTCCCCCGAGCGGATGCCGGCGCGCCAGGCCGGGCCGTCCTCGAAGGCGGTGACCACCGTGAGGTAATCGCCGCTGGCGCGGATGGTCAGGCCCACGCCGCCGTAAGCGCCCTCGGTGTCGTCCTTGAAGTCGCCGTACTTGCTGGGCTCGAGGAATTCGCTGTGGGGATCGAGCGAGCCGAGCAGGCCCTTGAGCGCGGCATAGACCAGGTCCTGGTAGGTGAGGTTTTCGCCGTCCACGTAGTCCTGGCGGACGCGCTCGAGCACCAGCGAAAACAGGCGCAGGTTGCGGTAGATGTCGTTCTTGCCCGCCGCCTCGGCGGACTGCACGTACACCTGCGCGCCGAAGAACAGGTTCAAGCCCAGCGCCAGCACCAGGCCGGTGTAAAACAAACGTCGTTTCATGCGCTCATGGCGCCGTCGTGGCGACGGTCCGGTTGGGAAATTAGGGAGGCGGCGGCGGCGTGGCAAGGGCGGCGCCGGCCGCGGGCGCGGCCTGCAGCCAGTGCGCCACCAGGGGCAGGTCGGCGGGAGTGGTGACCTTGGGATTGGGCGCGGCGTGTTCGACCAGCCGCACCGGCTGGCCGATCCATGCGCAGGCGGCCGTGTCATCCGTGACGCTCAGCCCGCGCCGGCGCACCTCGGCCAGCGCCCGGCGGAGGATCTCCACCCGGAAGGTCTGCGGCGTCTGCACGGCCCAGAGCCGCGCGCGGTCCGGATGCTCCGCGATGAACCGGCCATCGTGCGAGACCTTGATCGTGTCGGTCACCCGCTGGGCGGCCACGGCGGCGCCAAACTCCCGCGCCGCGGCAAACGTGGCGGCGATGAGGTCCGCGCTCACGCACGGCCGGGCGCCGTCGTGGACGGCGACCAGTTCGCAGGCGGGCGGCAGGGCGGCCAGGCCGTTCCAGACCGAGTCCTGGCGCTCGGCGCCGCCGGCGACCAGTTGCCAGGGCTTGGTCAGCGTCAGCCGCTCGGCCAGGGCGGTGAAGGCCGCCTCCTGCCCCGCGCGCACGACCAGCACCACCGTGTGCACCTCGGCCGCGCGGTCGAACCGCTCCCAGGTGTGGGCGATGACCGGCCGGCCGGCGACCTCGAGGAAGAGTTTGTCCACGCCCGGCCCCATGCGTTTGCCCTGGCCGGCGGCGACGATGACAGCGGCGTTCACGCGGACGGACTCTGGCGGCTTGGCGGCCATTGGACAAGGCCGCGCGGCCGGACGATGGTCTCGGCAAGGATGCCCGGGCGGACCCGGCGCGCAGGAACGCAGCGGGGCTGCACACGCTTCAAGCCCGCGACGCGGGCTCGGGCAAATCCTCGACCCGGGTGATGTGGCGCAGCGAACAACGGGCCACGTATTCGGCGAAGCCTTCCGCATCGGGATTCATGCCCACCTCGACGGTGTTGCGGGTGACCCAGGCCAGGTCGTGATGGGTGATGTCGTGGTACGAGCCGTCCGACAAGCAAATGCGGAACGGCTTGAAGGGCCGCGCGTGCAACAATTCACGGATTTGCTGCGCCGTGATCATGCGGAGGAGATTACACAGCGCCCGGTCGGGTTTCAATCCGGGCCGGCCTACCGGGTCAGCCAGGTCCACACCAGGCGCCCGCCCAGCACGACCGCCACGGCCAGCAGCAGCGCGCCGGAGTACCGGGACAACCGGAGCAGCCAGGACGGCGAAATCCGCCCGTGCACCTGGGCCGCCAGCCAGCCCAGCAGCCCGAACCAGCCGAACGTGGCCAGCGCCACCCCCGCCAGGCAGGCCGCGCGCCCGCGCCCGTCCGGTCCCACCAGGCCGTGCGCGGCAAAGCTGGCCGCGACGGCCACCCAGTACACCAGCACGCCCGGGTTGCCCAGCACGCGCACAAAGCCCAGCGCGAAGGCGGCGTGCGGCTGGTAACGCCGCCGCACCGCGGCCTCCGCCCGGCCGAACCCGGGCAGCGACCGGGTCGTCAGGTAATGCCAGCCCAGCCCGGTGATCACGATCACGCCCACCAGTTGGAAGAGGCTTTGCACCCAGGGCGTGCCCTGCAAATGGGAGGACCCCGCGAAGCCGGCGCCGCAAAAGATCATCTCCATCGTCCCGGCGCCGCACCCCACCCACCAGGCGCGGCGCTGCCCGTGGCGGGCGGCCTCGTTGATGATGGTTACGTTGACCGGTCCCACCGGCACGGCCGAGGCCAGCCCCCCGAACACACCGGCGAGGGCCGCGAAGAAATGGTGGGCTAGCGCGCTCACCGGCGAAGTCTCCTGCGGAGGTGCGGGGGTTACTCGAGGATTTTCAGGTACCGGCCCATCCAGTAGGGCAACAGGAATTCATCGCCGGCCAGTTCGGTGTGGCCGCCGTCGCCGCCGTCGAGCACGAAGGGGTTGCCGTTCCAGCGCATGACGCGGCGTTCGTCGGGCGGGAGCAGTTCCCGGGACTCCTGGTTGCGGAAGTTGGGCGGCAGGCGGGTGAGGTCCTGGCGGTGCGAGTTCTGGACGGTCCAGGTGACCAGATCGAGGGGGAAGTGCCGCAGGGCCCAGAGCGCGCCCTCGAGGTCGAACTCGCGCGCGCCGGTCATGGCGTAGATGAAGTTCCAGAGCGGGTTGTGTTCAACGCGTTCGAGGGCCCAGTGGTCGGCGATGGCGGCGGCGTAGAGGCGGCGCAGTTCGTCATTGAAGGCGTAGCGGTAGAGGGTCCAGTAGTTCACAAAAGCCAGCAGGTCGTCCGAGTGGTTCCACTCGTCGCCCATGTCATAGCCCCGGAAGACCACGCCCGGCGTGGCGCGGATGAGGGTCATGCTGTTGGTGATGTTGGCCAGGTAACCGTGCTGCTGAAAGAGCTCGAAGGCCTTGTCGCGGTAGGCCGGTTTGCCGGTGAGGTGGTAGCCGAACTGGAGGAAGGCGATAATCTCGGCGCTGTTGAGCCGGCGGTCCACCACCGTGGGCGGGTAGCGGTTCACGTACTCCGGATGCCAGCGCCCCCAGAGCGTGGGCTGGCCGTCCACGTCCACCAAGTACAGGTTGTGGCGGAGGATGTGGCTCAGGATGCGATCGTAGGCGGCGGCGATGCGGGCCTTCTCGGGCGGAGTGCGGGCGGCGGTCTCGTACAGCACGGCATAGGCGAAGGTGTGGGCGGTGATTTCGTCGCTGCTGGTGTGGCCCTTCCACTCCCAGCGCGGGTCCGGCGCCACGCGCCAGCGCTCGGGGTCGGACACCTTGAACCCGGTGCGCTCGAAGGTGCGGGCCGGGAAGCCCTCGAGCGCATGGATGGACTGAAGGCGTTCGAGCGTCTCGAAGGTCTGCCACGCGTGCTCGCGCGCCGCCTCGTCGCCGGTGACCGCGTAACGGAAGGCCTGGCTGGCCAGGTAGTAGCTGCTCCAGGTGCCGTCGTTGTCGGTGTCAACCATCTCCGCCGAGGCCGGGTCGCCGGGGGTGCGCAACCGCAGTTCGGCGCAAAAACCGTAGCGGATGTGGCGCTCGCGAATCTTGCGTTCGTAATGCGCGGCCTTGGCCGCCAGGGTCATTTGGACAAACTCGATCTTCGCCACGCCGGCGGGGGTGAGCACGTACAAGTGGCCGCGCGCGTCCGGCTGCAGGTCAATCACCGTATCGTCCGGCAACCACCGCCGCCCGGCGAAGTACCGGAAGCCGCCGCCCGTGGCCTGGAAATACACCCCGCGCGGCGTGCCCACCCACACGCCCGTGGCCGTGGGCGCCAGGGCCGTGACCTCGACCACCGGCACCTTTTGCTGCAAGGGCAGGGTGAGCCGGCCCGTCACTGCGTGCACGCCGTAGTAGCCGCGGCGCGAGCCGACCAGGATTTCCTCGCCGCGGAAGGCCAGCGCGGTCAGTTGCTCGCCGCGATGCACCGGCTCCAGGCGGTCCGCCGTCACCCGGAAAATCTGGTCCGCGGCCAGCACGTAAAACTGGTTGCCGCGTGCGTAGAGTTTTTCCTCCGGCCGGCTCAGGGCGAAGGGCACCGGCACCAACCGGTCGTTCACGAACAGCGCCAGCCGGTCCGGCCCGGCCAGGAGCGCGCGGAAATCCTCCGCCACGGCCAGCCGGCGGAACACGCCCTTGGGCAGCGCGCCCACGTACCGGCCCGCGTACTCGGTGCTCAGGTACTCATCCTCGAACAGTTGCCAGAGCCGCCCCTCCTGCAGCGTCAGGTCCAGCGCCCGCCGCCCGGCCAGCGGCCGGTAGCTCTTGTCCAGCGCCAGCGTGCCGTCGAAGAGCCGCGCCACGCCGCGGTCGGTCAGCACGTACACCCGGCCCTCGCGGTCCACCGCCAGCTTGTGAAACACCGCGGTGCTCAACTCCGGGTGCCGGGTGTAATGCACCGCCGTCGGTTGGAGAAACGGAGTGTCCTTGACCGCCGCCAGGGCCGTCAGGGCAGTGCCCAGCCCGAGCAGCGAGGCGAGGAACCGGGTTCGGGTGTTGTTCACGGCGGGACTCTGGCGAGCCCGCGCCCGCCGCGGCAAGCCGCTTTCGCGGTTCAAAAGCTCATGTAACCCGTCACCCACACCGCCAACCACGCCAACAGCGTCACCACCGCCACCACCCACCACAACCGCTGCGGCCCGCGCCGCCGCAGAGGGCGGTGCTCGAACTCGCCACGGGCGAACTCCGCGGAGTCGAAGTCTTCATCCGGCAAATCCAGGCGTTGCGCGCGCGCGCGCTCCGACCAGCCGGTCTGCTCGTCTGCGCCGCATTCGGGGCAGGCCCGCGCGCCGTCCGGCACTTCCGCGCCACAGTTGGGGCAATATTCCGGGGCCATATCGGGGAAAAGTTTACCACCGCGACGCAGCCCGGGCCAGCCCGCGCACCGAGCCAGCCGGCCGGAAGGTGCGGGAAAGGGCGGACGGCCTTCGCGCCCGAGGCCACCGTGCCGGACACACAGCGGATGGGTAGCGCGCGGCGCTGCTCTCGGTCCCGCGCCGGGGTCAGGGCCGGACCGTGTCGGGCAGGAACGAAGCGGCGAGGGATTGGCCGGCGGCGCGCAGGTCGTTCAATACGCGGTCCAGCTCTTGTTGCAGCGGGTCGTTGAGCCGGGCCGTCAGGGCCAGGAGTTGCTCGGCGTCCGGCACGACGAGGTTGGTGGGCACGGCCAGGGCGGGTCGTGGCGCGGCCGGGGCGTTGGCGGTAAGTCGCGCAACCGGGCGCGGCCGGTTTTGCCAAACCAAACTGCCGGCCATGAGCAGGACCAGGGCCGCGACAGCCACGGCCGGCTTCCACCCACGCGTCCAAACCGGCGCCGCCGGGCGGGCGGTCCGGTCCAACGCGGCCAAAATCCGCGCGTCGAGTCCGGCCGGGGCCGGGGGTAATGGGGGCGCCGGACCGCGGCGGAGCCGGTCCTCGAGTGCCGTTTCCGCAGCCAGCTCGCGCTGACAGTGCGCGCAGGCGGCAAGGTGGCGGCGGCACCAGCGGGGCGGGTTGGCCCGGGCTTGGCGGGCCAGGGCGACGCGCAGTTGTACGCAACGACAAAGCAGGACGGGCGCTTTCATGGGAGCAGTTCCGGGCGGCGGCGGCGCACGGCCGCCAGCAGGGCGCGGCGCGCCCGGTGGAGCAGCACTTTGACCACCAAGGGACGGGTTTTCATCACGGCGGCGACCTGGCGGGTGTCGAACCCTTCGCCGTAGTAAAGCCACAGCACGTGATGGTAACGCGGAGGCAGGCCGCGGGCCAGGCGCCAGAGGTGTGCGAGCGCGTCGCCGTCGGCGGAGTGCGCGTCCGGGCCGGCGGAGGGCGGGGCGGGCAGTTCTTCGGGCAACGGCTCGCTCGGGCGGGCCGCGCGGCGGTGGTTGAGCAGCGAGCGGCGGGCGATGGTGAACAGCCAGGGCAGAAACGGGCGCCGGGGGTCGAAGCGGTCCAGCGCCCGATAGGCCTTGAGGTAGGTTTCTTGGGCCAGGTCCTCGGCATCCTGCGCGTGGCCGGAAAGCCGGTACAGGAACTGGAAAAGCCGGTCGCTCGTGACACGCACCAGTTCAGTGAAGGCCGCGTCGTCGCCGCGCCGCGCCCGGGCGGCCAGAGCGGCGAGCGGGTCGTCCGCTCCGGCCAGGGACGCGGGCAGGGGAGCGGGGGCGACCGCCGACACCGGGGACATCGGTGCCGAAGCCCCGGGGTGGGTGACGACTGGCCCGGGCGACAACACGTCAGGTCACGGCGTGATGAAGGTTTGACCCCGCTTGCGGCGCTGGTCCTCGGCGATTTTGGCCGCGACGTCGGTCGCGGGCAGGGTGAGCGTAAGCTGGAGTTGACGGTCGTTGACGCTGGCGCGCAGACCGTTGACCAGTTTTTGCAGGTCGGCGTTGTCGGTCTGGCTCAGGGCCACGAGGGCGGTCATGCCCTGAATGACCTGCTGCATCTGCTGGGCGGTTTCGGCCGAGCGCGCGCCCAAGGTGAGGGCAGCCTGCAATTGTCCGGCAGTCTCGGCCAGGGAAAAGCGGAGAGTGTCGGCCATTTTCAAGACACGGGCCTGGGGAGCGTCGGGTGCGGCGGCGCCGAAGCCTTCGGCCGCCACGAGCAGGAATTCGCCATGGCCGGCGTTGGCCAGGTTGGCCAGGCCGGGGGCGGTGTTGAGGTTCGGGGCGCCTTCCACCAGCACGGCGCGGGCCTTGAGTGTGGTGCGACGGGCCTTGCCAATCACCGCCGGGGCGCCCGGCTGGAGCGCCACGTAGAGGTCTTCCTTGATGCAGTAGAGCGGTTGCGCACCGCCCTCGAGGCGCTGGAGGTCGCCGTCCTGGGCGCGGCCCCATTCGGCCTGTTTCTGCAAGGCCCGGTCGAAGGCCGCAATCAGGTCCAGGTCGGTGTCCACGAGCATCACGCCGCGCAGTCGCTCCGGGCCGCCGTACTCGGCGCCGTAAAGGGTGATCGAGCGGATGCGGCGCCAGTCGAAATCAAAGTCCAGGTGAAGTTTGAGCGCGGCGGCGACCTCGCTCATTTTGGGTTCGAGGGCTTCGCGGGTCAGCGCTTGGCCCACGGTGGTGGGCTGAAGGGCTTCGAGGTCCAGGTGAATCAGCCAGCGGGCGTCGGCGGCGATGTGGGCGGGCTGGAGCGGGCCGGCGAGCGCGCCGGCGCTCAGGCTCAGGCCCAGGAGACAGGTGGTCCAGGTTTTCATGGCGGTGGTGACACAGTGCGATGTTGAACGTTGCTCGGCAACCCGAATGCGTTTCGAGTTACCACTGCGGCTTACACCGCCAAGGCGGGGAGGGTTACACCTTGGTTAACGCTGACGTGCGACAAAAACGCTCGGAAAATAAAGGCCGCCCCGCAAGGCGGCCCTACATTATTGTGAAACAGAACTTCGCAATACCCTTCAGCAATGGCTAGCGGCGGCGAACTAGTCCCAAACCGGACAGTGCGATTCCTAGCAGCCCCAAGGTCATTCCCCCCTCGGGCACCGTGACCTTCAACGTCTTATACTGCCAAGGGTCATTCACCGAATCACGGTAACGTACCATCCCCAAAGCATACGTTTGGTTGTTGAAAACCAAACAACGCAGGGCGTCTATGTCAGCTTGGTTGGTTTCGTCGTAAGGGTTAGCGTTGGTCGAAAAAGGCGGCGCATCATTGTCAGTTGACCACCAAGCAAAGCCAAAGGTGCCGATGACCCCACCGGAATAATCTTCCCAAGAACTCGGTTGCACCCAACCTACCGAAGGGCCGTCAGCAATCCAATCGTAAGCACTCCAGTCGTAAGTCCAAGCGTCACCTGCCCAGTCAATGACCCACTTCACTTCAAAACGACCAGCTAGACCGCTGGTAGTTTCGCCCGGCAACCAGTAAATCCAGTGCAGGCGTTTGCCCAAATCGCCGGTGCTGTAAACGATTTCGTCATAAGGGTCTATCCGTAGGGAATTCGGATACGTACCGTTTCCGAGATTGACGAAAGTGCCGCCCACTGCATCGGCCTTTGCCTGGTTCCACCAAGGTCCCCAATTGGGCGACCCGTATTTGTTTGGAGCCGAATCCACGTAAAGTTGCACCGTGGTGGCCTGTGTACTGACCAGTGCTCCCAAGAGGAAGCACCCAAGGAGCAATGCTGTGCGTTTCATACAAGGTTGGTTCGTTTTTTACTGGCCCACTGAGCGGGCTCTCGCGCCAATTGGCCAGCAACCGGCGTACCTTTCAAGTACCTGTAATGCAACGACCAGAGAGGCTTTATTGTCCGCCATGTTTGGCAATGGGTTGCGTGTTCTTCACTGTGACTTGTAGTTTCCAAGAACAGGAATACAGAACCGAACAAAATGTCAGGCTCGCCGACGCTCCCGAGTTGCTAGAGGCATAAAGATGTGCTCGCGAGCACGCAAACAATTTGCTTTCTGCCCCTTACAATAAGTAACACGTGGATGGTTAGCCTTGTCACCAACTCCGACAAGCTTACAGTTTTTGAGCAGCCAATCCCGCAACAGGAGTACCCGCCGGTGTCACCCCAAGGCCATGCCGGAAGGAAGCCCTGTTTAAGTGCCCGGATGGATGAACCTTTAGGCTTACGGCACCGGGTTGCCGGCCAGTAGGCCAGCCAGGGTGGATTCGAGGTCTTCGCCCTCGAGGAAGCCCTGGAGCTGGCGCAAGCGGGTGGGGTGCCGCATCTTGCGCAGCGCCTTGGCCTCGATCTGGCGGATGCGCTCGCGGGTCACTTTGAACTGCTTGCCCACCTCCTCGAGCGTGCGGCTGTAGCCGTCCACCAACCCGAACCGCAATTCGAGCACCTTGCGCTCGCGCTCGGTCAGGCTGTTGAGCACGTCGTTGAGCTTGTCCTTGAGCAGGCTGTAGCTGGTCATGTCCGACGGGTTTTCCGCGGACTTGTCCTCGATGAAGTCGCCGAAGCTGGTGTCGTCCGAGTCGCCCACCGGGCTTTGGAGGGAGATGGGCTGTTGGGCCATCTTAAGCACGGCGCGGACGCGGTCCACCGGCATCTGCATTTCGTCGGCGATCTCTTCCGGGGTGGGCTCGCGGCCGTAGTCCTGAAGGAGTTGTTTCTGCACCCGCATGAGCTTGTTGATGGTCTCGATCATGTGCACCGGGATGCGGATGGTGCGGGCCTGGTCGGCGATCGAGCGGGTGATGGCCTGGCGAATCCACCAGGTGGCGTAGGTGGAGAACTTGTAGCCGCGGCGGTACTCGAATTTTTCGACGGCCTTCATCAGGCCCATGTTGCCCTCCTGGATGAGGTCGAGGAAGGAGAGGCCGCGGTTGGTGTACTTCTTGGCGATGGAGATGACCAGGCGCAGGTTGGCCTCGACCA
>CAYXPA010000033.1:0-36351 GCA_964466945.1 uncultured Verrucomicrobiota bacterium | reverse complement strand
AGCGGGTCGGCGGCAGGGTTGCGGGGCGGCGCAGCACAATCCGGTAGGGCCGGGCTGCAGCGCGGCACAATCCGATCCGGTCGGGCCGGGCTGCGTCCCGGCCGGGGCAACTCCGGTGGGGCGAGACTCCGTCGAGCCCAACACCTTCGCGGTCCGCGGCCGGGTGGTCGGCGCCGGCGCAGCGGCGCCCTACCTCGCGCAGCGTTTGGAGTGCGCCTGCCTGCCGCGCTTTGCTTGGCACAGGCAGGCCGGCTTGCCGGCGCTGTGAGTGGGGTCGGATGCCGGATGCCGGATGCCAGATACCGGATACCGGAGGCGAAAGTTGGTTGCGGCGCGCGCGCCCGGCGCGGAATTCCTGGCTGACGCGCTGTCGCCGCAGGCGTAAGGTTTCCGCGTCCGTCATGAAAACACCCTTTTCGCACCGCACTTCGCGTCGCCGGTTTCTGGTCAGCGGTCTGGGCCTGGCAGCCTGCTCCATCGTGCCGCCGCATCTGCTGGGTCGCGGCGGAGAACCGCCGAGCGAGCGGCTCAATCTGGTCTTCGTGGGCGTGGGCGGCCGCGGCGGCGCCAACCTGTCCGAGTTGGCCGGTGAAAACATCATCGGCTTGTGCGACGTGGACGAATCCCGCGCCGCCGAGGCCCGCAAGCAGGCGCCGCGCGCGCGGTTCGACCGCGATTTCCGCCGGCTCCTGGACGCGGTGGGCCGCGAGGCCGAGGGCGTGGTCATCTCGACACCGGACCACACCCACGCCGTGGTCGCGCTGCGGGCCATTCAGATGGGCAAACACGTCTATTGCGAAAAGCCGCTGGCCCACTCGCTGGGCGAAATCCGCCGGCTCACCCAGGCGGCCCGGGAAGCGCGCGTGGCCACGCAACTGGGCAATCAGGGCCACTCGACCGAGTCCATCCGCACCTTCTGCGAAATGATCCGCGCCGACACGCTGGGCGCCGTGCGCGAGGTCCACGCCTTCGCCCAAAACTCATACCGCCCGCGCGGTTACCTCACCCGCCCCACCGAAACGCCGCCCGTGCCGCCGGAACTGGACTGGGACCTCTGGCTGGGGCCGGCGCCCGCGCGACCGTATCACCCGGTGTACCACCCCGGTCGCTGGCGCGGCTGGGTGGACTTCGGCACCGGGATCGTGGGCGACTGGGTGTGCCACGTGCTCGATCCGATTTACTGGGCGCTCGAACTGGACGCGCCCGCGGCGGTGACCGCCCGGGCGCTCGAGTACGACGACCCGCGCGTGCGGGCCGAGACCTACCCGCCGGGGTGCGTGATCGAGTACGAGTTCCCCGCGCGCGGCGCCCGGCCGCCGGTGAAGGTGTTTTGGTACGAAGGCGCCTGCCCGCCGCCCCGGCCGCCCGCGCTGGAGGCGGGCCGGCAGTTGCCACAGTTTGGCGCGTGGATCGCGGGCGAGCGCGGCCAGGCCCTGCACGGCTCGCACGGCGCGGGCGGCTGGCAACTCCTGCCCCGGGCCCGGCACCAGGCCTACCAGCCGCCGCCGCCCTCGCTACCGCGCGTGCCCGGGCACCACGCCGACTGGGTGCGGGCGTGCAAGGGCGGCCCGGTCTCCAGCGCGAACTGGGATTACGGCGGGCCGTTGGCGGAGGTGGCGTTGCTGGGCGTGCTGGCGCAACGTTTCAACGGCCAGCGCCTCGAGTGGGACGCCCGCAACCTGCGCGTGACGAATCTGCCCGCCGCCAACGCTTTCATCCAACCGGCGTACCGGGAGGGTTGGCAGCTTTAGGCGTGCGCCCCGGAGCGTCGTGAGTGCCTGTCGCGTGACCCGGGCCACGGATTGCCGCGTGCGCGCCGCGACGCTGTGGTTCCTGCCGGTGCGCACGCGCGTGCCGCTCAAGTTCGGGCCGGAGACGCTCACGGAGGTGAGCTGCGCCCGGGTGCGGGTGCGGGTGGAAGACCGCCACGGGCGCAGCGCCTCGGGCTGGGGCGAGACGCCCCTGAGCGTGCAATGGGTCTGGCCCAGCGCCCGGCCGTACGCGCCGCGCCACGTCGCGTTGCAGGCGTTTTGCCGCCGGCTGACCCGCGCGTGGGCGGAGTTCGCCGCGTGGGGGCATCCGCTGGAACTGGGTTGGGACTTCCAGCGCGAGCGCCTGCGCGCCCTGCTGGCGGAGTTCAACGCCACCACCGGCACCGACCCCAGCGATCCGGCACGCGCGCCGGGCGAGAGCCTGGCGGCGCCCCCGCCCGAGCCGATGCCCTGGTTGGCGGCGCTGGTGTGCGATTCGGTCTTCGACCTGGCGGTGCACGACGCTTACGGGCAGTTGCTGGGCCGGCCGGCCTACGCGACCTACGGCCGCGACTTGCTCAACCGCGACCTGGCGGACTTCCTCGAGCCGGCGCCCGACGCGGACGTGTCCTTCCGCGGCGCCTGCCCGGCCGATTACCTCATGGCCGAGCCGCCCCGCCGGCTCCGCGCCTGGCATCTGGTGGGCGGGTTGGACCCGCTGACGCCGGGCGAGTTGACGGGGCGCGAACCCGCCGACGGATATCCGGTGTTGTTGGCGGACTGGATTCGCGCCGACGGCTTGAAATGCCTGAAGGTCAAACTCCGGGGCACGGACGCCGCGTGGGACTACGCGCGCCTGGTGGCGGTGGGCCAACTGGCCCGGACGCACGGGGTCGAGTGGCTCAGCGCCGATTTCAATTGCACCGTCACCGACCCGGCCTACGTGATCGAAACTCTCGACCGGCTCCGCGTCGAGCACCCGGACCTGGACGCGCGGTTGTTGTACGTCGAGCAGCCCTTTCCCTACGACCTGGAGCGGCACCCGTTGGACGTGCGCGGCGTGGCCGCCCGCAAGCCGTTGTTCCTGGATGAAAGTGCGCACGACTGGACGCTGGTGCGGCTGGGCCGGGAATTGGGCTGGACCGGCGTGGCGCTCAAGACCTGCAAGACGCAGAGCGGCGCGTTGCTCACCGCCTGCTGGGCGCGTGCGCACGGCCTGGCGTTGATGGTGCAGGACCTCACCAATCCGATGCTGGCCCAAATCCCGCACGTGCTCCTGGCCGCGCACGTGGGCACGATTCAGGGCGTGGAGACCAATGCCATGCAGTTTTACCCGGCGGCCTCGGCGCCCGAGGCGGCGGTGCATCCGGGCCTGTACCGGCGACGCGAGGGCATGGTGGACTGGTCCACCGTGCGCGGGCCGGGTTTCGGGTATCGCCTCGAGGAAATCCGCCGCGAACTGCCCGAGCCGGCGGCGGCCTGCGGCGAGTAAGCCGGCGAGCACTGCCCGGACCGCCCGGCGACGGCGGGCACCGGTAGGGCGCCGCTGTGTCGGCGCCGCCCTCGGCCGGGCCGCAGCCCGGCCCTACCGGATTGTGCTGCGCCGCCCCGCAGCCCTGCCGCCGACCCGCTCTGGGGGAGCGCACGCGCCCGCGCGTGCTGCCGACGGCGCCCCCGCTGTTGGACCGTCGCGCAGGCCAGCGGCCTGCCGGGTCGCCGACTGCCAGTCGGCGATACCGCCGATTGCCGATCGGCGCTACACCGCCCGACAGCGCCGGCAGGCCGGCCTGCCTGCGCCAAGCAAAGCGCCGGCAAGCCGGCGCACTCCATGCGCTTCGCGAGGTCGGGCGCCGCTGAGTCGGCGCCGCCCTCGGCCGGGCCGCAGCCCGGCCCTACCGAAGGCCGGAGCGCTGCCCGGCCCTAACCAATCGCGGGTCAGACTCACCTTTGGGCTCGGCGGCTTGAAAACCGGAAGTTGGCGGCGGGTGGCCGCCGATCTGTTGGCAGGCAGGCCGAGCGCGACCAGGTTGGGCGTGCCTCCAGGAACCTGCCGAACGTTTCAGCTCACTCGTCCTCGTCCTCGTCCTCGACCAGCGTCACGGCCCACTGCGGGAAGGGCGCGGCGCTGCCTTTGACGGCGTGCCAGAGGATGCGGTTGAGCACGCCCTCCGGGCAGGCGTCCACGCGCTTGAAGTTGAGCCGGGCCGATTGCAGGGCGTGCCGGCGCAGGAGCGGGTCGGTGATGGCCTTGGGGTCGGGGTTCATCTCGTCGAGCGGCACCTGGTTGGGCACGGCCACGAAGGGGGTGAAGTCCGGCGTGTCGGTGAAGCAGTCAAACATGGGCGGGGCGGCGGCATCGAACTGGTTCATCGGCGGCAGGCCGAGGATTTGCTCGATGGTGCGTAGCAGGCTGACCGTGTTGTACTGGGTGCTGACCACGGCCTTGCGTTTGGCCCACGGGCTGAGGACGTAGGCGGTGGTGCGGTAGCCGCTGACGTGGTCCCAGCCGTTCTGCGGGTCGTCCTCGATGCCGAAGATGACCATCTCCCGCCAAAAGCGGCTGTGGCTGAGCGCCTGCACGATTTGCCCGAAGGCCAGGTCGTTGTCCGCCACGGTGGCCGCGGGCGTGGGGCAACCGCGGCTGGTGCCGCTGGTGTGGTCGTTGGGCAGGCAGATGAGCACCAAGCGGGGCATCGCGCCCTGGCGCTCCCACGCGGCGATCTGGTTGGTGATGTAGCGCGCCCGCCAGACATCCGGCACGGACATCTCCCAGCCCACGTAGTTGGTGGGCGTGAAGGGCCGGATGCTTTCGATGCTGGGCTGGCTGGAGATGCGCACCTCGCCGCGCCCGTGCAGGAATTCTTCCCAGAAATCGCGCCAGCCCGGCGCGCCCTTGCGCTGGGGATCGGTCCACCCGCAGGTGGGCATGGCGAACTCGCCGAAGTTCCAGATCGAAACGCCATGCTTGACGGCGTTGTCCCAGAGGAACCCGGCCGGCGAGTAGGCCAGCGCGTCGTCTTCATCCTCGCCCATGCCGTCGGGATAACTGCGCGGCCAGCCGGCGAAGGATTTTTCAAGGTAATCGGTGCCGATGGCGGTGGTGCTCCACTGGTGGCCATCGGCGCTGAGGATGCCGGCGCAATAGGTATTGTCCAGGAGCACGAACTCGCGGACCATCTTGTGCTGGTTGGGAGTCACGCGCTCGCCGAAGATGCACAAGGCCGGGTCGCCCCGGCCCTCGGGGAGGTCGCCAAACACCTGGTCGTAGGTGCGGTTTTCCTTGATGACATAGACCACGTGCTTGATGGGGCTGGGCTCGCCGATGCGCTCGGGCACCGGGCGCGGCGGCTGGCCCGGCCGCGGTCGCAAAAACGCCTCCGCGATGCGCTCGCGCCGGTAGTTGTCATAGACCTGCTGGGAAAGCCGCGGTAGCTCCGCCGCCCGGGGCAGCGGCACCAGCGAGACCGAGCCGAAGTAGTGGTGGCTGTTGAACCCGCGCGCGTCCGGTCCGGCCCCGGCGGCCCGGTACGGACGCGGCTCGACCGGGTGGCCCTTGATGTTGGCCACGGCCAGTTGTTTGCGCACGGCGTCGAACACAACCGCGCCCGGGAACCAACCCACCGGAACGAGCCCCTGCAACTTCGAGGCGCGGCGGGCGGGCGCAAACCGGATCACGGCGATGGCGTTCTGGGTGCCGTTGGCCACGTAGAGCGTCTTGCCGTCCGGCGCGAAACACACCGCGTTGGGCGAGGCGCCGAAAAGGTCCGCCGGGCTGGCCTTGGCCCAGATCGTTTCCACGACGCGGTCGGTGCGCGTGTCAATCACGCTCAGGTGGTCCGCGGCGGCGTTGGCGCACACCAGCCAGCGGCGGTCGGGCGAGAGCGCCAGCGCGCTGGCGTGCAGGCCGGTGAGCATCTCGGCGGTCGGGTTCCGGCGCTCGGCCCCGGCGCGCAAATCGAGCACCGTGACCGAGCCCTCGCTGGCGATGTGCCGCACCGGGTCCACGCGCACCACCGTACCGCGCCCGGCCGGGCCGGTGAGGTCGCCCGGGCCGGGACGGCGCCCGCCCCAGTTGCTCACGTAGGCCTTGTCGCCGAGCAGCACCACGTCGTACGGCGCCACGCCCACGTCGAACGCGCGGAGCAGGCGGCCGGTCTCGGCGTCCAGCTCGAGCAGGCGGTTGGAGAGGTTGCCGCAGACGTAGAGCCGGCGGCCGTCGGCCGAGAGCGCCAGGCCGGCGGGGATTTCCTCCTTGCGGCGCGGCGCGTTGGCCGGCGGCAAGGGCCACGAATGCGAGGGCCGCACCGTGCCGTCGGGCGCGACGGCGAAGACCTTGATCGAGCCGTTGACGTTGCTGAGGAAAACGCGCCGTCCGTCGCGGGAAAAGATCAGGCCGGTGTAGCTGACCTGACCCTTGGTGTCCGGCTGCAAAATGTTCGCCGAGGGCGCGGCCGGTTGCGGCTCGGTGGCCTCCTCCGCGGGCAGGGTCACCCGCTGGCGGATTGCGCCCGTGGCCGGGTCCAGGATGAGCAACTCGCTGGTCTTGCCGGACACGGCCAACCGCCGGCCGTCCGGCGAGAGCGCCAGCGCTTGCGGGCGCAGACCCGCCAGGTCCACCTGCCGGCCCGCCGGCGTGAGCACCTGATGCACCGGCAGGACCGTGCGCCCGGCGGCCGTGCGCCCCACGCGTTCGGTGTCGGGCGCCTGGGCGCCGTGAAGCGAGCCGAGCAGGAAGGAGAGGAACATGGTCGCGCTAAACCGCACGGTGCCGCGCGACCGGCTGAGGCAGTTGGAATTCATCGGCATCGGTTAACGCCAGTTTCCCGGAAAGGTCCGACTCACGACAAGCGGTTCCGGCGCGGTTTGCCAAAAATTCACCCGCGCGCCCGCTGCGGGTGCTGTTCAGAGCCCCAGCCGGCTCAACTCGCGGTCCAGCGCCGCCTGAAATGCCGGGATGTCCGCCGCCGGCGGCCGGTAGCCCGGCTCGGGCGCGACCATGCCCAGCCGGCCCATTTCGTCGAGATACCACGCGGCCTTCTTGCCGTCGCTGAACTGCACCTGACCGCTGACCAGGGCGCCGGGCCGGGTGAGCCGGTCCACCGTCACGCTCACCTTGCCGGGGCTGGGCGGTGGCGCGGCGGGCGCGGGGGCGGCGGGCGGCGCGGCAGCCTTGCCCGGGGCGCCGGCACGGGCGTTGGCGTTGGCGGCGGGAGTTTTGGGCAATTCGGGGAGGATGGCCGGTTCCTGGTCCTTGGGCAGGACGTCCAGTTCGCTGACCGCCAGCTTGAGTTCCATGTACGTCAGATGCACGCCCAATTCAGCGGCGAGGCGTTTCTGAATCTCGGCCAGGGGCAGGCCCTGCTGCAGCCAGGCGCGCACGGCCTGTTTTTGGGCATCGGACAATGTCGTCATGAACCGCTATTCGGCGCGAAGCCCGCGCCGGGTTCAACCTTTTTCCCGCCCCAACCGGCCCGGCCCTCAAAGCAATCCCCGTCCGCGGGCTGCCAGCCACGGAGCCAGTGTCACCACCACTAGCACCACAGGCCAAAGATCGCCCCCAGCGAACCGGTACGGGCGCAGCAACTCGTCCCAAGTCCGGTGGGCCACCAGCCGCCCAAAGCCGAATTCGAAGCCGACAGTCAGCGCCAACCATCCCAGGCCTACGACCACGCAGGTCCTGGCGTCGCGCGGGGCAAGCCAAGGGATGGTCAGCCAGGTCCACACTCCGATCAACGCGCACAAAAAAACCCCGCTGGCGGACCGCGCGACGGGTGCGCCCAGCCACCGGACCAGCAGCAAGTCTCGCAACAGGCCGTTGGCAATGGCCAACGGGATGATTGCGCTCCACAACACCAACGCTCGCAAGGACAGCATGGCGCAAAGGTAACCGGGGTGGTTTTCGTCGCGCGCGACGGTTCCCAAGCTAAGCGTCTTCTTCTGCGTGCGTCACCCTCAAACCCGCTGTCAAAGAGTCCAGTGCCGGCGCGTTGATTCGGGTCGGCAGGCCGGTGTGGAGGAGCCGTGCAAAAACAGCGGCCGCACTCCATGCGCTGCCGTGCGCTGGTGCGGGCGCCCGAGGAAGCGCAACGCGTCCGGGTCACGTCAGAGGACTGGAGTTCTCGCTGAGGCGACGCAGGCGGGTGCTGTCGTTGCCAACCCAAAGACCCGGCCCGGGCCACCGAAGTCTGGCCTGGGATGTATGCCACCGGGAGCCGGGCCTTCCAACTCCCCGGCACGCGCCTCCTTTTTCTGAGCACGGCGCCTTCAATGTACCTCCGGCTCGGCAGTCCCGGCCCGAAAGCCTCTCAAATGGACAGATCGGCTTCATGCGCCGACAAAGCCTGAGGGCGAAAATGCGTTTGCCCGGACGCCACCGCCAATTCACCATCCGGTCACCGACCGACCGACGCCATGTTTGGCCGCAAGCGCAATCGCGAAGAGCACCGCTATTACCTTTTGCCCGGCATGGGCCGGAGCAACAAGCGCCACCGCCGCCGCGTGCACCTGGCGGCGATTGCCTTCGGGGCGGTCGTGGCCGCGCTCTTCGGCGCCGTCATTTATCTGCTCAACCGCTGAGGCGGGCCGGGGGCGTCCCGGGCTCGGCAGTTTCGGCCAACTCCCGTTTGAGCGCGGCCACCCGGCGGTCGGCCAGGTGCGTGGGCTCGGGCAAGCGGTGCCCCTGCACACAATCCAACACCAGGACCACGGCCGCCTCGAGGTCCATCCGGTGCCCCACGCTCACATACACCGGCCGGCCGCCCGCCCGGGTGCGGACCACCGCGCCCAGCACTTCGCCGTCCACCACCAGGTCGGCGCGACCGCCCGGCGCATCGGGCGGCGGGGCGTGTTCGCCCACCAGGCGGCTCTTGGCGCAGCCCACCGCGGGCAGCTCGCAAAGCACGCCCAGGTGACAGGCGATGCCGAAGCGCCGCGGGTGCGCCAGACCCTGGCCGTCGCACAAGAGCACGTCCGGCGCCTGACGCAGCTTGCGCAGCGCGGCCAGCAGCGCGGGGGCTTCGCGGAAGGACAGCAGGCCGGGCACGTAGGGAAAATGCACCGGCCGCGCGGCGGTGACGGTTTCCACCACGCGCCGCTCGGCGCGGTCCCAGACCACCACCGCCGCCAAACAGAGCCGGCCGTCCGGCGAAAAGGCCGCGTCCAGCCCGGCCACCCGGCGCAGGGCGCGTCCGGGCGGGCCGACCTGCACCCGCGCGGCCAGCCGGCGTTGCAGGGCGATGGCCCGGGCGGGGGTCAACCGCCAGGAGTGAAGCAGGCGCGGCAGTTTCATGGCCGCCGGAGCGCGGGCCTCAGGGCGCGGCGGGAATCAGGCGGAAATACTCGGCGCGGGCCGACGGCGGGTTGGTGCGGATCAGTTCGGGTTCGAGCCGGCCGTTGTCGAACTCGAAGGCGCCCACGCGCCGCCAGGTCTCCAGGTCCTCGGACACTTCGAGGGCCACGCGCTGGTCCACCGTGCCGCCGAGGCGGAAGCGGTCCACGCGCGCGCCCGGGCACTCGCGGTGTTCGTAGTCGAGAATCTGCGCCGGCGGCAGGGGCTCGAGAGGCGCGCGCAGGATGACGCCTTCCACGCCCACGGTCACCAACTGAAAGCCCCGGCCGGCCAGCCCGTAGAGGGACTTGCCGGTGATGCCCTCGAGCGCGGTCCATGCGCTCGCATCGGTGCTCGTGAGCAACGTGCCCTGGGTGCCGCAGACAAAGTACCGGCCGGCCAGGAACAGGGCGTCGTTCAACCAGGCGGTGGTGCCGGTGGCGCGCGCGGTCCAGGCCAAGCCGTCCGGGCTGGTCAGGAGGGTGCCGTTCTGGCCCACGGCCACGAAGCGGTCGCCCAGCCAGCGGACGCGGAAAATCCAGTTGGTGGTGCCGGAAGCGCGCGGCGTCCAGGCAAGCGCGTCCGGGCTGGAGAAGATCACACCGCCGCGGCCGGTGACGACCCAGCCGGCGTCACTGCCGGCCACGCCGCTGAGCGGCGGCTGCCCGGGCAGGGTGGCGCGTTGCCAGGCCAGGTCATCCGCGCCGGTCAACACGGTGCCGGCGTCGCCCACTGCCACCCAGCGGCCGGCGTGGTGGGCCACGCCCTGGAGGGTGTTGGTGGTGGGGCGGGGCTCGAGCGCGGTCCAGCGCAGGCCCAGGAGGTTCACCACGTTGGTGCTGACGCGGGTGTTGGTGACCCAGGCGCAGTCGGCGAATTCGACCACGGTGTTGGTGAGGACGAGGTTGGTGGTCGCCGCCCGGGAATACATGACGCTGCCGGCGCTGCCGACGGCCACGACCAGTTGGCTCGAGCCGCCCAGGCCGAGGAAAACGCTGTTGGTCAGGCTGTCGGGCACGGTCTCGCTCCACCAGTCAGCGCCGTTATCGCTGGTCAGCACCTGGGCGCGGTCGCCCACGGCGACGTAACGTTCCGGCAGGGCCAGGACCTCCCAGAGCCAGTCGCGGGGCGAGTCGCTTTCCTCGAACCAGAGCGTGGCGGGGAAGGTCTGACCGGCGATCGTGACGTTGGTTTCGAGACTCTCGACCATCAGTCCGGTGCGGCCGCCGACCACGAACCGGGCG
Organism: uncultured Verrucomicrobiota bacterium; assembly: GCA_964466945.1. Taxonomy (GTDB): domain Bacteria; phylum Verrucomicrobiota; class Verrucomicrobiia; order Limisphaerales; family J093; genus DSVZ01. Next base: position 26,029 of record CAYXPA010000033.1, on the reverse strand, counting down.
CCGTCCCACACCGCGGCGTAGTAATCCCACGTGGGCGCGGGCAGCAGCACGTTGTTCCCGAGTTGATCGGTCCAGCCGCCCAGCAAGGTGGACTTGAGCAACAGCGCGCTTTCGCCGGCCACCAGGCGCGGGACGCCGGTGAGGGTGTCGGCCTGGGCGTAGGTGTAGAGGTTGTTGGTGATGCCGAGAGACTCGCGGGTCCAGGTCGCGCCCTGGTTGATGCTCCAGAGCAACCGGCCGTTGTCGCCCACCGCGTAAAACACCCCGCCGCGCCAGACCACGCGGTTGAGGGCGGTGCTCACCCCGCTGCTGCGGCGGGTCCAGCCTTGTCCGTCGGGGCTGGTGGCGATCAAGCCACCTTCGCCCACGGCCACGAAGGTGTTGCCGCCCCAGGCCACGCTGCGCAGCCAGTTACTGAACGGCAGGTTGATGACCCGCTGCCACGTCGCGCCGCCGTCCGTGCTGCGGTACACGGCGGCGTTGTCGCCCACGGCCACGAGCGTGCCGGGCGAGGCCGCCACGCCTTCGAGCCAGTCCGTGGTGGGCGGGTTGAGCGTGGCGGGTTGCAAGCCGGCGCTCAAAGTCCCCCGCAGGAGCGTGCCAGCTTCGCCACATATCACCACCTGCTCGCCGGAAAAGGCGATGCCGCGCAAGGCCCGGGGGGTGCCGCTGGGTACCACGGTCCAGGTGAAGCGGTCGGTGCTGACGTAAATTCGGCCGCGGTCGCCCACCTGCCAGTACTCGCCGCCGCGCCTGGCCAGGTCGTAAATGTTATTGCCGTGCGGCTGGGGATTGGACCAGCGCCAGGCGGGCTCGGCGCCCGCGGCCGGGCGCGCGGTGAGCACCAGCGCCAGCGAAAACAGGAAGCCTCCCCACCGGGGCGGGCGACTGGCCGTTTGGGCGGGCTGTGAGTAGCGGGGCAGCCGAGCCATGCTGGCGCGGATTTTCGCCCAAGAACCGGGAGCGGTCAACCCGGGCGGCCGGCCGCGATAAAATAAGACCGCGGCCGGCCGCGCCCGGAGCCTGACGGCGGGGGCGCCGTCGGCGGCACACAGGGGCGCGTGCGCTCCCCGAATCGAGTCGGCGGTGAGTCGCCGCCGTGGACGACCTGGTAGGCCGTGCCCCCCGGAGCAAAGAAAGCGGCAGCAAGCTGCCGCACTCCACACGCTGGCGCACGGTAGGGCCGCGCGGCGGCGCGGCCGGGGCAACCTTCGGTGGGGCGAGACTCCGTCGAGCCCGGCATAGTCGTCGTCAGCGGCCGGGTGGACGGCGCCGGCGCCGCGGTGACTTACCACGCGGCGCAAGCAGGCTGGCCGCCTGCGCTACGGGCCGACGGCGATGGCGCCATCGGCGGCACGCGAGGCGCGTGCGCTCCCCGAATCGGGGTCGGTGGCAGGTGGCCGCCTGCCTGCCCGACGGCAAGTTGGCCGTCCCACCCGAGTAGAAAGCGGCAGCAAGCGGCCGCACTCCAAACGCTGCCGCGCCGAGCGAGTGTCCGGTCAGTCGCGGAGCGTATGGAGTGCGCCGGCTTGCCGGCGCTGTCGGTAGGACCGCGTTGCCGCGCGGCCGTGGGGGCGCCGGCGCAGCGGCGCCCTACCCCGCAGCCCGGGCGCGGCCTGTTTCCTTGCCCGACCCGCCCGCGCGCGGCACCCTCGCGGGCGACGCAACCCGCCGCCTCGTGATGCGCCCGGTGATGCCACAACTCCTCCGGTTCGCGGGCCCGGTCCTCCTCGCCACCGCGCTGGGGGCGACCGCGGGCGCGGCGGGCCCGGACGTCCCGCCGGGCGCGCCCCGGTTCAGCATTCGCACCTGGGAAAACGACGAGGGCCTGCCGCAGAACTCGGTCATCGCGATGGTCCAGTCGCGCGACGGCGCCCTGTGGCTGGGCACGTTGAACGGGCTGGCGCGTTTCGACGGCGTGCGCTTCACGGTCTTCGATGAGAGCAACACCCCGGGCCTGCCCGGCAACCCCATTGTGTGCCTGTACGAGGACCGTCGCGGCGACCTGTGGATCGGCACCGAGACCGCCGGCGCGTGGGTGGCCCGGGCCGGTCGCCTGGTGCCGCTGGACCTGGGCCGCGGCAGCCGGGACGGGCGCTTGACGGCCGTGACCGAGGACGAGGCCGGCGCGGTGTGGCTTTACACGGCGGACGGCCAACTGGCCCGCGCCCGGGGCGAGCAACTCGAGGTGTGGAAGGTGAACGTCAGCGCGCCGGGCGCCTGGGGTTTGGCCCGCGAAACCAACGGCCTGCTCTGCCTGGGCACCGGGCGCGGCGTGCTGGCGTTTACCCCGAATCCCGCCCCCGCCGCCGCCCCGTTGAGCCTCGCGTTCGAGTCCGTGACTGGTCGGGTGGATCGCGTGATCCCCAGTGCTCGGGGCGGGCATTGGCGGCTGGCCAACGGCGCGGTCGAGTACTGGCGCGGGGCGCAACGCGAGCGCAGCCTCGGGCCTTACCCGTGGGGCGCGACGCCGGTGGGCGCGGCGATCGAGGACCCCGCCGGCCGGCTGGTGGTGGGCACGCTGGGCGCGGGCGTGTACTGGTGGACCGCCGAGGACCGCGTCACGCACCTGTCCGCCGCCGAAGGGCTCTCGCACGACTTCGTGCTTTCGCTGCATGCCGACGCGGACGGCCACCTGTGGGTGGGCACCGACGGCGGCGGTTTGAACCGCGTCAGCCCCCAGTTTTTCGAGACCCTCCCGCCCACGCGCGACCGGGTGGTGCAAACCGTGGTCGAGGACGCCGCCGGCGCGCTCTGGATCGGCTACAACGCCGGCGGCCTCGAACGCTGGCAGGACGGGCGCCTGAGCGCGTGGGGCGAGGCGCAGGGCTTGCCGCCCGCGCCGGTGCGGGCGCTCTTGCCGGACCCGGACGGGCGGCTGTGGATCGGCACCTGGGGCGGGGGATTGTTCCGCTTCGACGGGGAACGGTTCGAGCGGTTCGGCGGGGCGCTGCCGCTGTGGATTCAGGCGCTGTTCCGCGACCGGGCCGGCCAGCTCTGGGCGGGCAGCTCCGCCGGTTTGGTGCGCTGGGACGGCCGCGCCTGGCGGGTCTTCACCACGCGCGAAGGGCTGGGGGCGGACGGCGTGCGCGCGCTGGCGCAGACGGCGGACGGCGCGTTGTGGGCGGGCACGGCGGGCGGCGGGTTGAGCCGCTGGCAGGACGGCCGGTTCACCACGTGGCGCCAATCCGCCAAGGGCCTGCCCGGGGATGACATCGCGGCCCTGCACGCGGACGCGGAAGGCGGCTTGTGGGTGGCGACCGCGGGCCGCGGGCTGGCGCGGTTTCATCAGGGGCGCTGGACGCGCTTCGGCACACGGGCCGGGCTGGCCAGCCAGAGCCTCAGTTACCTGCTCGACGACGACGCGGGGCACCTGTGGCTCGGCTCGAACGCGGGGCTGATGCGCGTGCCGTGGGCGGCGTTGGCGGACTACGCGGCCGGCCGGGCGGCCTTCGTGCCCTGCCGGGTGTTCGGCAAGGCGGACGGTCTGCCCACGCGCGAGGCCACGCGCGGCTCGCAGCCCGCCGCCTGCCGCGCGCGGGACGGCCGGCTGTGGTTTCCCACCATCAAGGGGCTGGCGGGCGTGGACCCGGGCCGGTTGCCCGCCCGGCCGCGCCCGCCGCCGGCGGTGTCCATCGAACAGGTGTGGGTCGAGGGCGAACCAATTTGGGGCGAGGGGCTGCGCCGGCCGCCGCTCGAGCGGGTGGTGTTGCGTCCCGGGCAGCAACGCCTGGAAATCGAGTACGCCAGCGTGAACCTGGTCGCGCCCGACCGGGTGCGTTTCCGCTACCGGCTCGAGGGGCTGGAGGCGGACTGGACCGACGCCGGCAACAGCCGCCGGGCGCGGTTCAGCCGGTTGCCGCCGGGCGAGTACCGGTTCCACGTGACCGCGTGCAACGAGGACGGGGTCTGGAACGACGCCGGGCGCGCGCTGGCGGTGGTGGTGTTGCCGCCGTTCTGGCGCACCGGGTGGTTTCTGGCGCTGAGCGCGGCGGCGCTGCTGGGGCTGGTGGGCGGCACGGTGCACTGGGTGTCCACCCGGCGGCTGCGGCGGCAGGTCGAGCAGTTGCGCCAGCAGGAAGCGCTCGAGCGCGAGCGCGGCCGCATCGCGCGCGACCTGCACGATCAGTTGGGCGCGCATCTCACCCAGATGGCCCTGCTGGCCGAGTTGGTCGAGGGCGACAAGGATTCGCCCGCCGAGGTCGAGGCCCACAGCCGCCAACTGGCCCGCACCGCCCGCGACACGGCGCGGGCGCTGGACGAAATCGTGTGGACGGTCAACCCGTCCAACGACACCCTCGAGGGCCTGGTGAACTACCTCTGCAAATACACGCAGGACTACGCCGGCGTGGCCGGGCTGCGGTGCCGGTTGGAGGTGCCGGCCGAATTGCCGGCGGCGCCCGTCTCCCCGGAGGTGCGGCATCACGTCTTCCTCGCCGCCAAGGAGGCGGTCACCAACGTGGTCCGCCACGCCCGCGCGACGGAGTTGTGGCTGCGGGTGCGCCTGGGCCCGGACCGGTTCGCGATCGAGATCGAGGACGACGGTTGCGGCCCGGCCGGCATGGCGTCCGAACGCGCCCGCACCCGCAGCGGTCTCACCAACATGCGGCGCCGCCTGGCCGAGGTGGGCGGGCAGTGCGAGATTGAACCCGCCGCCGGCCGCGGCACGCGCGTGCGCCTGACGGTGCCGCTGGCCCGTAGCGGCGCGCCGCCGCCGGCCGCGACGCCATCGCCATGAAAGTCGCCCTGGTCGAAGACAACGAGCCGTTCCGCCAGACCCTGGCCCGCCTGCTGAGCCGGGCCGCGGATTGCCAGTGCGTGGGCCAGTACGCGACGGCCGAGGCCGCCCTGGCCGAACTGCCCGCGCTGCGGCCGGACGTGGTGCTCATGGACATCAACCTGCCCGGCATGAACGGCGTCGAGTGCGTGCGCCGGCTCAAGGAACAGTTGCCGGACACGCAGATCGTGATGCTCACGGCCTACGAGGACACCGACAACATCTTCAACGCCCTGGCGGCGGGCGCCTCCGGCTACCTGCTCAAGCGCACCACCGGCCCGGAGCTCCTGGCCGCCCTGCGCGAGGTCATGGCCGGCGGCTCGCCCATGACCGCGCACATCGCCCGCAAGGTGGTGCAATCCTTCCAGCGCAAGCCCGCCACGCCCGAACCGGCGGCCAACCTCTCCCCGCGCGAGCAGGAGGTGTTGGACCTCTTGGCCCGGGGGTTGATCTACAAGGAAATCGCCGAGCGCCTGGGCATCACCTACGAGACCGTCCACACCTACATCCGCCGCATCTACGAAAAACTCCAGGTCCGCACCCGCACCGAGGCGGTGGCCAAGTTTCTGCGGCGCTGAACCCGGCCGCGGGCGCGCTTCGCAGGCTTGCCAGGCCGGCCCGGCCGGGCCGACCATGCGGGGCCTTCATGGGCCGGCCGATGGGCGCTTACTTTCGGGTCAAACCGCTCGAGCAGTTGCTGGAAGACACCCGGCAACCGGCGCACCGTTTGCGCCGCACGCTCGGCCCGGTGCAACTGACGCTGCTGGGCGTGGGGGCGATCGTGGGCGCGGGCATTTTCTCGACGGTGGGCACCGCGGCCGCCGGCGGGCCGAACCACCTGGGCGCGGGGCCGGCCCTGCCGATTTCGTTCATCCTGGTGGCCGTCGCCTGCAGTTTCGCCGCGCTGTGCTACGCGGAGTTTGCCGCGATGGTGCCGGTGGCCGGCTCGGCCTACACCTACGCGTACGCCACGCTGGGAGAGCTGGTGGCCTGGCTCATCGGCTGGGACCTCATCCTCGAATACGCGGTGAGCAACGCCGCGGTGGCCATCTCGTGGTCCGGCTATTTCCAGGAACTGCTGCGCGGACTGGGCCTGCCCCTGCCGCCCTGGCTGGGCACCGATTACCGCACCGCGCTCCAGTCCGCCGCGGCCTTGACCGCCGCCACGGCCGCGGGCACCGAGCCCGCCAGCCTGGGCGCCAGCGTGCTGCGGCAGGCGGCCGCGCTCGAGACCGCGCCGCACGTGCTGGGCCTGCCGGTGATCTTCAACCTGCCCGCCTTCGGCATCGTGGCGGCGATCACCTGGATTGCCCTGATCGGCATCCGCGAGACGGCCCGGGCGAACACGCTCTTGGCGGTGAGCAAGCTGCTGATCATCGCCTTTTTCGTGGGGCTGGGGGCGTTTTACGTGCGGCCGGAGAACTGGTCGCCTTTTATGCCCAACGGCTTTGCCGGCGTGTCCGCGGCGGCGGCGATCATTTTCTTTGCGTACATCGGGTTTGACGCCGTCTCGACCGCCGGCGAAGAGGCGCGCAATCCGCAACGCGACATGCCCATCGGTATCCTGGGCAGCCTGGTGGTGTGCACTGTGATCTACCTGGCGGTGGCGGTGGTGCTCACCGGCATGGTGCCCTGGAAGACCCTCGGCAACGCGGAGCCGCTGGCTTTCGCCTTTTCGTCGCTGGGCCTGCACGGCGTGGCCGGGGTGATCGCGGTGGGCGCGGTGCTGGCGACGACCTCCGCGCTGGTGCCCTTCCAGGTGGGGCAGGTGCGCATCTTTTTCGCGATGGCGCGCGACGGGTTGTTGCCGGGCTGGATGGCGCGCGTGCATCCGCGCTGGCGCACGCCGCACCTGAGCACGCTGGCGACCGGGGTGTTTGTGGCGGCGTTTTCGTCGTTCGCGAACATCAACGAACTGGTCGAGCTGACCAACATCGGGACCTTGCTGGCCTTCATCCTGGTGGCGGCGGGCATCCTGATCCTGCGCCGCACGGACCCGGCCCGGCCGCGGCCGTTTCGGGTGCCCTGGGTGCCGTGGGTGCCGTTGCTGGCGATCGGGTGCTGCGGGTACCTGATGTGCAAGCTGCCGTGGATCACCTGGGTGACGTTCTTCGGCTGGATGGCCGTGGGGCTGGTCTTTTACTTCGGCTACGGCGTGCGGCGCAGCCGCCTGGCCCGGGCAGCCGGGTGAAGGTCGCCGCGCCGGCTCGTCCCCTCTGTTTGATGGTCGGAACCGGACGCGCAACCCCAAGGAGCAACACGAGGCGTGGCGGATGACCGGCCAAGCTTGACGGCCCGGGGGAGTTGTCCTACACCACAAATGCAACCCAGTGAAAATGAGCCGTTGCTCCCCTCGTGGTCGCCGTGACCTTGATCAGTGGCAGTTTCTCCCTCCGAGCCGAAGTCCTCGTTGAAGTCCCTTCCGGACACTACCACGTGGGGTTGGATAGCGGGACGTATGCCGAGGGGGCCGCGGTCCGGGTGCAGGCGGCCCCGGCGGTGGGCTATCGGTTCGAGCGCTGGGAGGGGGACGTACCGGCCGGCAGGGAGGCGGAGAACCCGCTGGAGTTTGTGCCTGCCGGCCACGCCAACCTGCGGGCGGTCGTGGAACCGACCGAGGATCCGTGGGTCGGCGGGGTGAGGACGCGCATCCTGAGCTGGCATCCCACCAACAATAACCCCACCACGAGGTACACCGGGACAAATCTGGTCCGTCGGCTCGGTCTGGTCGGCTTTTAGGTGGCCCAGTTGCTGGATGGCACCGTGGTTCGGCTGAGCGGAACTCGACCCAATCACGAGGGATTCTTTCAACTGGGGGGCGGGTGGTGGACCTGGCCGCGGGTCAGGCGCACGTGCTGGTCCAGTTGGACGATGGCCGGGTGGCGGACATCTCCGACACAACGCAGAGCAGTCCTTTTTTTGCCGGGCGGCTTGGAGCAGGTTCGGCAGATCGCCGTGGGTCAATATTCCAAAGGGGCCCTGTTTGTTCTGCGGAACGGGTTGCTAGCCAGCACGGTGCCCGATCAGCTTCCCACCTTGGTGCGCCAACTTTATCCCGCCCAACTCGGCGCAGTGCGCGCGGCGTCTTTGGGCCAGGATCACGCCCTGGTGGCACTGGAAGACGGCCGCGTGCTCGCCTGGGGCGGCAACGGTGCCGGCCAAACGAACGTGCCTCCCGACCTGCCCCCGGCCGTCAGCGTGGTGGCGGGCATTTCCAACAGCTTCGCCATCCACACGGACGGCTCGGTCACCGGCTGGGGAAACATTCCCGCCGGGTGGAATCTGGCCGCGCTCCGGGACGTGGTGGACCTGTGTGTGGTCAAGGCCGGCCTGGCGGCGTTGCGACGTGACGGCACCGTGTGGAATCAAGCCGGAGAACCCATCCCCGGCCTGGAGCGGGTGGTCCAGATCACTTTCTTGCTTACTTCTGAACGATTCTACGCGCTGGCTGTGGAACGCGTGGGCGTGATCCAGCGGATGCCTGCGCCGCAGGTGCTCCGGGCGGGCGAACCATTGTCCCTCGAGGCCCCGATTTGGGGCCCCCACGGGGCGCAGTGGTTCCACAACGGCCAGCCGCTGTCCGAAGCCACCAACCTCACCCTCCGGCTGGCGCACTCCACCCGCGCTTCCACGCCGCGCGCGCTTACGCCTGGTACAAGGACGGGCAGCTCCTGCCCCACCAAACCCGCCCCTTCCTCAAACTGGGACCGGCCACGGCCGCCGATGCCGGGGTTTATCACGTCGTGGCCTTCGGCCAGCAACGGGCCCTCTCCTACCGCATGACGGTCCGGGTCGCCGCCGCTTCGCCTCCCGCGCTGGGCTTGGTGCTGGACTCCGCCTCCGGTCGGGTCGAACTGCACTGGGAGCCGCCGCTGCCCGCGCCGGCCACGCTTGAAACCTCGGTCAACCTCGGGGATTGGGAACCGGCCCTCGAACTGCCGGCGGGCGCCAGCGGCCACTCCCTTCCCTGGAACGCCACCGAACCCACCCGCTTTTTCCGCCTCCGCCTCGCGCCTTGAAGCGCGGCGGTTGAAACGCGCTGAGGCGGCGCCAGGCAACCTGGCCGAGTAATTTCACACTCCACGTGGCCGCCGCTGCGTCGGCACAGGGGCCGCATTATCGCTGGAGACAGCGGTTCAAAACCGCGCCAGGGCGGCGTCCAGGCGGGCGAGGGTCTCGTCGCGACCAAGCACTTCCATCAGATGATAAAGGCTGGGGCCGCTGCTGCGTCCGGTGCAGGCCAGGCGGAGGGGGTGCACCAGCACGGCGGGTTTGACGCCCAGCTCGGCGGCCGTGGCCTTGAGCGCGGCCTCGAGCGTGGCGGCATCAAACGCCGGCGCCGCGGCCAGGGCCTCGCGCAGGCGCTGAAGCCGGGGCCGGTTTTCGGGCACGAAGTGTTTGGCGGCGGCCTCGGCCTCGTACGCCGTGACGCCGGTGAAGTAAAAGCCCCCGTAGGCCGGCAGCTCGACCAGCGTGCGCAGCTTGCCGCGGCAGGTCTCGAGCGCGGCGCGCACGTACTCGGGCGGGAACCGGCCGGGGTCCACGCCGGCCCGCTGCAGGGCGGCGGCGGCCAGTTCGTAAAAGCGCTCCGGCGGCAGGGCGCGCAGGTACTCGCCGTTCATCCACTGCAGCTTGGTCATGTCGAACCGGGCGTTGTGCCGCAGCACCCGGGACAGGTCGAAGCGCTCGATCAGTTCGGCCCGGGAGAACAGCTCGCGGTTTTCCTTGGGCGACCACCCCAGCAGGACCAGGTAGTTGACCAGCGCCTCGGGCAGATAGCCTTCCTCCATGTAGGTGGTGAGCGACGCGCCCGTGTCGCGCTTGCTCATCTTGGTGCCGTCGGCGTTGAGAATGAGCGGGATGTGGGCGTAGCGGGGCGGCGGGGCGTCCAGGGCGCGGAACAGCTCAAGGTGCTTGGCGGTGTTGCTCAGGTGATCCTCGCCACGGATGACGTGGGTGATGCCCATCTCGAGGTCGTCCACCACGTTCACCAGGTGGAAGACCGGCTGGCCGTCGGAGCGCACGAGGATGAAATCCGGGTCGAGCGCCTCGCGGTCGGTGAGTTCGCGGCGGACCTGGCCGACGATCAAATCGTCAATGACCACCGGCTCGCGGGTCATGCGGAACTTGATCACGCCGTCCTCCTCGTAGGCGCGGCCGCGCGCGAGCAACCGCTCCACGTGCCGCTGGTAAAGGGCCCGGCGTTGCGACTGGAAGTACGGCCCGTGCGCGCCCTTCGACGGGCCGGCCGGGTCGCTCGACAACGGGCCCTCGTCCCAGTCCAACCCCAGCCAGCGGAGGGCGTCGAGGATCACGTCCACGGCCGCGCGGGTGTTCCGCGCGGTGTCGGTGTCCTCGATCCGCAGGAGGAACGTGCCGCCGGTGTGGCGGGCGAAGAGCCAGTTGAACAGGGCGGTGCGCGCGCCGCCGATGTGCAAGAAGCCGGTGGGGCTGGGGGCGAAGCGGACTCGGACGTTCATGGCAGCAGGGGAGCGCCCGCGCCTCAGGCGGCCAGGGCGCGCGGGGCCAGCGCCACGATCATGCTCTCGAGGATGTACCGGCCGTCGGTGCTGCCCAGGAGGGCCTCGCAGGCACGGTCCGGGTGCGGCATCAGGCCGGCCACGTTGCGGGTCGCGTTGCAGATGCCGGCGATGTTCCGGAGCGAGCCGTTGGGGTTGGCGGCCTCGGTCAGCTCGCCGGCGGCCGAGCAGTACTGCCAGAGAATCTGGCCGTTGGCCTCGAGGGTCTGCAACGTGGGTTCGTCGGCAAAGTAACAGCCCTCGCCATGGGCGATGGGAATCTTCAGCACCCGGTCCCGCGGGATGGCGCGGGTGAAGGGCGTGTCGTAGTTGGCGGTTTTGAGGAACACCTGCTCGCAGCGGAACTGGAGCGAGCGATTGCGGATGAGCGCGCCGGGCAACAGCCCCGCCTCGCAGAGAATCTGGAAGCCGTTGCAGATGCCCAGCACCAGACCGCCCGCGGCGGCAAACTGCTGCACCGCCTGCATGACCGGGCTGAAGCGGGCAATGGCCCCGCAGCGCAGGTAATCCCCGTAGCTGAAGCCGCCGGGGATGATCACCGCCTCCGCCGCGCCGAGCGAGGTTTCCTTGTGCCACAGCAACTCGGCCTGGTGCCCGAGCACGCGCATGGCGTGCACGCAATCCTGGTCGCAGTTCGAGGCGGGAAATTGGAGGACGGCAAAACGCATCGCGGCGGGCTCAGTCGTGGATTTCCAGGCGGTAATCCTCGATCACCGGGTTGCTCAAAAAACGGTGGCAGGCCTCGTCCAACTGGCGCCGCGCGGTCTCGCGGTCCACGCCGGACAACTCGATCTCGAGGTACTTGCCCACCCGCACGTCGGTGATGCCGGTATAGCCCAGGTGCTCGAGCGCGCCCCGGACGGTTTTGCCCTGGGGATCGAGCACGGCCTTTTTGGGGGTGATGATGATGCTGGCTTTCATGCACACGGGCCCGCGCCTGCCGGCCGCGAGCGCGGATGTTGCGCGGGGACTTCGGGTGACGCCAGCCAAAAGCGGCCCGGCCGGGCGCCGCCGGCGCGCGCCCGCAGTCCCGCCTTGCGAGCCCGGGCCGCCCCGTTAAGCTGCGGGCAAGCTGCCGACCGGCCGGCCCCCCGCGGGCGCGTCACCGCCCGAGAACGGTCCGGCGGGTCGAGGAATGCAACCCGAGCCCCCAATACTGCGATGCACAAAACCCCTTCTCGGTTCCGGCTGACCTGGCTCGGCGCCCTGGTTCTGGGCATGGCGATGCCGCTCCTGGCCCAGCAACATCGTGCCACCCGGTTGGGCAACCCCGCCACTCGCTTCGCCGACCCGCTCACCAGCGTCGAGCAATTGCGCGCGCTGCTGACCGCCGAGCGTTACCGGGCCGACGTCGAGGAAATCTTGCGCCAGGCGCGCTGGCCCGGCGACGTGGCCGATCTGCGGCGCGCCGCCACCAACGCGCCGGTGGTCGAGTGGCCGCTGCCGCCGGGCACGCGGATGCCCTTCATGACCTCGCGCCGCCAGGGCAAACCCGTGGCGCTCCTGGACGTGCTGTGGGCCGGCAAGGAACCCGCGCCGGCTTACGCCTTCGAGTTCAATTCCCGCGGTCGGTCCTGGCGCTGCGTGACACCCAAAGCCTGCAGCAATTTCTACCTCGAAGACCTCGGCCCTGAGCCGCAACCCGGGCTCCGCGTGACGCTCGCGGTGCCGGAAACCGTCAGCGTGTGCGAGCCCTTCGAGTTGCGGGCAGCGGTTTTCAATACCGGCCGGCTGCCGCTGCGGGACACGCGGTTGACGTTGACCCTCCCGCCCGGCCTCCGCCCCGAAGAGCCCCAGGACCCCGCGCCGCTTGAAGTGGGCGAGCTGCCCGTCGGCGAAGGCCGCCAGTTCCGGCTCCGCGTCCGCGCGCTCGAGCCCGGGGAACACTCCCTGACGGCGCAGGGCACGGCGGCCGGCGGCGTCAGTGACCAGGCCCGGGCTCGCACGCGCGGGCAGGCGCCGGCCTTGGTGCTGGACTGCGGGGCGCCGCTCGACGCATTGCTCCACCGGCCGGTGGAGGTCTGCCTTGCCGTGGCCAACACGGGAGAAGCGCCCGAACCCGGCGTGACCCTGACCCTGTCAGTGCCCGAGGGCACGGCAGTCGAAAACCTCGCCGAAGAGGCCGCGCTGACCCACGACCGGGTGACCTGGACCCTGACCGGCTTGGCGCCCGGCGCCGTGGTGAAACGCTGCGCCACCTTCCGCCCGTCCGGGACGGGCACGGTGCGCTTTCAGGCTTCGGCCCGGGGCGTTTGCGCGCCGGAAGTGGCCACCACGTGCGCGACGCAGATTCGCGGCATCCCGGCCATTCTGCTCGAAGTCGTGGACCTGAAAGACCCGGTCCAAGTGGGGGAGACGGTCACCTACGAAATTCGAGTGACCAACCAGGGCTCCTCGCCGGGCACAAACATCCGGCTGGTCTGCCGCCTGCCCGAAAATCAAACCTACCTGACCGGGCGCGGACCCACACCCTTCCGCGTGGAACCGGGCGCGGAACGGGCGCCCGCGACGGAGGCCTTGTCGGAACTGGCCCCGCGGACCACCGCCACCTGGCAGTTGGACGTGCTGGCCGTGGCGGGCGGAGAATGCCGGTTTCTGGTCGAACTGACCAGCGATCAGTTCACCCGCCCCATCACGGAAGACGAATCCACCCTCCAATATTGACCCGGTGTTCGGCCCGCGCTTGGACGCCGCCGCTGGGCTCGCCGGCGCGAACAGTTTCTTGAACCGCGGTCGGCGTCCGGTCCATGCTCACAGCCGCGCATCCTAACACCACCATGAATGCCCAGCTCACCCGCCGCCGTTTCCTGGGCGCCACCGGCCTGGCCGCGCTGACCGCCGCCGGCACGCCGCCGCGCGTGCGCGCGCAAACCGCGCAACGCCCCGTCGTCATCGCCAGCGGCAACGGCCTCAAGGCCACCGCCCGGGCCATGGAGCTGCTCCAGCAGGGAGCCGACGCCCTCGACGCCGTCATCGCCGGCGTCAACCTCCTCGAAGACGACCCCACCGACCAGAGCGTGGGCTACGGCGGCCTGCCCAACGAGGAGGGCGTGGTCGAGCTGGACGCCTCCGTCATGCACGGCCCCACCGGCCGCGGCGGCGCGGTCGCCGCCCTGCAAAACATCCGCTACGCCTCGCGCGTGGCCCGGCGGGTCATGGAACGCACCGACCACGTCCTGCTGGTCGGCGCTGGCGCCCTCAAGTTCGCCCGCGCCCACGGGTTTCCCGAGGAAAACCTGCTCACCGACGCTGCCCGTGAGGCGTGGCTGCGTTGGAAGGAAACTCTCAGCAACCAGGACGACTGGCTGCCGCCCCACGCGCTGGACACCCTGGACATCGGCCAGGGCCTCAAACAGGCCCTGCGCCACTACGGCACCATCAATTGCAACGCCGTGGACCTGCGCGGCGGCGTCTCCGGCTGCACCACCACCAGCGGCCTGGCCTACAAAATCCCCGGCCGCGTGGGCGATTCCCCCATCCTCGGCGCCGGCCTCTGGGTGGACAACGACGTCGGCGCCGCCGGCTCGACCGGCCGCGGCGAAGCCAATCTCCTGGCCTGCAGCAGCGTCATGATCGTCGAGTGGATGCGCCAGGGCCGATCCCCCACCGACGCCTGCCTGCAAGCCTGCCGCCGCATCGTGGCCCAGACCAAAATGAAACGGCTGCTCGACGCCGAGGGCCGCCCCAAATTCAACGTCAGCTTCTACGCCCTCACCAAGGCCGGCGCCCACGGCGGCGCCTCCCTCTGGCGCGGCATCCAGTACGCCGTAAACACCGGCGAGGGCGAAAGCCGCCTCGTGGACGCCGCCTACCTGTATTGAAGCGGGCGGCTCGCGCGCGTCATGAGCGAAGACCCCCGCGCCCGCCGCGCCCGCCGGCTGCTCTGGCTGGTCATCGGCGGTTTTCTCCTCTTCAACGCCCTCGTCTTCCTGAGCACCTGCGCCTGATCCCCCGGCCGCCCGCCCCGCGCCCCGCGCCCGCGTTGCGTCCGGCGCTCGCTCCGCTACCCTCCGCCGCGCGATGCTGACCTTCTCGGGCCTGGCCAAAAGTTACGCGGGCCGGACGCTCTTCGCCGATGCCGGTCTGACGGTGGTGCGGGGCGACCGCCTGGCCCTGGTGGGCCCCAATGGCGCCGGCAAGTCCACGCTCTTCCGCCTGTTGCTGGGCCGGGAATCCGCCGATGCCGGCACGGTGGACTGGGGGCGCGGCACCCGGGTCGGTTACCTGCCCCAGGAAACCGAACCCGCCGGCGCCGAAACCGTCCTCGAACTGGCCCTCGACCCCGCCGCCGTCACCCCGGCCGCGCGCGACGGCGCGCCGCCGCCCGCGCCGCCCGCGCCGGACGGCGCCACGGTGGCGCGCGCTCGGCAAATCCTGGCCGGGCTGGGCTTCCGCCAGACCGACCTGGACCGGCCGGCCCGCCAGTTGAGCGGTGGCTGGGTGATGCGGGCGCGGTTGGCGGCGCTCTTGGTGCACGAGCCGGACCTGCTGTTGCTGGACGAACCCACCAACCACCTCGACCTCGAGGCCGTGCTCTGGCTCCAGGACCACCTGGCCGGCTGGCGCGGCGCGTTGTTGCTCATCTCTCACGACCGCGAGTTCCTCAACCGGCTCTGCACCCACGTCGTCGAAATCCGCCAGGGCCGCCTCTTCCGCTACACCGGCAACTACGACGCCTACCTGGCCCAGCGCGCGGCGCGCGAGGCTTCCCTGGCCGCCACCTGGAAGGCGCAGCAGCGCGAGATTGACCGCCTGCAACGGTTTGTGGACCGCTTCCGCGCCAAGAACACCAAGGCCGCCCAGGCCCAGAGCAAGCTCAAGCAGATCGAGCGCCTCCGGGCCGAACAGGTCGAGGCGCCCGCCGGCCCGGAAGCCACCGTCGACTTCGCCTGCCCGCAACCCGAGCCCGGCGGCCAGCGAGTGCTCCGGCTGGCCGGCGTCCACTTCGCCTATCCCGGCGACGGCGAGCGCCCGCCCCAGCCCGTCTATGCCGGGCTGGACTTCGAGATCGAGCGCGGCCAGCGCATCGTGCTGGTGGGCCCCAACGGCGCCGGCAAGTCCACCCTGCTCAAGTTGCTGGCCGGCGTGCTCACCCCGCAGGCGGGCACGCGCCAGCTCGGCCACAACGTCCGCGCCGGCTACTACGCCCAGTATCGCACCGAGATGCTCGACCTCTCCCGCACCGTGCTCGAAGAGGCGCTCGCCACCCCGCGGCCCGTCACCGAGACCTTCGTGCGCACCGTGCTGGGCAGTTTCCTGTTCCGCGGCGACGACGTCTTCAAACCGGTGCGCGTGCTCAGCGGCGGCGAGAAAAGCCGGCTGGCGCTGGTCAAACTCCTGCTGGACCCGCCCAACCTCCTGCTGATGGACGAGCCCACCACGCACCTGGACCTGGCCAGTGTCGAGGCGCTGATCGAAGCCCTGCGGCCCTTCACCGGCACGCTCGTGTTCATCAGCCACGACGTGCACTTCATCCGGGCCGTCGCCAATCGCGTGGTCCACGTGCGCGCCGGGCGCCTCACCCCGTACGCCGGCGGCTACGATTACTACCTGGTCAAGACCGCCCAGGCGGCGCGGGACGGGTTGAGCGGTTTGACCATCGGCCCGGCAGGCGAGTCCCTGGCACCGAACCAGCCGGCCGCGCCCGCTGCGGTCGAAGTCGGACCGGCGTTTACCCGCAAAGAACAGCGGCGCCAGGCGGCGGCGTGGCGTCAGGCCCGCGCGCGCCAACGCCGCGAACTGGCCGCGCAGGTGGCCGCGCTCGAGGCGGAAATCGCCGCGCTCGAGGCGCGCGAGCGCGCGCTGGTGGCCGAATTGGAAGCCCCTGCCACCCACGCCGCGCGCGGGCGAGTGCCGGAGATCAACCGTGAACTGGCCGACCTGCACGCCCGCCTGCCCGGGCTGCACGCCGCCTGGGAACAGGCGGCCACCCAGTTGCAGGACCTGGACACCGCGCCGGCCTCGGACTGACCCACCCTGGCAGACGGGACGCCGTCCAGGTCAGTGCGGAGTTTGACGCGATTGCTCCAGCCGGAGCGAAACAGTCGGGCCGGGAGGTGACCGGGCCACTGGCCCGTGGCGACGGGCAACCAGCCCGCCGCAGGGAAGCCGGCTCGGGCGCACCTTTTGGTGAGGCGGCCTGAAGACCCCGAGTCGGCGGCGGGTTGCCATCCGCCTGCCGGCAGGGTGGCCGACCCCGGCCAGGTTGGCCGTGCCACTCGGCGCGCAAGAAAACGTCGGCTGCTCGCGATTGCCCGGATGCAAAAGCGACAGCAAGCGGCCGCCGCCCAAACGCGGATGCACGGTAAGGCCGCGCTGCGCCACCCTACTCGGTCGGACCGCGCTGCGCCGCCCTACTCGGTAAGGCCGGGCTGCGTCCCGGCCGATGGCGGCGCCGGCACAGCGGCATCCCGCCATGTCCCGGGACGGGCGACAATGACCTCGACATCGCTGATTGCGGGTAGTATCCCAGCTCCGTGGCCATCGGGAACAAAACCCTCCGCGGCGACCGGCACAGCTCGACACCGACCAACGGGGCATCGCCGGCTGGCGCCGGCACGCTCATGTGCAGAACGCGGTACCTCGACGACCTGTCTGCCGGACAGGCAGGCGGACAGTGGCTGGTGCAGGAGCGCCACAGCGCCAACACGCCGTTGGTGACGTACACCCGCCGCCCGGACCTTTCCGGGACGCTGGACGGAGCGGGCGGGATTGGCGGGCTGTTGGCGCGGTCGCGGCACGCGACGAGCAGCCCCTACGCGGTCAACGGGAGCAGCTTTTACCACGCCGACGGCAACGGCAACGAGACGTATCTGGCCAACAGCAGCGGCAGGACCGACGCGGCGTACCGGTACGACCCCTTCGGCCGCTGGCTGGCGCAGACGGGCCCCTACGCCAGCGCCAACGGGATGCGCTTTTCCAGCAAGCCGTGGGTGGGGCACAACGGCTCGAACAGCGACGGCCTCTACTACTACGGCTACCGCTTCTACGACCCGCTGACCCAGCGGTGGCTAAACCGAGATCCGTTGGAGGAACAGGGTGGGGTGAATCTGTATGGGTTCGTGATGAACAATCCCATAGGAATTATGGATGCTCATGGACTCGTGTCAGTTCCGATGCCGCCAAACCCTTCCGCAAACGCATGTTGTGAAGCTATTCTCGAGTTCCTTAAGCAACTGACCCGGCACGTTCGTGCACGGTATAATGATTTGCTTGCAGACAAGATGTTTTTGTTCAAGTATGATCCAGTTGGTTGGAAGAATCACATTAAGAAGTTTGAAGAGCAAAGAGACCGTCTTAAGGAGTGGATAGAAAAGTTTAAGAAGAAATGTCCTGGCGGCAACGGAGGACAGCCAGTCCCGGTATGGATTTTAGTCGAGGCAGACCGCGAAGCGCCGATTAAGCCGCTCTGGGCCGAACGAACAAGACATTGGAGTGAATACGTTCCGGGAACTCCGCAGCAAATCGAAACTGTTGGTGTTGTTTCAGGGTTTGTTGGCGACGTCATTCTGGTCGGAACTGGCGTTGGTGCTGGAACAGCAGTAATTATCCGAGGAGGGAGTATCATACGCATCGGCGGGAAAGTGGGGTTGGTGCCAGTGTATTAACAAAAGGAGAGCTCTATGTCGCAGGAAACTGCACCGTCTGATCCGTATGAATTGATCTGGGAAGAAGTCCGACTTCCCTACGGCTACTACAAAAAAACAGGAAAATCGAAGGTCACCGGTATGCTCCGCGTGAAATCGATTCTGGATGAGCGAGGACGAGAAATTCTGGTGATTTCCTACGACGACCAAGGACAAGTGCGCACGCGCACCGTTTATGAGTACGACGAGGAAAGAAAGCCACGACTCAAAATCGCCTACGACAGGCACGGCAACATCGTATTTAGGCAAGAACGTGGAAAGAGGCCAGAAATCTTCGAACACCGCAACGAGCGTGGTACACATGATGTCTGAATAGATGGCACAGCACTTGAGTGGCTCCTGTGTGAGTTGGTGCGGTACATATGAACTTTCGTTGGTTGTGGAACACGATGAGTAGTCTTGTTAGTGATTTGACACTCGGACGTCTCTTCCAAGAGCGCCGATTTTCTGTCGGTAAACAGGTAAGGGGAGTTCGCACTGGACATTGCGCTGTTCTCCCAGTACGGTCTTACCATGCTTGTTGTTTGGCCGTCATCTCCGCCCACCAACGGGCAGTTTATCCGACCGGGGGGATGCGGGTCTTCGCTTCCAGGCGCCGGGTGAGTTCGTGTTTGACCCGGACCCGGCGGGCGGGCGGGATCGGGGGGCTGTTGGCGCGGTCGCGGCACGCGACGACCAGCCCCTACGCGGTCAACGGGAACAGCTTCTACCACGCCGACGGCAACGGGAACGTGACGTACCTGGCCAACAGCAGCGGCGGGGCCGATGCGGCGTACCGGTACGACCCCTTCGGCCGCGGGCTGGCCCAGACAGGCCCCTACGCCAGCGCCAACGGGATGCGGTTTTCGAGCAAGCCGTGGGTCGCCCACAACGGCTCGAACACCGACGGCCTCTACTCCTACGGCTACCGGTTCTACGACCCGCTGACGCAGCGGTGGCTAAATAGAGACCCGTTGGGTGAAGGTGGCGGAATCAACCTCTACACGTTCGGAAGAAATGCCCCCGTGCTTTACATCGACCCAAGCGGCCAATCCGCAATAGCCATTGGCGGTCCGATTGCGGGCGGTTGTGCGGTTGCTGACGGGCCGTTGCCCATCGGTGACATAATCGCGTGCGGCATTCTCATTGGTTGCGTTATTTACGACGCCTGCACGCCGGACAATCCTGGCGGCGGTGGCGGCTACCACTCGAAACCCAGGAAATGCGGTGACTGCACGCCGGCTGAACACGCCGCGTTGCAGGCGGCAGTTAATGCTGCGTGCAAGTCAGGGCCGCGAGCGTGTAAAGGCAACCAGGACTTGGCTACATTGGAGGCGAACCTGGCAAAGAATCTTGCCTGCGCTGCGGCGAGAGATGCCATTAACAACAAATGCTTCAAAGGAGGCGATGCTGGTCATCGGCAAGCTGCGAATGAGGCGCGCAACGCCGCTGCCAACTGCACGAAGTTGATAGCCCAGAAGAAAGCTGCCCAGCCCGCGATTCCGCAACCGCCAAATCCTCAGCCGCCGCAACCTTAAGGTCATAGTTCATCGGACTGGCCAAACGCTATGCCTGGCACACCACTAAACGCCGAGGAGTTGCGGCACGAGATTGAGGCCGCCTTCGCCGAAACGAAATATCCAGGAGATGACCGGCTGGTGTATGACAACAGCGGCGACCACCTGGAATGCAACGAAGTTGCAGCAGCCTTTCGAGGAAAGGAGTGGCGGGAACTGTCTCTGGACATGCTCCGGCGTCACTCCCAATCGCTGTTCTTCATGACGCCGGAGGCTTATCGCTTTTATCTTCCGGCTTATCTGATTGCCGCCGTGCTCGCTTATGACAAAGCGGACACCATTCCCGACTCGGTCGTGTTTAGCCTAATTCCCCCGTCGGATGATCGGGATGCCCAAAGCTACCGGCAACGAATGCAGGGCTTCACGTCAGCGCAACGCCAGGCCATTCGTTCATTCTTGGAGTTCATGAAGCAACACCACAGCGGAGACGACGCGCTGGGAAACTTGGATCGAGCTGTTGCGAGCGTCGGAATTGATTGATGCCCCGGCTGTCCCGCACAAACGATGTAAGGAAATTGGCCGCGCTCAGGCCGCGCGGGAGGAAGGTCGGCCACCCGCGCCTACCGCCTCCAAAGACAGTCCCGGCAAGCCACCTATTTTGTGGTGGGCATGCGCCCCCGGGTCTTGGAGGAACTGCGCCGCCATCCGCGAGTCCGGGGGAGATGGTCCGTCCCTTCACGACGCCTGCCGGTTGTTCGCGCTGCCCCAAGACGTTGTCCTGGGCTGGTTGGGCACGCGGCCGTTGGCCTTCAGCTTTCAGCGCCGGGCCACAACAGCCCTGCCGGCGTCGGGACCTGGCGCATCTGAGCAGTCCCCGGGTGCTGTGGGCTACATGGGCTCGGAGTTTTGTGGCCGTCCGCGTGGCGGCTGGTTCACGGCCGCTCCACGACCCCGCCGTTTTGCTCCACGATCGGGCAGTGCTCGATCACCGTCAGCACCGGGACCTGCACGCGGGCGTTGTTGCTGGCGCGGATCTCCGCCTCGAAGGGCGCGTCGGTCCCGACCACGCGGGTGAGGGCCGGCGCCTGAAGCAGGCCGCCCTCGCCGTCGGCCCGGAGCTTGACGCGGTTGCTGAGGGTCGTTAGCGCCGGGAGTTCGAGCCGGCCGCCGTCGGTGGCCTCGAAGACCAGCGCCGGCACACCGAAGACGTTCCAGTTCACCGGTCCGGTGGCGGTGACCATGTCCGGCAACGTCAACCGGCTGCCAGCCCCAAAGGCACTGAAGGTCGTGCCCTCGGGGCTGTCGTAAGTGGCAAAGCCCGGCAGGGAGATGACCGCGCCGTCGCGGGCGCGGAAGGTGAAGTTCGCGCCTTGAAGACCGCCGGTGGGTGCGAATTGGGCGGACGCTCCCGCCAGGGTCAGCGCGCCGCCGCCGCCGAGGGTGAGCAGTCCGCGCGTCTCCAAGCGGCCGGCCACGGAGACCTGGCCGCCGTTGATGGTCAAGGGACCTTCGAAGGTGGTCGGGCCATCTACGCCGAGGTTGCCGGTGGGGATTTCGACGGCCGCGCTGGCCTCGAGGCTGCGCAGTACCGAAAGGTTGGCGCGATTTCCCCAGCGCAGCGGCAGGGTGGCGGTCAGGGATTTCGCAAAGCCGCTCGCGTCCACGGTGACCGTGGGCGAGACGCCGAATCGCTGGAGGAGCACGTCATCGTCCTGCGCGGGCCGTCGGCCGTGGCGCCAGTTGGCCGGGGTGTTCCAGTTGCCGTCCGCGTCCGAAACCCACACGGCCGTACCCGGGTGGGCGACGAGCAGGTCGAAGGTCAGACTTTGCGCGTTCGCCAGGGCGTTGCCCGAGCGGTCGCGCACGGCACCGGCGGCCAGCGTCAGTTGGCATCGGCCGGCGGGCGGGTGGGTGTAGTTCAGGTGGAGGACCGCGCCGCGGGCGATGGCCGAGGCCAGGGGCAGCTCGGTGTCGTCGCCGCCGCCCGGAGCGGCGTCGGCCCCGAGGTGGAGGAGGCGCACGCCGGCCGGGTCCACGGGCAACGTGTCCACCGGCTCGGAGAATTGCAGGACCAGGGGGTGGTCCACTAAGGCCGCGCCGCCGGCCGCGGGCACTGACAAGAGGAGCACCGGCGCCGTGGTGTCGGCCACGAGTTCGAGCGTCGCGGGCGCGGTGGTGGTGGTGTTACCGCTGCCGTCGGTGGCGCGGATTTGCACCGTCACGGTCGCGCCGGGCGCGGCGGGCAGGTCGAGCCAGAAGGCGACCGGATGGGTTACCTGGGTCTGGACCGGCGAGCCGTCCACGAGCAGTTCGACCCGCGTCAGGTGCACGTCGTCGCGGATGCGCGGGGTCAATTCGAGCGGCGCACCGGCTGTGACCTGGACGCCGGCGGCGGCCGGGTCCGTGTCCCACGCGGTGGGATCGAACGTGATGGCCGGTCCTTGGCGGGCGAGGTCCGGGTCGGCGATGTTCACCAAGGTCAGGCCGCGGGAATGATCGGCCACGGCGACAAAGCCCTGCACCATCGCCAGGTCTTGGGGCCGTCCCGGCGTGGTCACGCCGAACAGGAAGGTCGTGGTGTTGGCGGGGTTGGCGGCGTCATACACCGACACCGAGCCGGTGGCGGAGGGATTACCCTCCGGCGTGCCGAGGGCTACCGCGATCAGGCGCGGTCCGCCGGAGAGCGCCAGTGCGCGCGCCGCCCCGGTGGTTGGCGGCGGCACGCCGATGAATTGCGGCGCCGCGGGATTGGACACATCAATCGTCGCCACGCCGCGGGTCTTGCTCACGTAGAGCGTGGTGCCATCGAGGACCAGATGCGCGCGGCCGAGCAACTCGGGCGTGAAGTCGCCCGCCAGCCGGCCCAGGCGGTTGAGCGCCCCGGGGCGCGCGTCGAAGATTTCCAGTCCGGACAACGTGGCCACGTAGGCCCGGCCGCCCGCGACGCGCAATCCGGTGGGGAAATCCTGGGTGGCGAACCAGGCCACTTCGAGACCCGACGCGGCCTCATACACCCGCACTTCCTTTGCGGCGAAGTTGCCCAGCGCGACGTAAAAGAAGCCGTTCCACTGGTCCACGTCCACGGCCGGCAGCGAGTAACTGAGCTTCAGCGCGGGCGCGGCGGGGTCCGAGACGTCCACGAAATGGAGCAACCCGCGTTCGCCCGGGATGTTTTGTTCGGGCCGGGCCACGAGCGCCGCCATCCGGGAGTCCGGCGCGTAGCTCACGTCGAAGCTTTCGCCCAAGAGGTCGAGGTCTCCTTCCCACAGCGGCTGCAACGGATTGGTGGCGTCCACCACCGCGAGGCCGCGCTTGCCGTTGGCGACGAAAACGCGCGCGCCGTCCACGTGCAGGCCATACGCCCGGGCATCACTGGAAAACCCGGTGGTTGAACCGCCCAGCGGCAGATTGGCCACCACAGCCTGGGGCAGCGCCAGACCGTCGAGCGGGTTCTGGCCCTGCTGGACTTCCGCAAGGTCCGAGGCGCCGTCATTGTCGGTGTCCGGCGCGTCGCGACGCGTGCCCACGATGTCTTCGAGGGCGTCGTTGAGGCCGTCCTGGTCCGAGTCATTCCCGCCCAGGCGGCCGAGCAACCCCAGCGGCAGCGTGAAGCGGGTGCCCGCCGCGCCGGAGCGGAAGAAGACCGTGCCCGCCTCGAGCGTGAGCGGGTCGAGATAGGTCAGGAAGTATGGGGTGTCCACGCCGAGAATGAGGTTGTCCAACTGGCCGTTGGGCGAGGTGCGGCCGCGGCGCACAAAGCCGGTGCGCACGTCCACCAGCCGGAAGAGCAACTCGGTGCTGCGCAGCGGGCCGTAGCCCGCGGGGTTGTCCGCCGCCGGGCGGGGCGAGGCCCCGGCCCGACCGGCCGCGCTCCGGGCGGCGCCGGCACCGCCCCCGGCAGCCCCGCCACGCAAGCCGTCATCGTTCTTCTGCGTGATTTCGGCCAACTGATTCAAAATGCCATCGAGCATGGTCTCCCAGCCGGCGGCCTGGGCGGCCGTGGCGGCGGCGGTCAACGCGTTGGCCGCGGTTTGGATCGCGGTCTTTTCCGTCGCGGTCAGGCCGCCCTGGGTCCAGCGGTCGAAGCGGTCCAGCAGGGCATTGACCGTGGCGGCGGGGAGGCCGTTGGGCGGCGGCAGGGCCAACAGGGCGGCGCGCTCGGCGGCGGAAATGCGGGCGGCGTCCTCGCTGGCGGGATCGAGCGCGGCCACGAGCGCATTCCCGAAGGCCACGGTGTTGGCCGGGTCGGCGGCTGCCGCCTCCATCCACGCCGCAGCGCCGTAGATCGCCGCGACCAGGTTGCTGGAGGCGTTTAGGAGTTGATCTTGGAGCGCCAGATCATCGTCCCCGGCCGGGCGGGGGCCGGCGAGCCGGGCGCGGGCGGAGGGCGAGTTGATGCTCTGACAAGCGGCGAGATCCCCGGTGGCCGCGCCCAGCTCGATGGCGCATTGCATCGCGCCCGCAAAAGTGCCCACCCCGGGGATGCAGCCGGCGACGCCGAACAGCCCGTTGTAGGCGACCGAGCCCCAGCAGTTCTGGGTCGGATCCGAACAGTCGCCGATCGCCGAGGCGGCGGCCATGCCCAGGCTGATGCCGCAACCGATGGCCGGCGCCAGCTCGGCCAGCTCGAGCGCCGCCCCGAAGGCGCAGCCGAAGAGCGCGTCTTGCATGGCCTGCTGTTCCGCCGCGCACGGTCCGGGGCCGCCCGCGCCGCCGCCGCCGCCGGTCGAGCCGGGCGAACTGCCGTGCCAGCCGGGCTGGAGGATGCCAACCCCGGGGTCCGTCTCCACATACTTGCCGTCCGCGCTCACCGTCATGCTGCCCTGGATTTCCCAGCGGCCGGTGTCGTGGTTGTAACTCCAGAGCGCCGACTTCGCGCCCGGCGGCAGCACCTGGCCGGTGACCGGGTCGGGCAGGTTCGGAAAGCGCACCGGCACGGGCTGGCCGAAATTCGACGGCCCGTCGGTTTGAATCGTGATCACCACCGGCAGGTCCAGTCCCGGCGGCAGCGGCGACGGGATGCGGTCCGGCTCGACCGGCGCGATGCCCACGCGGCCGCCGCGCGTGCCGTCGTCGGCGTAAAGCGCGTTGGGCGGCACGGTGAGGCTCACCCCAGCCAGTTCCGGGTGCTCGGCGAGCACGGCGGGGGGAAAGCCGACGATGGTGGGTTGCGTGGCGCTGACCGGCTGCAACGTGCCCGCCTTGACCAGCGGTAGAAAGATTTGGCCGGTGCCGCCCGCCGGATTGTTCGTGGTGCCGGCCACCGCCTCGAAGGTTTTGCCGACAAACGGATAGTAATTGCCGTCCGGCCAGTCGCTGCCGATGGCGGGCCGGCCGTCAATGTGGACGAAAAACCGCCCGGCCGGGCTGGGTGAGAGGCGGAAGAAACCGTTTTCATCGGTGGCCGTCCGCAAGCGGTCCTCGGCCCCGTCCACCGTGACGATGACGCCGGCCAACGGCAGGTTCGTGAAACCGCCGCCCGGCAGGGGCACCGGCTCGGAGGCATACACGTGGCCGAAAACTGCCGTGCCCGGGACGGTGGCGGTGGTCATCGTGTTGAAGTTAAGCGTGAACGTGCCGCCCGGCTGGCCGTCGCCGTCGCCGTCCACTGCCTGACCGGCCGCGTCTTGCAGACCGTCGCTCACGAAACTGACGCGGAGGCGAGCGCCACCCGGCAACGGTTCGAGGTAGAAGAGCGTGGCGCTACGGCGGTCAGCGGCCAGCTCGACACGCGAGAGCAGGGGCCGCGCGCCGAACCGGGCGAAGAACCGGTCATTGCCGAGTTGGATGCCCGCCGCCAACGGCGCGGAAAACCGGAGCACGGTCTCGCGGTTCAGCGACACGCCGGCTTCGCCCTCGGACGGGGAGGTCTCGGTCACCCGGGCGAGCGCGGGGGCGGCATCGCGCACCAGCGGGTCGGTGCCGGCGAGCAGCTCGGCCACGTCGTCACGGCCGTCGCCGTCGGTATCGAGCGCGGCGGCGCGGGGCAGTTGCTGGACGCGGAAGAAGCCCGCCTGCGCCGGCGCGGTGACGCTCAAGGGCCCGGCCAAGCCGATAGCGGCGGGCGTGGTAATGGCGGTCACCGAGTCGCCGCGCAGCAGGCGGTAGTAGCTGGCCGGGTCGGCCGGGAAGTGCAGGGCCAGCCGGTTGTCTGCGGCCAGCCGCACCTCTTCGATGCGAAAATTGGATTGGGCCATGACCGCCTGCAACACGAGGACCGAGCCGCAGGCATACTTGAGGAGACTTGAGAGCCGCATTATTGGGCTTGCATACCGATCGCTACTTCCGGGGACAAGGAAATTTGTCGGTTAAATTCGCGCCGGCTGCCGCAGTCGGCCGATCCTGCTCAAGCCCTTTCGCGCCGGGCGGCCGGCATCGGGCCGATTTGTGGGCGCTCTGCGGCTCCGCCTCACCAAAGACAAAACGGGGGCCGACTCGGCCCCCGCTTGAAAAAAGCACGCGCAGCGAAGCTGTCCGCCCGCGCGGATCAGCCCTGCACGTCGTAACAGAGCAGAACGTCCTGATCGCGGAGGTACAGGCGCCCTCCGACGATCACCGGGTGCGGCCAGG
>CAYXPA010000032.1:0-36790 GCA_964466945.1 uncultured Verrucomicrobiota bacterium | reverse complement strand
GGTTCGCGGCCGTGGAACCGGCGCCGGCGCAGCGGCGCCCTACCTCGCAAAGCGCTCACGCCCGGCGCTGGCGTGCTGGTCGAGCGCCAGATTCAGCGCGCAGCGTGTGGAGTGCGCCGGCTTGCCGGCGCTTTCGGGCGAGTCAGGTTGCCGGATGCCAGATGCCAGATACCGGATGCCGGTTACCGGATGCCGGAGGCGGAAGTCGGCAGTGGCGGCCGTCTCGCCGGGGCATTTGCGCCGGCAAACATCCCGGACTGGCGCGTGGCGCGCGGGCTTGGGCAGAATCCGGGGGACGCGGCGCGGCCGCCGCCCCGGGCGCATGACCAAGTACCTGCAGGTTTTCAGCCTCGGCATCCAGAACGCGCTGGTGTACCGCGTGAACTTTTTGTTCCGCGCCACCTTCGGCCTGGTGCCGCTCCTGGCCACGCTGTACCTGTGGCGGGCCATTTACGGCAGCAACCCGGACCGCCCGGACGTGGCCGGCTACACGCTCTCCGGCATGATCTCGTACTACCTGATCATGACGGTGGTGGACGCGCTGACCGGCGTGACCGAGGATGACTGGCAAATCGCCGCGGACATCCGGGAAGGCCGCATCAGCCAGTTCCTGCTCAAGCCGGTGGACTACCTGACCTACCGGCTGAGCCTCTTCGCGGCGGGCCGGGTGGTGTACACCGCCGCGGCGCTGATCCCGGTGGGGCTGTTTGTGGCGCTCCAACACCGGCACGTGGTGGGGCCGCCGGACGCGCTTCACCTGGCGGCGTTTGTCGCCTCCGTGGCCCTGACGGCGCTGTTGCAGTTCCTGATCTCGTACACGATGGCGTTGCTGGCGTTCTGGCTGCTCGAAATCTCGACCTTCATCTTCATCCTCTTCGCCTTCGAGTACATCGCCGGCGGACATTTGTTTCCGCTGGACATCCTGCCGCCGGGGTTGCTGGCCGTGTTGCAATTCACGCCCTTTCCCTACCAGCTTTATTTCCCGGTGGGCGTTTACCTGGGCCGCATCCAGGACGCCGAGCTGGTCCGGGGCCTGGCGGTGCAGGCCGCGTGGGTGGCGGGCGTTTATGGCCTGGCCCGCTGGGTGTGGGCGCGCGGCATCAAGCACTACTCGGCCGCCGGCGGTTGAACGGTATGCGCGCTCCGGCCCCAACGCCCGTCCCGCCCGCACCGGCGCCGCCCGCCGCGGACCGAATGCCCGCCGCGAGCCGCCTGGCCGCCGCCTGGGGCCGGGTGCGCCACCACGCCGGCGTGTACGCGGTGCTGTGCCGCAACTCGCTGGTGCGGGAGATGAGTTTCAAGACCAACTTCCTGCTCTGGATCGTGGTCGAGCTGCTGTGGTTTGCGCTCCAACTGGCCTTCGTGGCGGTGATCTACCAGCACACCGAGCGCATCGCCACGTGGTCGCGCTGGGAGGTCGTGCTGCTGGTCGGCGCCAGCCATTTCATCCAGCAGGTCTTCACCGCGTTCTTTCTCACCAACTGCGTCCAGCTCTCCGACCACGTCCGCACCGGGCGGCTGGACTTCTTCCTGTTGCTGCCGGTGAACCCGCGGTTCCTGATCTCGCTGCGCCAGCTCGACCTGGGCGCGTTTGTGAACGCCGCCTCGGCGCTGGCGGTGATGGTCTATGCCGGCACACGGCTCGGATTGCGGCCGGACCTGCTCCAACTGATCGGCTTCGGGCTGCTCTGCGCCGCCGGGGTGCTGCTGCACTACGCGCTCATGTTCATGCTGGCGGTGGTGAGTTTCTGGACCGTGCAGTCGCAAGGCCTGGTCTGGGGCTACTACAACCTCTTCAACGTCGCCCGCGTGCCCGACGCCGCCTTCCCGCCGGGCACGTTCCGGGTGGTGTTCACCTTCGTATTGCCCATGCTGCTGGTGGCGAATGTCCCCGCCAAACTTCTGGCCGCCAAGCTGGCCTCGCCCGCCGAAATGCTCCTGCTGCTCGCTCTGGCGGCGGCCCTCTTCGCCCTCTCCAGCCGCGTCTGGCGTCTTTCCCTGCGGCGCTACACCAGCGCCAGTTCCTGACCCCGCCGGGGCACCGGCAGGCCGGCTGCGGCGGCGCGCAGGTGCGTGGCCAGGCCCGCGCGCGCGGCGCGGTCCGCCCGCAGATTGCTCACCGCGCTCACCCCCAGCCACAGGACCGCCACGACCGACCAATTCCACACCCCCACCACAAACAACACGCCCGCGAAGGCCAGCCACGGCACGCCCAACACCCGCCCCACGGCGCGCAGCGCGGCGCGTTGCGGGTGCCGCCCGGCCAGGCTGTACCACAGGCCCGCCCGACCCAGCACCGCCAGGTCCCACAGCAACAGCCCGCCCAGGGCGGCGGCAAAGAGCACGAACCCGGGTGTGAGCCCGTAACTGGCCGCCAGCAACGCCGCCTCGACGCCCAGGAACCCCAGCGCCGGCCCCCAAAACAACCGTCGCAAGCCCCACTCCAGCCCGCGCACGATCTCGCGTTCCCCCAGCCCGCTGGTCAGCAACAACTCCAACGCCCCGCAGCGCCGGTCTTCCGCCAGACGGAACGTCGCTTCCGAAGCCGCCAGCCATTTCAACCCGGCCTGCAACAGCCAGGCCGAAGTCAGCGTCAGCCCCGGTGTCCACCAGGTCCCGCCCGTGAGCGCCCGCGCCACCACCCACGCCCCCAGCAAAAACGCCACGCCGCCCCACAAACCCGCGCGCTTGTGCGTCTGCCGGGCGCTCAGCCAGACCAGCGGGTTGCGCTCCAACCAGCGGCGTCGTTGCTCACGGCGCCGCGCCGGGTCGCCGTTGCCGATCCACCGCCGCCAAAAGCCGTCGCGCGCCACGTCGCCCTCGTCGCGCCAGGCGCGGGCCGTGCCGCGCGCCGCCGTCCACAACGCCAGCCAGCCCAGCAAGTGCGCCGCCGCCAGCCCGGTCCAAAACGCCCGCAACGCCGGCGCGTAAACGGGCGTGGTCACTCCCCACCAGGCGCCCACCGGACTCAGCGCCAGCACCGCCAGGCTCTCCGGCGTCGGCCGCGGGCTTCCCCACGTCGCGTGCGCCCAGGGCAGCACGGCCGCCAGCAAAAACAGCGCAAACACCGTCAGCGCCATGGCGCTGCGCTCCTGTTCGCAGCGGGCGGACATCGCCATGCCGAGCGTGAGGGACAACCACAGCGTGTTGCCCAGCACCAGCGCCGCCCGCCCGAACTGGCTCAACGACACTCCGCCCAGCAACAAGCTCACCGCCAGCACCGGCAACACGGCCAGCAGCGCAAACAGCGCGGTCACGGACGCGGCCATCAACTTGCCCAGCACCACATCCCAAGCCGTCAGATCGGTGAGGAACAACAGGCCCAGCGTGCCCTCGCGGCGCTCCTCACACAGCGTGCTCGCCGTCCACAGCGGCCCGGCCACCAGCCCGAAACCCAGCGTGAGCGTGCCCAGCAGGGCAAACAAGCCGCCGCCCCGGCCCGCGCCGGCCTGCCAATCCTGCTCGAACCACAATTGGAACGCCCCCGCGGCCACGGCGGCCCCCGCCGCCAGCACGCGCACCACAAACGAGCGCCGTTGCCGCGCCGCCACGCGCAGCTCCCGCGCCACGATGGGCAACACGCTCACACGCACCTCATCGTCCGTCCGGCGCCGCGGCGGCCCGGGTCAACTCCCGGCCACCGACGGCCCCGGGGCTTGCCCGGCCACGGACACGGTGGCATTGGACTCGGTTGAGGACGGGTGCCGCCGCCGCACGCGGCGCCGCCAGTCGTCCGTCTGGGCCGCCGCCGCGCGGAAATGCCGGCGCAACCGGGGCAGGGCCCAGAGGATGAACAGGAGATTCTTCGTCACCCACGCGGCGGTCCGGTCCAGTGAGAAGCCATACAGGCCGCTCGGAAAAATCTTTTGCACCCAGGGCAGGCTCTGGAGCCAGAGCGTGAACCGTCCCCCGCCCAGCCCGGAACCGCCCGGCAGATAATGGCCCACCACCCACGGCCCGAGGATCACCAGCCCGAAGGTCAGCAGCAGCGCCAGGGCGGGCTTGCGCAACGAGAGGCTCAACCACGCGCCCACCGCGCACAGCGCCAGCACGTCCGTGAGGAAGTTCACGTAGCTGCTGCAGGCCGAGGCAATGTAATAGGGCAGCAGCGACGACGCCATCAGACCGGGCCGGCCGCTGATCTGCGTCCAGTTGCCCCACACGTAACCCGCGTGCAAGAGCCCGATCACCAGCACCGGCCCGGCGAAGTACGCCAGCAACGCCCGCCCGTGACCGCGCAGGATCGTCCGCACCGGCAGGGGCGAGGTCAGCAACAGCTCCAGCGCCCCCGTCCGCCGCGCCTCGAGGAAGAAATGACACGCCATGACGGTGATCCAGACCCGGTTGGTGAAGATCAGCGCGTGGGCGAAGTTCGCGTGAAATTGCGCCGCCCCCGGCACCCGGCGCGACCCGATGGCAATCCAGTACACGTTCACCGCCACCAGCGCCACCAGCGACCAGAACACCCAGTGCGGCCAGCGCCGCCGCGCCGCCACGGCAAACACCGGATTCACCTCGAGCCGGCGCCGGAACGTGCGCCGCCAGCCGGCCGTGTACCCCAGCCGGTACAGCCAGCGATGCGCCACCGGCTTCTCTCCCGGGTCCTCCCGCCACACCCGCGGCACCAGCAAGGCCGTGCCCAGCAGGCCCGCCCAGGCCATCGCCTGCCCCAGGCCGAGCGAAATCCAGTACAAGTGCGGCGCCGCGCGGTACGCCGCCTCCTGGGCCAGGATGCCCGTGTAGGCCGGGCTCAACAACGCCAGCGGCGGCGTGCCCGTGAGCGGCCGGCCCAGAAACACCGCGCTCAGGAACACATACAACCCCGGCACCAACCCGGAGATGCCCAGCACCACCGCCACCGCCCCCAGCGTGGCCTTGGTTTGCTCCCGGCTCAGTGCCGAGACCAGCATCCCCGCGGCCAGCGAAAAAAAGATCGCGTTGGTCACCCCCAGCGCGGTACGGCCGTACTCGGCGGGCGTCACGCCGCCAAAAAGCAACGGCAACCCCAGCGCCGGCAGGATGGCCAGCAAGCCGTACAACCCCGCCAGCGACGTCGCAATCCACTTGCCCGCCACCACGTGCCAACTGCTCAGGTCGGTCAAAAACAGCAGCCCCAACGTGCCGTCCCGCTTTTCCTCGCTGAGACAATCGGCGGTGAGGAACGGCCCCACCAGCAGACAAAAGGCGAAGGCCAGCACGCTCAGATACATGAACAACGTGCGGCCCAACTGGACGTTTGGCTGCTGGCTGCCCGCCCACCACACCACCCAGCCACACACCAGCGCCGCCACCAGCGCCGCCGCCACGCGCAGCCAGTACGTCTTGCCCCGCCGGGCGGCGACGCGCAGCTCCCGTTCAATGACCGGCCACAACACCATGCGCACCGCAGTGTAGGTCCCGCCCCCCTTCGGCCAAGCGGGAACTGGGCGAGTGGAAACCGGGCGGACCGACGGATGTGGCCCGGAGTCGCCGTTGCCCGCCGCGGCTTGAGCGGCGGGGGTGGGGCGCGTACAACTCCGCCGGCCGCGGCTCAAGCGGCCGTTGCATGCGCTGCCTGGACCTGTCCCTGCCCACGCCCGCGGAGAACCTCGCCGCTGATGAAGCCCTGTGGGAGGCGGTCGAGGCCGGGGGCGCCGAGGTGTTGCGCTTCTGGGAGGCGCCCGCGCCTTTTGTGGTGTTGGGCTACGCGAACCGCGCCGCGCGCGAGGCGGACTTGGCGGCCTGCCGCGCGCGCGGGGTGCCGGTGCTGCGCCGGGTCACCGGCGGCGGCACGGTGGTCCAGGGCCCCGGGTGCCTGAACTACACCCTGGCGCTGCGTCTGGACCACCACGCCGCCACGGCCAGCATCACCGTCACGAACCTCTGGATTCTCAACCGCCACGCCACCGCGCTGGGCGCCCTGCTGGGCCGACCGGTGCGCCGGCGCGGCGACACGGACCTGGCGGTGGAGGGGCGCAAGTTCTCCGGCAACGCGCAGCGGCGCGGGCGCCGGGCGCTGTTGTTTCACGGCACGTTCTTGCTCGAGTTCGATCTGGCGCTGGTGACGGCGCTGTTGCCCCCGCCTTCGCGCGAGCCCGATTACCGCGGCGGCCGGCCGCACGAGGAGTTCTTGACGAACCTGCGCGTGCCGGCGGCGGCGGTGAAGGCGGCGTTGCGGGCGGCATGGGACGCCCGCGAACCCGCGTCCGAGTGGCCCGCGGCGCGCACGGCCGAGCTGGTGGCGGCGAAGTATGCCCGGCCGGAGTGGAATTTCCGGTTTTGAGCCCGGGGAAGTTGGATGGGGGCGCCAGACGGTGGTGATCGGGTTTGGCGCGAGGGCGCGCCAAACGGCACGCGAGGCGCGGGCGCTCCCCATGCAATTCTGGTGTTTCGGTTGGGCCGGCGCGGCGCCGGCGCAGTGGCGCCCTACCAAGTTTTCCGCCGAAGTCGTCCGCCGTGTCTTCACTGGGTAGGGCCGCGCTGCGGCGCGGCCGACACAGCCCCGGCGCGCACGCCGGCGGAAAGTTTAGCGGCCGATTTGGGCGCGGATGAGCGCGGCGAGGCGTTCGGACCAGAGGTCCACCAGTTCCTCGGTGCGGGCCTCGACGAGCACGCGGGCCTTGGGTTCGGTGCCCGAGTAACGCACGAACACGCGGCCGCCCTCGGCGCCGACCGCCGCTTCGGCCTCGGCCAGCAGCGCGGCAAAGCCGTCCAAGCGCTCGAAGGGGACCTTTTCCTGCACGCGGATGTTGACGAGTTTTTGGGGGAAGCGCGTCCAGCAGAGGCGGAGCTGGGAGAGCAGGGCGTCCTTTTCCCGCATGATGCTCAGGACCTGGAGGGCGGCCACGAGGCCGTCGCCGGTGGTGGCGTAGTCGCGGAAGATAATGTGGCCGCTTTGTTCGCCGCCCAGGGTGTAGCCGCCGCGGAGCATTTCCTCGATGACGTGTTTGTCGCCCACGGGGGTGCGCACGGTGCGGCCGCCGGCGGCGGCGAGGACGGCATCCAGGCCGGCGTTGCTCATGACGGTGCAGACGACGGTGTTTTCGGGCAGGGCACGGCGCTGGAGGAGTTCGAGGGCGCAGATGGCCAGGATGTCGTCGCCGTCCACCAGGCTGCCCTGTTCGTCGCAGAGCTGGACGCGGTCGCCGTCGCCGTCGTGGGCAATGCCGAGTTGGGCGCGGTGTTCGAGGACGCGGCGGCAGAGGTGTTCGGGGTGGGTGGCGCCGCAGTCCTTGTTGATGTTGGTGCCGTCGGGCTGGTTGCCGTACACGATGACCTCGGCGCCCAGTTCGCGCAGGACGCTGGGGGTGGTCTTGTAGGTGGCGCCGTGGGCGCAGTCCACGACGATGCGGAGGCCCTCGAGGGTCATGCCCTTGGGGAAGCTGGCCTTGGCGTACTCGATGTAGCGGCCGATGGCGTCGTCCACGCGCAGGGCCTTGCCGATTTCGCTGGCCACGGGGCGGATGTGGTTGATGGCGCCGCTGAAGACCAGTTCCTCGATGCGGGCCTCGACGGCGTCGTCGAGCTTGTAGCCGTCGGCGCGGAAGAATTTGAGGCCGTTGTCGTCGTAAGGATTGTGGGAGGCGGTGATGACGATGCCGGCGTCGGCGCGCAGGCTGCGGGTGACGTAGGCCACGCCGGGGGTGGGCAGCGGGCCGATGAAGATCACGTCCACGCCCATCGAGAGGATGCCGGAGGAGAGGGCGTTTTCGAGCATGTAGCCGGAGAGCCGGGTGTCTTTGCCGATGACGATTTTGTGCCGGCCCAGGCCGCGGGCGTGGCTGGAGAGGGTCTTGAAGACGTGGGCGGCGGCGCGGCCCAGTTTGAGGGCGGTTTCGGCGGTGACCGGTTCGATGTTGGCCGTGCCGCGGACGCCGTCGGTGCCGAAAATGCGGGGCGGAGTGCTCATAGTGAATCAGGATCCGGGAGGGGTGGAAAGGGGCTCGACGCGGACCTGGATGGGGGCCAGGGAGACCACGGTCAGGCCGGGCGGGACGTGGACTTCCACGTCGGCGCGCGGGGGCAGCGGGCCCGGCGCGGTGAGGTTGACGAAGACCTGCAGCTCGGCCGGGTCGAGGGCTTCGACCACCCGGGCGGGGCCGCGCACGGTCAAGCGGGCGGTGGCCGGGTCGAGGCGGAAGGCGCGGGAGTCGCCCGGTTGGAGCAGCGCGGTGATGGGGAGGTGGTCGAAGGCGCGGCGGACCTCCGCCGGCTGCCGTTCGGTGATGTTGTAGTGCACCAGCAACCAGACCAGGGTGGCCAGGAGCACCGAGACGATCTTCCAGCCCGGATTCGCGGTCAGTTGGCGGAGCAGGGTCATGGCGCGGGCGTGGGAGTACGGACGGCGCGACGCGGGCGCAGGCTGCGCAGCCATTCGATCCAGGAACGCGGCCGCGGGGCCTTGACCAGTTTGCGGGTCAGGAAATCGCGCAGGTGCTCGAGCGTCACCTGGCGCACCAATTCGCCGTGGTAGGCGTAAGAAATCGCCCCGCTCTCTTCCGAGACCACCACCACGACGGCGTCGGTCTCCTCGCTCAGGCCGATGGCCGCCCGGTGGCGCGTGCCCAGCGATTTGCTCAGGTCCGGCCGGGTACTGAGGGGAAAGATGCAGGCCGCGTGGGTGATGCGGTCGCCGCGCACGATGACGCCGCCGTCGTGGATGGCGTTGTTGGGGAAAAAGATCGTCTCGAGCATCTCGGGCGTGGCCTGGCAATCCACCTCGATGCCGGACTCGACCACGTCGTGCACGGGCACGGTTTGCTCGATGGCCACCAACATGCCGATGCGCACGTCCGCCAGCCGCTCGGCCGCCTGGACGATCACCTCGATGCTTTCGCGCTGCTCGCGCACGTTGATGAAGAACGGCAGGTTGCCCAGGCGCGCCAGCAGGCGGCGCAGCTCGGGCTGGAAGAGCACGATCACAATGACCGCCAGCGAGGGGAACAGGGCCAGCAGCAGCAGCTTGAGCACCTGCAGGTCCAGCAGCGTGGTCAGGAGCGTCAGCGACAGGAGCAGGATGAGGAACCCGGTCACCGCCGCGGCGGCGCGGGTGCCGCGGATGAAGGTGATGACATAGTGGATGCCCACGGAGAGCAGGGCGATCTCCACCAGCGCGCGCCAGTGTGTGTACAACCAGTTCAACATCCACCGTGTCCCATCAGGGCCTCGAGGGTCCGGACCACCTGCCGCGTGGCGGCGACGTCATGGGTGCGCACGATCTGCACCCCCCGCAGCACCGCCCAGGCCGCGCAAGCCAGCGAGCCGGGCAGCCGCTCGTCCGCCGGCACGCCCAGCAACTGGCCCAGGAACGACTTGCGCGAGGCCCCGAGCAAAAGCGGCCGGTTGAATCGTCTAAAGCAATCCAACCGGGCCAGCAACCGCAAATTGTGCTCGAGCGTTTTGCCGAAACCGATACCCGGGTCCAGCACTACCTGCTCGACGCGCACCCCCGCCGCCGCCAGCCGGGCCAGTTGCCGGGCAAAGAATTCGCCCACCTCCGCGGTCACGTCCGCGTACCGGGGCGCGGTCTGCATGGTCTGCGGGGTGCCCTGCATGTGCATGCACACGTAGCCCGCGCCGGTCTCGGCCAGCAGGCGCGCCATCTCGGGGTCCTCGCGGTTGGCGGCGATGTCGTTGACGATGCACGCCCCGGCGGCCAGGGCGGCCCGGGCCACGGCCGGCTTCTGGGTGTCAATGGACAGCGCGGCCGCGGTGCGCCCGGCCAGGGCCTCGAGCACGGGCCGGACCCGGCGCCATTCCTCGGCGGCGTCCACCGGCGTCGCGCCCGGGCGGGTGGACTCGCCGCCAATGTCCAAGATGTCCGCGCCCTGGCGTTCGAGCTCGAGCGCGTGGGCCACGGCGGTCTCGGGGCTGGCGTAGCGGCCGCCGTCGTAAAACGAGTCCGGCGTCACGTTCACCACCCCCATCACGAGGGTGGGACGCGGGAACTCCCAGCGCTGCCGACCGGCCTGCCAGATCATGGTTGTCTGCGTTTCAAGGTTCGGCGTGAGTTTGCGGAACGGGGCGAGCCGGCGCCGAAACCGGCGATGCCCACTTATCCCCCGAGCCGGACGGGGCTGTCAACGCGGGCAGGGAAAAATTTGTCTGCGCGCCGCCGCGCGAGAGCGGCGGCGGGCACACCGGCGGGACGCGGCCGGGGTTACGCGCCGAAGAATTTCCGGATTTCGCCCAGCACTGCGACCAGCCGGTCCACCTCGGCCGGAGTGTTGTAGAAGTAGAAGCTGGCGCGGGCGGTGGCGGTGACGCCGAGCTTTTTCATCAGGGGCTGGTTGCAGTGGTGGCCGCCGCGCAGGGCCACGCCGAACTGGTCGGCCACGGTGACCACGTCGTGGGCGTGGATGTCGTCGAGCAGGAAGCTGAGCACGCCGGCGCGGCCGGTGCGCGGGCCGAAGAGGCGCACCCCGGGGAAGCGGCTCAGGCGCTCGTAGGCGTAGTGGGCGAGGTCCTGGTCGTGCCGCCAGATGCGGTCGCGGCCCACGGTGTCGAGGTAGTTCATGGCGGCGGCCAGGCCGATGGCGCCGGCGATGTGGGGAGTGCCGGCCTCGAACTTGTGGGGAAGCGTGTTCCAGCGGCTTTCGTGGTAGTCCACGCTCGAGATCATGTCGCCGCCACCCTGCCAGGGGGGCAGGGCCTCGAGCAGGGCGCGGCGGCCCCAGAGCACGCCGATGCCGGTGGGGCCGCAGATTTTATGGCCGGAGAAGGAGAGGAAATCGCAGCCCAGGGCCTGGACGTCCAGCGGGCGGTGGCCGGCGCTCTGGGCGGCGTCCACCAGCGTCACGGCGCCCATGGCGCGGGCGCGGGCGCAGAGTTCCTCGACGGGGTTGACGGTGCCGAGGGTGTTCGAGATGTGGGTGAAGGCGAAGAGTTTCACCCCCGGGGTGAGCAGGCGGTCCAGTTGGGCGAGGTCCAGGAGGCCTTCGTCGCCGGTGACGGGCAGGAAGGTGAGCCGAGCGCCGGTGCGGGCGGCCAGTAGTTGCCAGGGCACCAGATTGCTATGGTGCTCCATCTCGGTGAGCAGGATGCGGTCGCCGGGCCGGAGGTGGGTGGCGCCCCAGGTGTTGGCCACGAGGTTGATCCCCTCGGTGGTGCCGCGGGTCAAGATGATTTCCTCGGGGCCGGCGGCGTTCAGGAAGCGGGCGGCCCGGGCGCGCGCGCCCTCGTAGGCGAGGGTGGCACGGTGGCTCAGTTCGTGAATGCCGCGATGGACGTTGGCGTTGTCCTGCTCGTAGTAGCGGCGCAGGGTGTCAATGACCACGCGCGGTTTCTGGCTCGTGGCGGCGTTGTCCAGATAGACCAGCGGGTGGCCGTGGACGCGTTGGTCGAGGATGGGGAAGTCGTTCCGCAACGCGGCCCAATCAAGGGCGGAGGCGGGCGGGGCCGACGCGGCAGCGGGGGAAGCGGAGGCGGGATTCATCGGCAGAGCGGGCGGGGCGCGGCGCGGTTTACATCAGGCCCAGCTCGAGGCGGGCGGCCTCGGTCATCATGGACTGGCTCCAGGGCGGGTCCCAGACCAGCTCGACATTGACCTCGCCGACGTTTTCGAGGGCGAGGATTTTGTTTTGAGCGTCTTGCTGAATGACCGGGCCCATGCCGCATCCGGGGGCGGTGAGGGTCATTTTCACGTCCACACGGTAGGTGCCGGTGTCTGCGAGGGGCGTGACCTGGCAGTCATAGACCAGGCCCAAGTCCACGATATTGACCGGGATTTCAGGGTCGTAACAGGTCTTGAGGGCGGCCCAGACGGCCTGCTCGACCTCTTCGCGGGTTTGCGGCCGGGGGCTCGAGGGGGCGGGTGCGGCAGCGGCCTTGAGGCCAAGGGCATCGGCGTCACGGCCGTCAATGCGGAACATGTTGCCCTGGACGACGACGGTGTAGGTGCCGCCCAGGGATTGGGTGATATAGGCGGTCTCGCCGGCCTTGAGGGTTACGGGCGTGCCGACGGGCACGACCGTGGCCCGGACGTCGCGTTTGAGGACGACTTTGTCGGGAGTTTCCATGACGGGGCAAAGGATCAGTCGGCCGGGTTTTCGGTGCTCACAACCTGGGCCTCGCCGGTCACCGCCGCCAGGGCGGCGTGCCAGGGCAGCATGGCGCATTTGACGCGGGCGGGGAATTTGTGGACGCCGGCCAGAACGTCCAGCTTGCCCAGGCTGCCCGTGGTTTGGCCGGTGGTGATCAGGTGGTGGACCTTGTCGAAGAGGGCCCGGACCTCGGCGCGGGTTTTGCCCTTGAGGGTTTCGGTGAGGATCGAGGCGCTGGCCTTCGAGATGGCGCAGCCGGAGCCCTGGAAGGTCAGTTCCCGGACCACCTCGCCGTCGAGCTTGGCGTAGAGGGTGTAGTTGTCGCCGCAGAGCGGGTTGTGGCCCCGGGCGGTGCGGTCGGCATCCGGCAGGGCGCGGAAGTTCCGCGGGCTGCGGCTGTGGTCGAGGATGACCTGCTGGTAGAGGTCGGAGAGCTCGTCGAGCATGGCGGGTCAGTCGCGGGCGCCCAGGCCCAGGCGTTCCTCGGTCTCGAGGCGGTCCCAGATTAACCGGTCCAGGGCCTCGCGGGCGGCGGCGCATTGCACACGGTCAATGATCTCCCCGGCGAAGGCGTGGATCAACATCTGCCGCGCAGTTTCTTGCGGAATGCCGCGGGAGCGCAGGTAAAAGACGTGCTCCGGATGAAGCTGGCCGACCGTGGCGCCGTGCGTGCACTTCACGTCGTCGGCGTAGATTTCCAACTGCGGCTTGGTGTCCACCGTGGCTTCGTCGGAGAGCAGGAGGTTTTTGTTGGTCTGCTTGGCGTCGGTCTTTTGCGCGCCGGGCCGGACCAGGATGCGGCCGTGGAAGACGCCGCGGGCGCGGTCGGCCAGGATGCCGTTGAAGTATTCATGGCTGGCGCAGCGCGGGCTGGCGTGTTCGACGATCATGTGGTGGTCGGCCAGGCGCTCGCCGTGGACCAGGTACAGCCCGTTGAGCACCGCCTCGGTGTCTTCGCCGCGCAGTCCCAGACGGATGTGATGGCGGGAGAGGCGTGCGCCCAAGGCGAACGAGTGGGAAAAGAATTTCACCCGGCGGCCCAGGTGGACGTACAGGCCAGAGACCTCGAACGCGCCCGCCGGCTGGTCTTGGAACTTGAGGTGCTCGACTTCCGCGCCCTCGTCGGCCACCAGTTCGGTGACGTGGTTGGCCACGTAACCACAGTCGGCCAGGCCGGCGCTGTGTTCGATCAGAGTAAGCCGCGCGCCCGCGCCTACGTGGATCAAGTTCCGGGCAAAGCTGGCAGTCGTGTCCCCGCGGCCCGAGCCGAGAAACAGCAGGCGCACAGGCGCCTCGAGGGCGCAACCGGCCGGAATCCGCAGGTAGGCGCCGTCGGTGAAGAAGGCCTGGTTCAGCGCGGTGAAGGCGTGGTCGTCCACCGGAGCGTGGCGCGTGAGCAGCGCCCCCAGGGAGTCGGGGTCATGGGCCAATGCGGAGCGGAGGTTCCCGATTACCGCCGCGCCGTCGCGGCCGGGCGGTTGCAGGCCGGTGGACAGTTGGGGCACGAAGTAACCGTCCACGAACACCAGGACCGTGCCGGGCAGGCCGTGGAAGGGCTGGTGCTTTGGGGCGGCCTCTGCCGGGAGCGGCGCTGCCGGCTCGGGAGCCGGTTGGAAGGGCAGTTGGGCGAGGAGCGCCACGTTGGTGAAGCGCCAGTCTTCGTCCGCCGGCGTCGGAAAACCGGTCTGTTCAAAGCGGCGCAGGCCGGCTTCGCGGGCTGCGCGCAGCCAGGCCGGTTCGGCGGCGGCGCCGGCGCGGCGCGCGGCGAAGACGGCGCGCGGGCCGGCGGGCGCGGGGCGGTCCGCCGCGGGAGCGATTGGCCGGAGGGGTTCAAGCGTGGTGGGCATGGCGCAGGAGCGGTTCAGGCCGGGGTGAGCGTGCAGGGCTCGCAGAGGGTGCAGCCCTGGATCCAGTCGTAGCCCTTTTCCTCGAGTTCGAGGGCGAGGCGTTTGTCGCCGGACTTGACGATGCGGCCGTCGCAGAGCACGTGGACGTAGTCGGGCACGATGTAGTTGAGCAGGCGTTGGTAATGGGTGATGACCAACTGCGCGTTGTCCGGGCGCCGGAGTTTGTTGACGCCGGCGGCCACCACGCGCAGGGCGTCAATGTCCAGACCGGAGTCGGTTTCGTCGAGCACGGCCAGCTTGGGTTCGAGCACGGCCATTTGGAAAATCTCGTTGCGCTTTTTCTCGCCGCCGGAGAAGCCGACGTTGACCGGGCGCTTGAGGAGGTCCTCGTTGAGCTCGAGCAGCTTGATGCGCTCGCGTACGAACTGGAGGAACTCGACGGCGTCCAGCTCGGGCAGGCCGCGGGCCTTGCGGACCTCGTTGAGGGCGGCCTTGAGGAAGTAGGTGCTGTTGACGCCGGGGATTTCCACCGGGTATTGGAAGGCCAGGAACAGGCCGGCCCGGGCGCGGTCTTCGGGCTCCATTTCCAACAGGTCCTGGCCGAGGTACCGGATCGTGCCGGCGCTGACGGTGTAGCCCTCGCGGCCGGCCAGTACGGCGGCGAGGGTGCTTTTGCCGCTGCCGTTGGGGCCCATGATGGCATGGACCTCGCCGGGGCGGAGGGTCAGGCTGATGCCTTTGAGGATTTCGCGACCGTCCACGCCGGCGTGAAGATCCTGGATTTCGAGGATGGGTTCCATGTTCAAGTCAGGGGTCAAACGGGACTCGGGGGCCTGGCGCGAGCCGGGGCGGGGGCGGGTTCAGCCCACGCTGCCTTCGAGGCTGACGCCGAGCAGTTTCTGGGCTTCGACGGCAAACTCCATGGGCAATTCGCGGAAGACCTCTTTGCAAAAGCCGTTGACGATGAGGTTGACCGCGTCCTGCTTCGAGAGGCCGCGCTGGTTGCAGTAAAAAATCTGGTCCTCGCCGATCTTCGAGGTCGTGGCCTCGTGCTCGACCTGGGCGGTGGTGTTGCGCACCTCGATGTACGGGAAGGTGTGCGCGCCGCAGCGGTCGCCAATGAGCAGCGAGTCGCACTGGGAGAAGTTGCGCGCGCCGGTGGCGGATTTCTGGATTTTGACCAGGCCGCGGTAGGTGTTCTGACCTTGGCCGGCGGCGATGCCTTTCGAGACGATGGTGCTGCGGGTGTTCCGGCCCACGTGGACCATTTTGGTGCCGGTGTCGGCCTGCTGGCGGTGGTTGGTGAGGGCCACGGAGTAGAACTCGCCCACCGATTCGTCGCCGAGCAGGATGCAGCTCGGGTATTTCCAGGTGATGGCCGAGCCGGTTTCGACCTGGGTCCAGGAAATCTTCGAGCGGCGGCCCTTGCAGAGGCCGCGCTTGGTCACGAAGTTGTAAATCCCGCCCCGGCCTTCCTTGTCGCCGGGGTACCAGTTCTGGACGGTCGAGTACTTGATTTCGGCCCCTTCGAGGGCGATCAACTCGACCACGGCGGCGTGGAG
This sequence comes from uncultured Verrucomicrobiota bacterium, assembly GCA_964466945.1. Lineage (GTDB taxonomy): Bacteria > Verrucomicrobiota > Verrucomicrobiia > Limisphaerales > J093 > DSVZ01. The sequence continues at coordinate 21,361 of CAYXPA010000032.1, read as the reverse complement.
CTGGTTTTCATCCCGCATCGGCGCGGTGCATCCCTCGAGGTAGCTCACGTACGCCCCCTCCTCGGCGATGATCAGCGTGCGCTCGAACTGGCCGGTCTTCGAGGCGTTGATGCGGAAGTAGGTCGAAAGTTCCATCGGACAGCGCACGCCCCGGGGCACGTAGCAGAACGAGCCGTCGCTGAAGACCGCCGAGTTGAGCGCGGCGAAGAAGTTGTCGTTCGGCGGCACCACGGTGCCGAGGTACTTCTCGACCAGGTCGGGATGCTTCTGGGCCGCCTCCGAGAAGGAGCAGAAGATGATGCCGAGCTTTTCGAGGTCTTTCTGGAAGGTGGTGGCCACCGAGACGCTGTCCATGACCGCGTCCACGGCCACGCCGGCCAGGCGTTTTTGCTCATCGAGCGAGATGCCCAGTTTCTCGAAGGTCCGGCGCAGCTCGGGGTCCACCTCGTCCAGGCTGCCGAGCGGTTTGCGGGTCTTGGGCGCGGCGAAGTAGATGATGTCCTGGTAATTGATGGGCGGGTACACGGCCTTTTGCCAGCGCGGCTCGGTCATCTGCAGCCAGTGCCGGTAGGCCTTCAGCCGCCACTCGAGCAGAAAGGCCGGCTCGCGCTTGCGCGCGGAGATGGCGCGGATGGTGTCCTCGCTCAAGCCGGGCGGTAGGGCCTCGGTCTCGATGTCGCTGACGAAGCCGTACTTGTACTCGGTGTTGACGAACTCTTCGAGGGTCTGGAGGGCGGTGCTCATGGGGTTAGCGGTGGTTCCGGGACTTGCGGGCGGCGCACTGCGGGCACAGGCCGTTAAAGGCGATTTCGTAGCGCCGCATCTGAAAGCCGGGCGGCAGGGTCATCTCCGGATGCCCCGCCTCGGGGTCGGTGGTGATGTCAAAGGCGCCGCCGCACTCGTCGCAGTAAAAGTGGTGGTGCTCGGTCATATTCGAGCAGTAGCGTGTGGCGCCGCGGTCGTGATGGACCTGCTTGACCAGGCCGCAGCGGACCAGGGCGTCGAGGCAATTGTACACCGTGGCCATCGAGATGTCCGGGATTTCCTGCTTGGCACGCAGGAAGACCTCCTCGGCGGTCGGGTGGTCCCGCTTGCGCAGCAGCACGCGATACACGTGCTGGCGCTGCGCGGTGGGACGCAGCCCGGCGCGGGCCAACTGCGCCTCGAGCGCCTCGCCGCCCGGTTCCGGGGAGGACTTCCGTTTCATGGCGCGGGCAAGGTAGCGCGGGGCGCGGCGGCGTCAAGACTTAGAACAATTCTAGTTTCAAGCGGCATCCTTCCCGCCCGCCGCATTGCCTTGCCCGCCGCCGCGTGTTATCCCGGCGGCGGCGATGAAATTCCTCGTGCGATGGCTCTTCCGCCTGCTGGTGCTGGCGCTCCTGCTGGCCCTCGCCCTGGTCCTGCTCAAGGACCTCCTGCTCGAGGAATACCTGGAAACCCGCTTCCGCCGCGCCACGGGCCTGGAGCTGGAAATCGGCCGCCTCGAGGCCGCGTTGTTCGCGCCCGTGCTGCGCGCGGAAAGCGTCCGGCTCTACAACCCGCCCGAGTTCGGCGGCGCCCCCTGGCTCGTGGCCCAGGAGGTGCACCTCGAATACGACCGCGCCGCGCTCGGGCGCGGCGACCTGCACCTGCGCCTGCTCCGCCTGCATCTGGCCGAACTGGTGGTCGTCGAAGACGGCCGCGGCGGGCAAAACCTGCGCGCGCTGGCCGCTCGCGCACCCGCGGACACCTCCCGCGAGCCCGCCTGGCTGCGCTTCGCCGGCGTGGACACCCTCAACCTCACCCTCGAGCGCGTGCGCCGCGTCAACCTGCGCGCGCCCGAACGCAATCTCACCCTCGACCCCGCCCTGCGCGGCCAGTTCTGGCAGGGCCTCCGCACGCCGGAGGACCTCCGTCGCGTGCTGGCCGAACTGGCCGCGCGTCCGGCCTTGCAGACCGTGCTGGCGCCGCCGCCCCCGCCGACCGCGGCCCCGCCCGCGCCCCGTCCCGGCGGCCCGCGCCGGTGACGCCGCGGGCCCGCCCGGCGCCGGGTTTTCCGGCGTTTGCCTGCGACGCGAAGCGGGGCATCATTGGCGCGTCATGCGCGTGCTGATTGTGGGTTGCGGCTACGTCGGGTTGCCGCTGGGAACCGCCCTGGTCCGGCAGGGCCATCAGGTGGTGGGGTTGCGGCGGACGGACGCCGCGGACGCGGAACTGCGCGCCGCGGGCATCGAGCCGCAGCGGGGGGACATCACCGAGCCGGCGACGCTGGCGGCCATTGCGCCCGATTTTGATTGGGTCGTGAACTCTGTGGCGGCCTCCGGCGGCAGCCCGGAAGAGTACCGTCGCACCTACCTCGAGGGCACCCGCAACCTGTTGGCATGGCTGGTGGCGCGGCCGCCGGGGCGGTTCGTGTACACCAGCAGCACCGGGGTGTACGCCCAAAACGACGGCTCGGTGGTGACCGAAGACTCGCCGGTGCAGGCCGCCACCCACACGGCCGCGGCGCTCATCGCCGCGGAGCAATTGCTGCTGGACGCCGCGCGGGAGCGCGGTTTCCCGGCGCTCATCCTGCGGCTTTCGGGCATCTACGGTCCGGGCCGGGGCTACTGGCTGCGGCAATTCCTCGCCGGCGAAGCCCGCCTCGAGGGGGACGGCCGCCGGGTCCTGAACATGATTCACCGCGACGATGTGGTGGCCGCCATCCTCGCCGCGCTGGAGCGCGGCCAACCCGGCCGCGTGTACAACGTGAGCGACGACGAACCGGTCACGCAGCGCGACCTGTTCGCCTGGCTGGCGCGCGTGACCTCCCGGCCGATGCCGCCGCCGGCGCCGGAGGCAGCGGCCGCCGAGCGGCGGCGCGGGCTGACCAGCAAGCGGGTCAGCAACGCGCGGCTGCGTGCCGAGTTGGGATGCGCGCTGGGCTACCCCACCTTCCGCGAGGGGTTCGCGGCGGAACTGCGCCGGATGACGGCTTGAGCCGGTGCAGGCTTGCCGCCGGCGCGGCGGCCGCCGTGGCAGCGAGCTACTTCGGCTTGAGCTGCGGGAAGAGGATGACGTCGCGGATACTCTCCTGGCCCAGCAACAACATGCACAAGCGGTCCATGCCGATGCCGATGCCGCCGGCCGGGGGCATGCCGTGCTCGAGGGCCAGCAGAAAGTCCTCGTCCAGTTTCTGGCGTTCGCCCCCGGCCTGGTGTTCGAGCCGCTCGCGTTGCTCGAGGGGGTCGTTTTGCTCGGTGTAACCGGGGGCGATTTCCTGCCCGCCGATGCACAGCTCGAAGACCTCGACGGTGTCCGGCTCTTCGGGGGCGCGTTTGGCGAGGGGGACCAGTTCCTTGGGCAGGTGCGTGACGAAGGTTGGCTCGATGAGGGTCGGCTCGACGCGTTTCTCGAAGACCGCCCCGGTGACCTCGAAATCTTCGCAGCCCGCGGCGACATCGCCGCCCAGGTGGAGGTCCTCGAGGGCCCGGCGCCGGCGCTCGGCCGGCGAGACGTCGAACCAGTCCGCTCCCGCCACCGCGCGCACCAGGTCCTTGTAGCGCGCGCGCCGCCAGGGCGGTTGCAGGTCAATCGTCCGCACCACCCGCCCCTCGGCGTCGCGCTGCTCGATCCGGCGCGTGCCCAGCACGGTGTCGGCCAGGTGGAGGATGAGGCTTTCGACCGTTTCCATCATCGTGGCGTAGTCGCCGTAGGCTTCGTAGGCCTCGAGCAGGGTGAACTCGGGGTTGTGGCGGCGCGAGAGGCCCTCGTTGCGGAAGACCCGGCCGATCTCGAAGACCTTGTCCAGGCCGCCCACCAGCAGGCGCTTGAGGTGCAGCTCGAGGGCGATGCGCAGGTAAAACTCGCACCCCAGCGCGTTGTGCCAGGTCTTGAACGGTTGCGCCGCCGCGCCGCCCGGAATGGCCTGCATCAGGGGGGTCTCGACCTCGACGTACCCCCGGGCGTGGAAGAAGGCGCGGGTCTCGCGGATGAGCGCCGAGCGCCGCAAAAAGACCTCGCGCACCGCGTCGTTGGTCATCAGGTCCAGGTAGCGCTGCCGGTAGCGAATCTCGGTGTCCTCCAGGCCGTGCCACTTGGCCGGGGGCGGCCGCAGCGCCTTGGCCAGGAGGGTGAAGCGTTCCACGCGCACGCTCGGCTCGCCGGTCTTGGTGCGAAACAACGGGCCCTCGACGCCCAGAAAGTCCGCCAGGTCCAGGTGCTTGAAAATCTCGAACGCCTCGTCTCCCAGGACCTGTTTCTGGGCGTAAACCTGGAGGCGTCCGGACTGGTCCTTGAGGTCCAGGAACTGGCTCTTGCCCATGTCCCGGTGGGCGGTGATGCGTCCGGCCACGGCCACGCGCGTGCCCTCGGGCAGGGCGCGCGGGTCGCCCGGATTTTCCACGCTCAACAGCAACCGCTGCCGCGCCTCGCCGCAGCCGTGGGTGGGGGTGAACTTGTTCCGGAACGGGTCAAGGCCGCGGGCAAGCAGGGCCTCGAGCTTGGCGCGGCGTTGGGCGATGAGGCTGGAGGTCTCGTCCATGCAAATCGGGCGGGCATTCAACCACCGGGCCGGGCCGGAAGTCCACGCGCATTTGCGCCGCCCGACGCACGCGCCCGGCGGCGCGAAAAGGGCCCGGGCCAAGCCGGCCGCTCCCGCGAAACGGCTGTCCTTTCCCGGGCGCGCGTGGTTGGATGGCGCGGTCAACGTCATGGACTACGAAGCCGTCATCGGTCTGGAAACCCACGTCCAGCTCAAGACCCGCTCGAAGATGTGGTGCGGCTGCGCCAACGCCTTCGGCGCGCCGCCCAACACCCTGGTCTGCCCGGTGTGCCTGGGCCTGCCCGGGGCGTTGCCCGTGCCCAACGAGGAGGCCCTGCGCCTGACCGCCCTGACCGGCCTGCTGCTCCACTGCACGCTGCCGCCGCGCGCGCGGTTCGACCGCAAGAGCTACTTCTACCCGGACATGCCCAAGAACTACCAGATCACCCAGTACGACCTGCCCTCGACGGTCCAAGGCTACGTCGAGTTCGAGTACACCGGTCCCTGCCCCCGGCGCGGGCCGCTGGGGCTGCCGATGGTCCGCATCACCCGCGCCCACCTCGAGGAGGACGTGGGCAAGAGCCTCCACTTCGAGCGCCACAGCGGCGTGGACTTCAACCGCGCCGGCGTGCCCCTCTTGGAAATCGTGTCCGAACCGGACATCGCCAGCCCCGACATGGCCTACGCCTACCTCACCGCGCTCAAGGAAATCCTGGTCCGCGGCGGCATCAGCGACTGCGACATGGAAAAGGGCATGGTCCGGTGCGACGTCAACGTGTCCGTGCGCCCGGCGGGCACGACCGCGCTCGGGGCCAAGATCGAAATCAAAAACCTCAACTCCTTCTCCGGCGTGCGCCGGGCCCTCGAGTACGAAATCGCCCGCCAGATCGAGGTCCTGCGCGCCGGCGGCACGCTCCACCAGTCCACCCGCCGCTGGGATGACGCCGCCGGCGTGACCGAGGAAATGCGCACCAAGGAAGAGGCCCACGACTACCGCTACTTCCCGGACCCGGACCTGATGCCGCTGGCGCCCGAACCGGCCTGGCTGGAGGCCGTGCGCGCCCGCGTGGTCGAGCTGCCCCTGGACCGCAAACGCCGCTTCATGCGCGACTATGGCCTGCCCGCCGGGGACGCGGAGGTCTTCAAGCACGACGTGCCCCTGGGCGATTACTTCGAGCGCCTCGCTCCCCGCGCACGCCAGCCCAAGGCCCTCGCCAACTGGATTCTCAACAACCTCCGCGCCCGCCTGGCCGCCCCGGCCACGGCCGGCGCGCCAGACACCCCGGCCCCCGGCGACTCCGCCGAGCCGGCCGCCCGGCCCGCGGACTCGGCGGCCGCGCTGGCCGCGCTCAAGTTCCCGCCCGAACACCTGCTCGAACTCGTGGCCCTGGTCGAGGAAGGCACGCTCAGCAGCTCAGCGGCCCAGCGCGTCTTCCACGAAATGTTCGACACCGGCCAGGCCCCCCGGGCCATCGTCGAGCGGCACGGCCTGGCGCAGGTCAGCGACACCGCCGCGCTCGAGGCGTTGTGCGACCAGGTGTTGGCCGCCCATCCCGGTCCGGCGGAGGATTACCGGGCGGGCAAGACCGCCGCGCTGAACTTCCTCAAAGGCCAGGTGATGAAACTCAGCCGCGGCAAGGCCAACCCCGCCCTGGCCGGCGAAATCCTCGAACGCAAACTCCGGTCATGAAACCGCCCCTCACCCTCTCCCGCCGCCGTTTCCTGGGACTGACGGCCTCCGCCCTGGCCGCCGCGGCGGCGCGGTCGGCGCGCGCCCTCGAACCTCGCCGTACCCGCCTGAAAGCCTGCCTTTCGCCCGGCAGCATCGGCGTCCAGGCCGATCAGGACCGCGCCCTCGCGCTGGCGGCGCAGTTTGGCTTCGACGCGGTCGAGCCGTTCCCGCGCCACCTGGCCGGCCTCGAGGCCGGGGCCCTGGCCGCGTTGCTCGAGCGGCTCCAACGCGCCAATCTGGTCTGGGGCGCGGCCGGCCTGCCGGTCGAATTCCGCCGGGACGACGCCGCTTTTCGCGCCAGCCTCGAGGCGCTCCCCGCGCTGGCGGCCGGGCTGCAACGCGCCGGCGTCACGCGCGTCGGCACCTGGCTCTCGCCGGCCAGCAACACGCTCACCTACCCGCAAAACTTCCGCCGCCACGCCGAGCGCCTGCGGGCCGTGGCGCAAATCCTGGCCGACCACGGCCTGCGGCTGGGCCTCGAGTACGTGGGCACCTTCACCTCCCGCGCGGGCGCGCGCTTTCCCTTCGTCCACAACCTGGCCGAGACCCGCGAGCTCATCGCCGAAATCGGCGCCGGCAACGTGGGCGTCATCCTCGATTCCTGGCACTGGTGGCAGGCGGATGATACCGAGGCCGACCTGCTTGCGCTGCGGGCCGAGGACGTGGTGTCCGTGGACCTGAACGACGCCCCGGCGGGCCGCGCCAAACACGAGCAGTTGGACGGCCAGCGCGAACTCCCCGCCGCGACCGGGGTGATGGACCTCGCGCCGTTCCTGCGGGCTCTGGACCGGATCGGCTACGACGGCCCGGTGCGGGCCGAGCCGTTCAACGCGGCCCTCAACGCGCTGGACGACGAGGCGGCCTGCGCGGCCACGATCGCGGCGCTGCGCAAGGCGCTGAACCGGCCGGCCGTGTGACGCCCCCATGCCCGCCCGCCAGTTCAGCCCGTCCGCGCCTTGACCCCGCCCCGCCCACCGCCTAAGCAGTGCGGATGAAGATTGCGCTCTTCGGCCTCTCCAGCCTCCCGCTGGGCCGGGCCAACCTCAAAGACCCGCGCCTGGACCAGGTGGACCGCCTGGTCGAGGCCAAGAAAAAGACCTACGCCCAGGTGGACCTGGTGGGCGAGGGCGAAACCCTCACCGCGGACGCCATCCTGACCACGCGCGCCGCGCTGGCGGACCTGCTCACCAAGGACCTGGACTTCGTCGAGGCCCGGCTGGGGCGCGATCCCTCGCCGACCGAGCGGGCGGTGCTCGAGAAACTGGCCGAGGCGTTGATCAGCGAGCGCACGGTGCTCGAGCAGGGCCTGTCGGCAGAGGAGTTGCAGGCCATCGCCGCCCACAATTTCCACACCCACAAGCCCGTGATCGTGGCCGAGGCGGCCGAGTTGCAAAACCCGGAGGCCCTGCTGTTGCGCGCCTACCGGGAGAGCGGCTGGATTTGTTTCCTGACCGTGGGCGGCAAGGAAAACCGCGCCTGGCCGATCCGCCGCGGCACCACGGCCTGGGAAGCCGCGGGCACCATCCATAGCGACATCCAAAAGGGGTTCATCCGCGCGGAAGTCATCGGCTTCCAGGACCTGGTCGAGCACGGCGGCGAGACCGGGGCCAAACGGGCCGGCAAACAGCGGTTGGAGCTCAAGAACTACGTCCTCGAGGATTGCGACGTGGTGAACTTCCGCTTCAACAAGTAGCGGGCGCGACGCCGTGAACTCCTCGCGGCAGGCGCTGCTGGCGATGCACGGCGCGGTGGTGTTGTTCGGGGGCGCGGGTCTCATCGGCCGCCTGGTCACCGCCCCACCCCTGGTGGTGACGTGCGTCCGGTCGCTCGTGGGCGCGCTGGTGCTGGCCGCGGTGGCGGGCCTCTCGCTCACGGGGCGCTCGGCGTCGGCCACGGCCGCCGCGGAGCGTCCTCGCTGGCTGCCGACGGCTTTGCTCGCGATGGGGGCGCTGCTGGCGGCGCATTGGTGGGCGTTCTTCGCCGCTGTGCAACTGGGCTCGGTCACGCTCGGGCTGCTGACCTTCGCCAGTTACCCGCTCTTTGCCGTCGCGCTTGAGCCGCTGGTCTGCGGCGAGCGTTGGCAGGTCCGCGACTTTGGCGCCTGTCTGGGGGTGTTGGCGGGGTTGGCCCTGGTGGTGCCGGAGTGGAGCTTCGGCACGCAAGCGGGTCGGGCGGCGGCGTGCGGGCTGGGGGCGGGGTTGACGTTTGCCGTGCTATCGCTGGCCAACCGCCGCCTGTTGCGCTGGTGGCCGGCGCGGCGCCTGGTGGCCGCGCAAACGGGCGTGGCCGGGCTGGTGCTCCTGCCGCTGGCGGCGCCGCACCTGGCGGCGGTGAGCGCGCGGGACCGGGCCTGGCTGGTGTTGCTCGGTGCGGTATTCACCGGGCTGGCGCACTGGGCGTTCACCGCCGCGTTGCGTCGCGTGCCGGTGCGCGTGGCGGGCGTGACGGCGGCGCTCGAGCCGGTTTACGGCGTGGCGCTGGCGTGGGGGTTCCTGGGCGAACCGCTGGGCGGCCGCGTGCTGGTGGGCGGCGCGCTGCTGGTGGGCGCGGCCGTGCTGGCGGCCGGAACACGCGCCGGAACGGATCGGCAGGACGGGCGGCCGGAAGCGGGTTGAACCTGAAAAACTGGTGGGGAGCAGCCCGCCCCCGGCGTTGCTGGACAGGCCACGCGTACGGCTGCTTCGGCGCGCGGGTGACCGCTTACGGTGAGCGCCAATCGGTGCCGACGCGGCACCGGCGCAACGACACCCTGTCATGTTTTCCGCTGCCTTCACGCGGTAGGGCCGCGCTGCGGCGCGGCCGGCTGCGGCGCCGGCGCAGCGGCGCCCTACCGGGGATGACTGGCCCAATGGGGAGTCAATTTGTGCCTACGAGGCGCAGCGCGAGGGCGCTGCAGAATCCAGCCCGAATCAATCAAGGCGGAAGACCTCCGAAAGCCAGAACTAAACGACGCGTGCGGCCCAAAGCATCCGCTTTGGCAACCATGGCCTGCCGGCGTCCGGTCCGGTGACTCGGTTAGAGGCTCGCGTGTTCAATCCCCTCCAGCGTCCAGCGCAAAATAGGCCGACGGAAGCGCAGCACCACTACCCACACTGCGAGTGCCATGATGCCGCAAATCCAATCATCCGTGAGGAAAGCAAAAACCGAATAAATTGGCGGAGCTACAAATGCAGCGATGACCAACACCAGCAAAGCCAAACCAAGAATTCCCAGAATCGGGACAAAAATCAGAACCCGCCAAAGAATGGCCCAAAGTCCTTGCCAATCATTCTTCGTCACGCCGGGCAATATAGCGTCTTTAGCCAGAGCTAAGCAACAACCGTCCCGCACCCTTGGAATGGAGCGTACGAGGCACGCCCGAACTTCCGCCCGGCGCCGGGCGGAGTAGTAGGGCGGCAGTTCGCGCCAGTGCCCTTGTTAAGCCGCCGACTCTGTGAGTCTCCTAAAATCAGTCGCAACATACTTTTGAAATCTCGGGTAAATGTACTCCACGAAGGCGCCGTTTTCCTTGTTCCGTCTTTTGCCGTTGAACCAGATGCTCCGTTTTCCAGCGTTCTTGCCGTGCTTGTTCTGAACTGATTCCGTGATGAAATCCTAAGAGTTCATAATCCACATCGTGTGGAGGCGCTCGGAGTAAAACACGAACCAATAGCCTGGGCGCACCTCATGCGGAATGGCCGCGAACAATGCTGCGTCCCCCTCGACCACATCTTTCGAGCGCGCCTTGATCTGAATCTCAACAAAAGTCCCGTCCTTCCGCCGCACAACTGCGTCAATGGCATTGTCGTCAACAAGCGGGACGTAAACGTCCAACCCTTCTTTGAGCATCTGACCAATGATCCAGAACTCAATTCGTTTTCCGAAGCCTGCAGAGTGTCGAAATCGCATAGGGCTGAGGTTGCTGAGAGTGCTTATTGGCCGGCCACGGCTGACCCCAAGGTCAACTGCGGAATCCGGCATTACGTGCTGCCATTGTGCCTCAGGTCGGTAGGCGCGGCAAGGGTATGGCCGGGTCCTGTTGGGCTGGCCCCTGGCTCTGCAGGCTTGCCAAGCCGGACCAAGCCACGGTGGGGCAACGGGAAGCGGGTTAGAGCGTTTCTCGTCTTTTGGCAACGGGTCGCCGGGAGGACGCTGCCGTAGCGCAGACCTCCGAGTCTGCCGTATCGCGGATTTCCAATCCGCAAACGCGGTGAACTCCTGCCGGCCACGCCCGGTCTTGCCCCGCCGACTGGAAGTCGGCGATACGGCAGGTTGTGCAACCTGCGCTACGTCAGGAATAACTGCCTGCGCTAAACCGGGAAGCGCCCGGCGGGTTGAGGAGGCAGGTTTTGGCGTTGCCGGGCGGTCGGGCTGCGGCTCAGGATGCTGCTCGTCTTTCCCGCATGAACTCGTTGCGTTGTCTCGCCCTCGCGCTGCCGGCCGCCTTGGCGCTGGCGCCCGCGCCGCTGGCCGGTGAAACCGCCGTCCCGGCCCCCGCCGTCGCCCGGCCGAACATCTTGTGGATCACCTGCGAGGACATCGGCCCGCATCTGGGCTGTTACGGCCACTCCGACGCCGTCACGCCGAACCTGGACCGCCTGGCCGCCCGCGGGATGATCTACACGCGCGCCTGGTCGGGCGCGCCGGTGTGCGCCCCGGCCCGCACGGCCATCATCGCGGGCATGTACCCGACCACGCTGGGCGCCGAGCACATGCGCAGTCTGGTGCCCATGCCGCCGGGCACGCGCATGTACCCGCAACTGCTGCGCGAGGCCGGCTATTACTGCACGAACAACGAGAAGGAGGATTACAACCTGCTCAAGCCCGGCGTGGTTTGGGACGAGTCCTCCCGTCGCGCGCACTGGACCAACCGCCCGCTGGGCCGGCCGTTTTTCGCCATCTTCAACCACACCGTCACCCACGAGAGCCAGGTGCGGAAGCGCCCCCACACCCTGGTCCACGACCCCGCCCGGGTGCGCGTGCCCGCGTATCACCCGGATACGCCGGAGGTCCGGCGCGACTGGGCGCAGTATCATGACCTGATCAGCCAGATGGACGCCCTGGCCGGGCAGAACCTGCGCGAGCTCGAGGCGGCGGGGCTGGCCGAGGACACGATCATTTTCTTCTACGGCGACCACGGGCCCGGCCTGCCGCGGGGCAAGCGGTTTGTTTACAACTCCGGCCTGCATGTGCCGTTGATCGTGTACGTGCCCGAGAAGTGGCGGCACCTGGCGCCGCCGGACTACCGCCCGGGCGGTCGTTCCGACCGGCTGGTGAACTTCGTGGACCTGGCGCCCACGCTGCTGAGCCTGGCGGGCGTCGCCCCACCGCCGTGGATGCAGGGCACCGCCTTCCTGGGGCCGTACGCCGGGCCGGCGCCGCGGTTCAACTTCGGTTACCGCGGGCGGATGGATGAGCGGTACGACCTGGTGCGCAGCGTCACTGACGGTCGGTACGTGTACCTGCGCAACTACCTGCCCCACCTGCCGCACGGGCAGCACGTGGCCTACATGTTCGAGACCCCCACCACCCGGGTGTGGAAGGCGCTTTACGACGCCGGCCGGCTCCCGCCCGCACAGGCGCGTTTCTGGCAACCGCGCGAGCCGGAAGAACTCTACGACCTGCAAACCGACCCGGACGAGGTCACCAACCTGGCTTCATCTCCCGCCCACCAAAAAGTGTTGCGCCGCCTGCGCGCGGCCCTGCAGGAACACCTCCGGGCCACGCGCGACCTGGGGTTTCTGCCCGAGGCCGAACGCGAGCGCCGACGCGGCGAACTCGCCCCCGGGACTTTCGGCGCCGACCCGGGCCGCTACCCGCTGGACCGCATTCTGGAACTGGCCGAGCTGGCTTCCCTGCCCGGCCCGGGCGGCGACGCGCAGCTCTCCGCGGCGCTGGCGGACCCCGAGCCCGGGCGGCGTTACTGGGCGGTGATGGGCCACCTCATCCGCGGCGAAGCGGCCGTGCAGGCCGCGCGCGAGCCCCTGCGCCGGCTGCTGGCGGATGAATCTCCCTCGGTGGCCATCGCCGCGGCGGAAGCCCTGGCCCGCTTCGGCGACGCCGCCGACCTGGACGCGGCGCTGGCGACCTTGCTCGCTCAGGCCCGGCTCGACCCGCGCCAGCCGTACATCGCCTTCGAAGCCCTCAACGCCCTCGACCACCTCGGGCCCAAGACCCGGCCCGTTTTGCCCGCCCTGCGCGCCCTGCCCGCCGCGCACCCCGACCTACCGGGCCGGATCAAGGACGGTATCCCGCGCCTCATCGAGCATCTCACGGGCACCAAGCCCGAAGTCTGAACCGGCGTGAACCAGGGCAGGCCGGCGGCGGCGGAGTGTGACCTGCCGGCCCGTCACGCTGCGCCGCCACAAGGCGGACAGCGCCGCGGTCGCGGGCCTCGCGTTGCGACTCAGACGGAACGATTCGGGAAGTTCCGGGTGGCACGGCCAACCTGGCCGTGGTCGGCCTGCCTGCCGCAGGCAGGCGGCAACCTGCCGCCGACTCCGGGCCTTAAAGCCGGTCCACCAACTGGTGCGCTCGAACCGGCCTACCTGCGGCGGGCTGGTAGCCCGCCGCTACGGGCCAGTGGCCCGTACCACCCCCGGATAGACTACGTCGTCCCAGATCGAGTCGGCACTCGGGCTCAGGCGAGCGTGACGGCGGTGCCGCTGACGCTGACCATGAGCATGCTGCCCTGGCCGCCGACCGTTTCGTAGTCAATGTCCACGCCCACCACCGCGTTGGCGCCGAGCGCGGCGGCGGCTTCTTTCATTTCGGCCAGGGCCGTTTCACGCGCGTCGCGCAGGACCCGTTCGTAGCTGGCGGTGCGGCCGCCCACGATGTCGCGGATGCCGGCGAAAAGGTCGCGAAAGAGGTTGGCGCCCAGAATGGCTTCGCCGGTGACCACGCCGTGGTACTGGCGAATGGGCCGGCCTTCGACGTTGGGAGTGGTGGTGACAATCATGGTGGCATATTGCCACGCGCGCGGGCGGCGGCGAGTGCAAGTTGCCGGCCATTTTACAACGGGCTTTGCCGGGCGGTACCGAACCGCCGCGCCAAGGCCCGCCGGCGAATTGATCCGCACTACGCCGCCGGGGTTCAGCACCGGGGCTCAGTCGCGCTCGACGCCGCTGGTCCAGTAGTGGCGGAGTTGCTCGGGCGGCGGGACCTTGAAGGGGCGGACGATGCGGAAACCCACCCAGGGCGCGTCCGAATGCCACCAGATGCTCTTGGGCAATTGCGGGTCGCGCATCTTCCAGGAGCGGTCCGAGCCGCGGCGGGCGGCGCTGCGGAGGCGGTCGGCCGGGTCATCGTAGGAGCCGCCGCGCACGACGTGGGGGTAGGGCGCGGTGGCCTTGTACCAGGGGTCCACGAGGCCGGCCTTTTCGATGACCTGGGCGTAATCGGGCACGTACTGGTCCAGGCACCATTCCCAGACGTTGCCGTGCATGTCGTGCAGGCCCCAAGGATTGGGTTTCTTGCGGCCGACCTTCTGGTACTTGAAGTCGCCGTTGTCCTCGTACCAGGCGTACTCGCCGAGCCGGGCGGGATCGTCGCCGAAGGAGTAGGCGGTGTTGGTGCCGGCGCGGCAGGCGTATTCCCATTCGGCCTCGGTGGGCAGGCGGTAGAAGTGGCCGGTCTTGGCGCTGAGCCAGTGGCAGTACTTGTTGGCCGAGTGTTGGGTCATGCAAATGGCCGGGTAGCCGTCGCGGCCCATGCCGAAGCTCATTTCGGTGTACGGCTTCGAGGGCCGGGTGACGGCGTCGGAGACCTGGTTGACGTAGTCCTCGGTGGGGAACTCGGCGCGGAGTTTCTTCTCGTCGTCCGGGTACATGAACAACTCGTACTCGTTCCAGGTGACCTCGAACTTGCCGATCCAGAAGGGCGAGATTTTGACCTTGTGCCGCGGGCCTTCGTCGGGCTTGCGGCCGGGCTCGTGGTCCGGGCTGCCCATCTCGAACTCGCCGCCCGGCACGGGGATCATCACGTAAGTCACCTGGGTGCCGGGGATGGTGTTGGTGTACGGGCGCATGTCGGCGGGGTCGCGCAGGGCCTCCTTTTCCATCGTGGCGAGGATGCGTTTCCAGATTTCGGGCACGGTGGCGTCGTCGTTGTCGGCCATCGAGCCGATCTTGCCGTACGGCCCGGGCGCGTAGGCGCTGTCCTTCCAGACGTGGAGTTGGGCGTGGGTGGTGTACTTCGAGTAATCGGGGCCCTCGAAGAGCAGAAAACCCTGCGCCAACGCCACCGCGCCAAAGAACAGGTCGCCCTGGCGGGGCGCGAGCGACTGCGCGGGAGCCGGGGCCGTGGCGGCGTCGAACGTGTACACCTCCGCCGCCTCGCCCTTGCCGAAGATCACCAGCAGCCGGTCGGCCGCCCCGCCGGGCACGGCCAGCGCCAGCTTGAGGGGTTTGCCCAGGTCAAATTCTTTCGGCGCGCCCAGCGTGGCGGCGTCTTCCGTGACCGACTCGACGGCGACGACGTGCAATTTCGTGCCGCCGACCTGGTAGAACAGCAGCTCGGCCTCGGGCCGGCCCCGAAAGTGCCCCACCGCCCAGGCGGCGTCCTTGGGCAGGTTTTCCACCTGGGCCGGCAGGTGCGGCTCGGGACCCGAGAAATCCGCGGCCACACAACTGCTGCCCGTCTCGCCCAGCAGCACGCCCGCCGCCCATTCCGGGCCGTCGCGCTTGAGCGCCACGCGATTGAGGCGCACCGGCTGTTGGTCCAGGGGATTGTCGCGGATTACGGTCGCGCCGCCGGGGCCGGAGGCGTTGCGCAAGAGCGAGGCTTTGAACGGCTCGGGGTCGTTGTAGATGCTCACCACCAGCAGGTCGTGCAAGGGCGTGTTGCCGTCGCCGCCGACCTCCAGCGCCAGGAGGCTGTGCGGCCCCAGCAGCTCGAACGGGATGGGCACCGGCGGGCTGCTCTGGCCGGGCTGGGCGATCTCGACCGCCGCCAGCTTGTTCGCGTCCGCCGCCGTCGCGGCCAGGGCGTCGCGCTTGGCGTCGAAGAGCCGTCCCACCGTCAGGCCGGTGAGGTCCTTCACTCCGCACAGCCGGTTGTCCACCCACAAGAAGGTGCCGTCGGGCTGGGCGTAACCGGGGCGGACCTTGCCGCTGGCGCGGTCCACCACCACCACGTCCTCGCGGCCGTCGCCGTTGAAGTCGCCGGTGGCGAAAAATTCGCGTTCGGTTTCAAAGACAAACCCGGCCGCGGCGTTGGCTGCGAGGCCGAGGGTGAGTGCCCAAGTGGGGAGCCGTTTCATGAATTGAAGAGCCATTGCGGTAGCCATCGGTTGCGCGGGACTGTTCCGGCGCCCGGCGCAAATGTCAATCCGACGGCCGCAAGCAAATACTATTCAGGCCGCTGCTTCCGGTTGCGCGCGGCCGGCCGGCACCGCGCGCCCAGAACCCGGCGCGTTTAAGGCGACAGCCGGAGGTAATCCACGCTCACCCGCACCTCCGGCCGGGTGCCCGGGTCCAGTCGCAGCCGCGTGATCACGCCGCGCCAGCGCGGGTGGGCTGCCACGGACACGCGATACTCGTGCCACTGGCCGTCGCCAGTCACCGGGAAGCGCGCGCTGCCGGCCTCGCTTTCCGGCCAGCGGCGGGTGCGCCAGAACAGTTGCGCCGTGTCGGTGAACGGCTGGCCGTCAGCCGGCTCCAGTTTCATCCGCACCACCACCGCCCCGAACGCCGCGGCCCGGACCTGCGTGGACGGGCCGAAAAAGGCCGGGTCGCGGCCGGTGGTGCGGGCGTGCAAGGCGCCGTCGGCCGCGCGCACCTCGGCCAGGTCCATCGTGTGCGTCCAGCCCTCGGCGTCGCGCGCGAATTCCCACGCGGTGCGGACCGGTTCCGGCGGCACGTCGTAAGGCCCGCTGCCGGCGTCGGCGGGGGTGAGGTCGTCGTGATTCGGCGGCGCGGCGGTGAAGACTTCCCGGAGGGCGTCGAGGTAGCCGAAACCGAACTCGGCGTGCGGCTCGATGTAGGAGCCTTCGCCCCACTCGTTCCAGGCTTCGATCAGGATCAGGCCCGGCGATCCCAGGTTCGGGCGTCGGCTTTCCAGCAACGCCCGGGCGTCTTGCAGGTGCCGCCGGAACAACGCCGGCGTGCGGCCGAAGCGGACCAGGTTGTTTTCGCCATGCCAGGGCCGGCTGTCCCAGCCGCCGCACACCGGCAGAGGCCGGAGCGGGAGCGGGCTTTGTTCGAGCAAATCTTCCCACTGGCGCCGGTAACCTTCGAGCAGCGTCTCGAACGGCGCCCGGTTGCCCTCGCCGGGCATGCCCAGGCCGGGCCAGTTGTAGGCGGTGACGGCGTCGTAACCTTCACCGGCGGCCTGGCGCGCGCCGCCGGAGTTGCCCACACAGGCGATCAGGTAAAGGCCCGGCAAACCGACCTGCCGGCATTCGGCGCGCATGGCCTCGAGCGCCTGCTTCGCGCCCGCGCTGCCCAGGTCTTCGGTGAGCCGGTGCGGGCTGAAAATGATCAAGACCGGCTTGCCTTCGAGGGTGAGATGTTCAGGGCGGCGGAAGTAGTGCTCGATCCAGTGGCGCGTGACCGCCCGGCAATCGTCCAGGGAAGCGCTGCCGGGCGGATTGTGATTGGCCCAGAGCAGACAGAACTTGAGCAGGCGCCGGTAGCGGGCCTGGAAATAACCGTCGTGCAGAGCGTGTTCGAGCTGGCGGTGGCCGCGGTCCCAATACCAGTCGTAGGCGAAAAAGGTGACGCCGTGCTCGACCGCCCACTTGATGTGCCAGTCGGCCACCTCGGGGTCGCCCTCGCGATACCAGCCCAGGACCGGTTTGCGTTCGGGGAAACGCCGGATCGGCTTCCACTGGCTGGCCGTCTTCCAGCCGGGGAAGTAATAGACGCCCACCTCGAACGGGCCGCGCACCGGGTTCGGCTCCGGCACGTAACCGCCCGCCGCGACCGGCAAGGGCGGAGTAAAGCGCAAAGGCGCCGCAGCCCGCGCCGGGCGCGCGGCGTTGGCGGCGGAGACCTCGAGCCGGGCTTCGCCTTCCAGCGGCCGCTCGGCCCGGACTTGCCAGGTAAACTCCGCCTCTTCGTCGAAGCCCAATGCAGCCATGCGGCCGTCGGGCGGCGCGCTTTCGAGCACGGCAACCCCGGCGGGCAACGTCAGCGCGGCCCGCAGGTTGGTGGCGGTCTGGCCGCCGACGTTGGCCACGAACGCCCGGAACGTGGCGGCCCGGCCGGCGCGCGGCAGGGCGTCTTCGAGGGCGAACGCGCGCACCGCCAACTGCGCCGGGCCTTGCGGCATGTCGCTCACCTTCAACCAGCGCAGCGCGCCCGGGACCGGCGCGGCGTCGTCCAGTTGCAGGCCCAGCAGCAGGATGCGCCCGCGCCAGGCCGACGCGGCCAGCAGGTCCAAGTTGCAGACCGCCTCGCCGGCGTCGGGCTCGAGGGGGAAGGCGAAGCGGTGCAGCCCGGCCGCGCGGTCCGTGGCAAACAACAGCGTGCCCTGCCGTCCGGGACCGGCCGCCAGGCCGAGCGCGACAAAGGTGTTGCTGGCGGCGTCCAGGTCCAGCGGCGGGCTGAGCCAGAGACGTTCGTCGAACCGTTGCCAGCCGTGCTCGGCGCGGGTGAAGTCGAAGTCCGCCCGGGCCGCGGGCGGCGGCATGACCGGCTCGGCCACGCGGATGGCGTCCACCTCGAACCGGCCGCCGTCGAACACGTCGAAGCGCAAGCGCACGAGCTTTCCTTCCGTGTGCCAGCCGGGCAGCAGGCGGTAGGTGTGCCAGGCGGAGTCGCCGAGGACGTTGAAGCGGGTGGACTTTTCCGGGCTGAACCCGCCGTAACGGCCCTGGGTGGTGCCGCTCCAGAAGAACTCCGCCGTGCCGCTGCGGTCGGCGCGCAGGCGCACTTCGAGCACCTGCCAGGGCCGGGCCGGCAGGTCGAGCAGCGGCCGCAACTCCAGGAGCGGGTCCCAGCCCTCGGCCCGGCCACGCAGCACGCCGTTGGTGACCGCGACGTCTTTGAGGTGGTTGTTGGGCTGCCAGCCCGCCAGGTCGCCGGGCCGGTCAAAGGTCCACTCCACCAGCGTGCGCTCGGCCGCGTGGGCACCGGTCAGGACCGCCAACCCAGCGCCCACCGCAGCGGCGACGGCGAAGACCCGAGACCCGACGGGCATGGCGGGCGGAGAGCACGGGCGCGCCGGGCGCCGCGCTTCAAATCAACTTGGTCTTGCCCGGCACGGCCATCGGCTCGATGGGCAGGGACATGTCCCAGGTGAGCGGGTCGGGCACCAGTTTCCACTGCGAGTTGAGCGCCTGCTCCCAGGTGACCTCCTGGCCGGTGTAGGCGGCCAGGCGCCCGAGGATGGCGGCCAGGGTGCTGGTGGTCATCCAGTCGCCGTCGTTGATGGGTTGGCCGGCGCGGATCGAGGCGAAGAGTTCATCGTGCTCGGTCTGGTACATGTCGTTGGTCGGGCCCTGGTAGCGCCAGGCCTTGTCCGCGCGAAGGACCGGGGCGGCCCAGCCCTTGATGGTGCCGGTGCCCTTCTCGCCGAGCAGGTAATCCGAGTTGTCGCTGTAGCAATTGGGGATTTGCCGCTGGGCCATCGTGGCGCGGGCGCCGTTGGGCCACTCGTAAAACACGTCCATGTGGTCGAAAATGTTGCCCTCGTGGTTGGGGATGACCCGGCCGCCGGTGGCCACGGCCCGGGCGGGCGGCACGTCCTTCATGGCCCAGAGAATCTTGTCCACGCTGTGGCAGGCCTGCTCGACCAGGCCGTCGCCGCAGAGCCAGACGAAGTTGTACCAGTTGCGCACCTGCCACTCGACGTCGCCCATGCCGGCGGGCCGGCTGCTGGCCGAGGGCATGGGTTTGACCGGCCCGGTCAGGTACGTGGCGTGAATGGCGCGGATTTCGCCCAGCGCGCCGTCGTGGATGCGCTTGTAGAATTCGCGCCGGGCGAAATCGTATCGCCAGCAAAAGCCGGCCACCAGGGCGAGCTTCTTTTCCCGGGCCAGGCGCACCGACTCCATCACCGAGCGGACGCCGGGCGGGTCCGTGGCCATGGGTTTTTCGCAGAAGATGTGTTTGCCGGCGGCGACCGCCGCGCGCAGGTGCTGCGGCCGGAACCCGGGCGGGCTGGCCAGCAGCACCACGTCCACGCCGCTGTCAATGACCTTCTGGAAGTTGTCCAGGCCCGTGAAGACGTGGTCGGGCTCGACCCGCACGCGCTCGCGGAGGGCCGCGTTGTTGCGCAGGGCGTTGAGGGCGCTTTCGCAGGCGGACTTGAACACGTCGCCCACAGCGGTCAGCACCACGTTTTTGTCGGCGTTGAGGGCCTGGCTGGCGGCGCCGGTGCCGCGGCCGCCGCAGCCGATGAGGCCCACTTTGAGCGTGTCGCTGTTGGCGGCCCACGCGCGGGCGCCGAGCCCGCCGGTGAGCACCGCGCCGGCCACGGCCGCGGAGGAGGTTTTGAGGAATTGGCGGCGCGAGGCGCCGGAACCGGTTTCGGGAAGTGTGTTCATGAGCGGGTGAATTGCCGCCGGCAGTTAAGGCGAGGCCGGGGGGCGGGTCAAGCGGCGGCATTGCACTGGCCCGGCGCGCCGACCCGCGCTAGGCTGCGGGCATGATCGCACGACGCGTTTGCTCTGGCTCGGCTTCGACACTGTCCGCCGTTCTGCTCCTGGTCGGACTGCTCCGCGCCCAGGAGGCCGCTCCGCCGAGCGCGGCCGAGGTGCTCGGGCTGGCGGTGGGCCGGCTGGCCGCGCTGATCGAGCCCTCCGCCGGCGCCGCGCCCAAAACCCTTGCCGCCACCCTGCGCCTGACCGAGGCCGAGGGCCTGGGCCGGGACCTGGCCGGGCGGTCCGCGCAGATCGCCTTTCAGGCGCCGGACAAACTGGCCGTCACGATCGAGATCGAAGGCCGCGAGCTGCAGGCCGGCCGCAACGGGCAGGAGCTTTGGGTCTTCGCCCCCGGCCAGAAGTTCGGCGTGGTGGGCACGCCCGAGGTGCCGCGCTTCCGCACCCGGCCGGATAGCGTGGACCACACCCCGCTGCCGCCCTTCAAGCTGCCCCTGCCGCGCGAGCAACTGCTGCTCTTGCCGCTGATGTTCCAGCTTGAAAGCCTCCCGGACGAGCGGGTCGGCGACGCCCCCTGCCGGGTCGTGCGCGGCCGGCCGCAGCCGCAGGCGCGCGAGGCGCTCAAGCTGCCCGAGGGCGAGTTCACGCTCTGGGTGCGGGAAAGCGATTCGCTGCCCGTGCGCCTGCGCCTGGCTGATCCCCGCGGCCGCCGCGTCACCCTCGAGGCGGCGGACCTTGCCCTGAGCGATCCCTGGCCGGCCCACGCCTGGCGCCTGCAGGCGGCGAATCGGTTCACGATCGAGAAGGTCGCCCGCGCCCATCTCGAACGGTTTTTCCCGGCCGCGCTGTCGCTGCTCACGCTGCGCGTGCCGCCGCTGGGCCCCGCCACCGGCGAGCGCCGCTTGGTGGCCCGCGAGGGCGCCGGCCGGCTCGAAGTGCACGACGGCACCCGCGTGCTCTTCCTCAAAGGTTCGCCCGAGGACATGGGCCGCCAGCACGGCGCGTTGCTGCGGCGCGAGGTGCGCGACCTGGTGGACAAAATCCTGTACGGCGTGGGCGTGGGCAGCTCGTTCGAGAAGGGCCGGTGGTTCTTCGGCGAAATCGAGGACGCCCAGGCGCGCTTGCTGCCCCACATGGACGCGCGGTACCTGCGCGAGATGGACGCGCTGGCGCTGGCGGCGAACCTCGAGCGCGAAGAGGTGCGGCTGGCCAACTTCTTCCCCGAGCTGTTCCACTGCAGCGGCTTCGCCGTGTACGGCCGGGCCACCGCGGACGGCCGCCTCTACCACGGCCGCATCCTCGATTACCTGCGCGGCGTGGGCCTCGAGCCCAACGCCGTCGTGATCGTTCACCAGCCCGAGGACGGCCACGCCTGGGTGAACGTCAGCTACGGCGGTTTCATCGGCTCGGTCACCGCCATGAACGAAAAGCGCATCTCGATCGGCGAAATGGGCGGCCGCGGCGAAGGCCTCTGGGACGGCAAGCCGATGGCCCAACTGGTCCGCGAGGTCATGGAAAAGGCCGCCACCCTCGACGAGGCCCTCGAAATCATGCGCCGCGGCCCGCGCACCTGCGAGTACTACTACGTGATTGCCGACGGCAA
>CAYXPA010000031.1:0-37225 GCA_964466945.1 uncultured Verrucomicrobiota bacterium | reverse complement strand
CCTCACTCCTCGCTTCTGACTTCTGATTCGGTAGGGCGCCGCTGCGCCGGCGCCGCTTACCCGGCCGCGCCGCAGCGCGGCCCTACCGAATGCACCGGCAAGCCGACTACCGGCACACGACAACCGGTATCCGGCGTCTGGCATCCGGTATCCAGCCTCCGGCATGTGTCTTCTCCCTTCTCGCTTCCGAATCCTGACTCCCTCCCCCGCCATGCCCCGCGCACGCCGTACGGCCGGGCCGGCCGGGTTTTGCTTGAAGGCACCGCGCCCGACCGGCAGCGTGAATCGCTCATGCGAAGCCTGTGGACCTGGCTATGTGTCGCGCTGGGGGTGATGTGGGCCGTCACCGCCCGGGCCGCGGCGCCGTTGCCGGACCGCCTCACGCATCTGGGCCGGGATTGGTACGACCTCAAGGCCTGGGCCGCCACACAGCAGATGGCGCTTTCCTGGAACGCCCAGACGCGCGTCCTCACCCTCACCAATCGCACCACCCGCCTGGCCCTGGCGGTGGACTCGCAGCAGGCGGTGGTCAACGGCGTGAAGGTCTGGCTCACCCAGCCGGTCACCGCCCGCAACACCGGCTGGTTGATCGCCGTGCTGGACGTCGAGAGGGTGCTGCACCCGTTGCTCCGTCCCCCGCCCCGCTCCGCGCGCCCGCTCCGGACCATCGTGCTCGATCCCGGCCACGGCGGCAGCGACCCCGGGCATCAGGCGGGCGCGCTCCAGGAAAAACGTTTCACCCTGCTCCTGGCCCAGCAACTGCGCGCCAAACTGCGCGCCGCGGGCTATCGCGTGGTGTTGACCCGCCAGCGCGACGTGTATCTCGAACTGCCCGAGCGCGCCGCGCTGGCCAATCGCGAGAAGGCCGACCTGTTCGTGAGCCTGCACTTCAACGCCGTCTCCGACCCCGCGATCCGCGGCGCGGAGGTCTTTTGCCTCACGCCCAACGGCGCGGCCTCGACGCACGACCCGCGCACGGAGGTGTTGAAAGAAACCCTGCCCGGTCATCGGGACAGCTCGCGTTCGCTGGCGCTCGCCTACCAGATCCAGAAGGCGCTGATCGAGCGCGCCGGCCTGGCCGACCGCGGCGTCAAACACGCCCGCTTTGCGGTGCTGCGGGACCTGACCATGCCGGGCATCCTGGTCGAGGCCGGCTTCCTGAGCGCACCGGAGGAGGCCCGCAAGATTGCGGACCCGAAGTTTCGCGAGCAACTGGCCGAAGCCGTTGCCGCCGGGATCGAGCAGTACCGGCGCCTGCTGGCGGCCCCACCGGTGAAGTTCGGTCCGGCCCGCTGAACCGCGCCACCGCAGGCCGGCTACCACCGCGACGGCAGTTCCCAGTCCGTCCAGCGCACCAGGTCGCCCAACGCGGGCCGGCCGTCGTGACGCCAAGCCGGCGGGGGGCATTGCATCCGGCCCAGCGGGCAAATGCGCGACACGCCCCAGCGGGCCAGCTCGAGGGCCAGGGTCTGCTCGCGCGTGCCGGTGGCGGCCAGCCCCACGGTCGAGACCTGCCCGCGAAAGGCGTCCACGCCCGCCAGCGCCTCGTCCAACCCGGCCACGGCCTTGACATGGATGAAGCGGTTGGCGCAGGTCGGATGCAGGCGGGGGAAGTTCTCGAACACCACCGTCCAGGCGGTCGAACCGGCGCTGCACCAGAGCCGGGTGTCCGGCGAATGTGCCGCGCGCACTGCGTAGAACGAGCGCCGCGTGGCGATGGCGGCGGCCTCGGCCACGGGCAGCGGCCCGCGGGGTTGCGCGGCTTCGAGGCGCTCGAGCTCGGCGGCCAGGACCTCGGCGAAGCGCTCGGGCGGATTGCGCCCGCCGGCTTCGACGTAAAAGGCGTGCGGTGAGAGGCAGCCCAGTTGGTTCCAGGCGGCCACGTCCCGCGCCGCGGCCGCCGCCACACGCGGCAGGGTGTGGTTCGAGAGCATCTCCTGCGCGACGTAGCCGAAGCTCAGCCGGTGTCCGTAGCCGAGGAACCGCACCGCGGGCGGCTGGTGCCGGCGCAACGCGGCCAGTGTGGCGTCGCCGCCCATCGCCAACACGCAATCGGCCTGCGCCCAGAGCGCGTTCTCGAGGGGCGCGGTGCCGCCGGGCCATTCGGCGATCTCGACGCAGGCGGCCAGCTTGGCCTCGACCTCGCGCAGCGAGTGAGCGAAGAGCCGCGGCAGGAGTGAGGTGCCCGAGGCGCATTTCATGAACTGCGCCGAGCGTGTGAGCACGCCCAGCACCAGGCTCATCAAGGCGGGGTTGGGCAAGCGGCCGGCGGTGACGTGGACCAGCAGCTCCGGGCCGTGGGCCAGGGCCAGGCGGTCGGCCCGCGGCTCGGCGGGGTTGGGCGTCAGTTGGTCCAGGCGTTGGAGGTCGGCCAGGTCCTGAGCCACGAGCGCCCGCAGGTTTTCCCGCGTGAGCGAGCCGAAGAAGTCGTCCAACCCGACCGCGAGCGTGGGCGCGGAGAAACCGAGCGCGTGCGGGCCCTGCTCGAGCGCCAGGCGGCGATACGGGTTGGCCGGGTCCAACCAGTCCTCGGCCACGGCGGCCAGGGCGTCAATGAGGTCGGCCGTGGTGCGGCCGGTGAGGTAGCGTCGGCGGTTGGCCTTCAGGGTCAGGCAGGCGTCGGTGATCATCGCCGGCGTCAGCGCGGCGGGGTTGGCCAGGTCGGCCAGGAAATACCGGGGCAGGTCCATGCGATCAGGCGGCCAGGAGCGAGCAACCGCGCGCCTCGGCCCGGGCGGCGCGGCCCAGCAACTCGAAGGCGGCCCCGCGGCGCACGGCGAGGTCCTCGGTTTGCACGGCCAGCACGGCGCGCACGTTGGCCAGGTCGTACACGCACAGCAGGCCGGCCTCGCCTTCGCCGACTTCATGGCCGGTCTCGGGCGAAACCACCACGGCACGCGCCCAAGGGGGGAAGCGGTACGCGCGGGGGCCGGCGTCGCCGACGACCCGGTCGTAGGCCTGCGAGGCCAGTTCACACATGCCGTACTCGCCCACCAGGTGCGTGGCCGGCACGCCCAGTCGGTCTTCGAGCGCCGCGTGCAGGGCGGGCCGGGGCAGCGCGCGGGAGCGGCCCTTGTAGCCGCCGGTCTCCATCACCCGTGAACCGGGCGGCAGTCGCAACCGGAGGCTGGCTTCGGCCAGGTAGTCCAGCAGATGGACAAAGGAAAAGGCCGTGCCCAACAGGCAGACCGGCTCGGCCGCGGCAATGGATTCTTGCAGTGCGGCCACCAACGATGCGGCCTCGAGCACCCACGCACCGCCAGGAGCCACGTGACTGGCGTGCCGGGGCGGGCCGGACCCGAAGGCCTCGGCCACGAGGTCGGCCATGCAAGCCAGCGAGGAGTGCGGCGCTTGCGCGGCGGGCGGGGTCAACAGGAAAAACCGCAGGCGCGGCCCGGCGGCGTCGTTCGTCTCCGGAGCCAGGTGCGGTTGGAACCAGGCGCGGACCGAGACGGCGTAAAGCTCCAGCGACCTCGCGTCGTGGAAGACCCGGCCGGGGTGGCTCGTGGTGGTGCCGCTGGATTGAAAGACCCGCAGGCGCCGCTCCGGCGGCAGGCTGGTGAAGGCAAATTCTTTGAAGGCCGTCGTGGGCACGGCCGGGAGGTCCCGCCAATGACGCACCGTGTCGGGCGTGACGCCCAGATGCGTGGCAAACGCCCGGTACACAGGCACGGCGGCAAATTGGGCGGCGAAGAGCTCGAGCGCCAGGGCATTGAAGGCCGCGTCGTCGGATTGCGCCTCCCGGGAAGGCGCCGCGTCCTCGATGTAGGCGCGGACGCGGTCGGTGAGTTGGTCCAGCAGGTCCGGATTCATGCGGTTTTGGTTTCGTCGGTCGCGACGCGGGCTGGTTCACCGCCACAGCCCGGGAAAAGCTTACCCGGCCGGTCTCGTACCGCAAGGGCCGGGCCGGCCGGGTGAGGCGGGTGGAAGCCGCTTTCAGGCCCGCGCCTGGCGGTAGCGGTCGGCCACGAAGTCCCAGTTGATGATACCGAAAAAGGCCGCCACGTAATCGGCGCGGCGGTTTTGGTATTTGAGGTAATAGGCGTGTTCCCACACGTCCAGCCCCAGCAACGGCACCCGGCCCTGGCTGAGGGGCGAGTCCTGGTTGGGCAGGCTCTCGATGCGCAGCCGCGTGCCGTCCCAGGTCAACCACGCCCAGCCGCTGCCAAACACCCCCATCGCCGCTTGGGTGAACTGCTGCTGAAAACCGTCGTAGCCGCCGAAGGCGGTCTCGAGCGCGCGCGCCAGTTCGCCGGCGGGCCGGCCGCCGCCCTTCTTGAGCGAGGGCCAGAACAGGCTGTGATTGGCGTGGCCGCCGCCGTGGTTGCGCACGGGGGTGCGGATGGCTTCGGGCAGGAAGTTGAGATCGCGCAGGAGCGTCTCGACGGGCTTGGCGGCCAGCTCGGGGTGCCCGGCCAAGGCCTTGTTCAGCCCGGCCACGTAGGCAGCGTGGTGCTTGCCGTGGTGGATTTCCATCGTCCGCGCGTCAATGGCAGGCTCGAGCGCGTCCACCGGGTAGGGCAACGGCGGCAGCGTGAACGGCCCGGAGGCCGCGGGCGGCGGAGCCGGCGGTGCGTTTTGGGCGAGGTGGGACAGCGCGCCCGCGCCGGCCAGGGCGGCCGAGGCGAGGGCGGTTTGTTTGAGGGCGGTGCGTCGAGTGATCATGGTGAGTGGAAACGTGATTTGCTGCCCGAGAAGGTAGCCGTCCGCGCGCCGGGGGCAAACGGCAAGCGCGGCCGAAGCATTCAGGTTGGCGCGGCCGGCGCGGCCGTCTCGAACACCTCCTCGAGCACGCGCGTGATCAGGGCGCTGGCGCGCCGGCCGGAGGCGCGGAGTTTGAACCGGTTGCGGGCCAGGCCGCCGCGAAGGCGGTTGTTGCTCTCGAAGGCCCCGATCGCGGCGTGGACCTGCTGCCAGTTGCGCGCCGCGCCCAGGCGTTCCAGGAATTCGAAATCGGCTTTGAAGTGCTCGGGGTTGAAAAAGAGGATCAACGGCTTCAACAGCCGCGCCCGCCGATGCAGGGCCTTGCGGGTGGCGCGAACCACGAATTCCTCCGGCGCGCACTCGTAGTACTTGCAAAACGCTTCGCGAAACGTCATCGGCCAGTCAGCCATCGCGGGCAACGCTGGGCAAAACACCTCGGCCCGACAAGCCCAAAGCGGGCTTCACAGCGCGGGAAGGCGGCTCATGGCCAGACCAGGGCCTGCCAGCCGGGCCGGTGCGGCGCGAGCCGGGCCAGGCCGGCGCGGCCCAGCACCAACAGGGCGGTGGATAGCGCGTCGGATTCGAGGGCCTCGGACAGGACCACCGCGGCCAGTTGCGCGCGTTGCACCGGCTCGCCCGTGCGCGGGTCGAGCACATGGCCCCGGAGGCGACCGCCGGCTTGCACGACGCGCCCGGACCCGGCGGAAACGCCCAGCGAGGCGTCCCGCAGCGTGAATTCCGCCAGCACGGGTTCGTCTGCCCCGGCCGAAGCGCGGTCCGCGTTGTCCGGGCAGGAAGCCTCCGTCGGCGCCGGCACGGCGACTTTCCACGGGCGCCCGTCGGGCATCTGGCCCAGGCCATAAACGCTGCTGGTGCCGCCGTGGATCAGGCCGCTGGTCACGCCGGCTTCGCGCAGGATTTGGACCGCGCAATCCACGGCGTAGCCCTTGCCAATGGCGCCCAGGTCCAGTTCGAGGCCGGGACACTGGAAGCGCACGGTGAAGTTGTCCGGGTCCAGTTCGACCTTGTCCATGCCCACGCGGGCGCGGGCCTCGGCCAGGACGGTTGCGGAGGGTTCCGCCGGTTCCCGGTCGCGAAAGCCCCACAGGCGCATGAGCGGGCCGATGGTGGGGTCGAAGGCGCCGCCGCTCAGGGCCCACAGCGCGCGCGCGCGCTCGAGCAGGCGGAAAACCGGCGGGCTGACCTTCACGGGAGCGCGGGCGGCGTCGCGATTGAGCCGGGCGATTTCGCTGGTGGGGCGGAAGAGGCTCAGTTGGGCCTCGAGGTGCTCGATCTCCTCCAGCGCTTCCTCACCGGCGGCGCGCAGGGCGGTTTCACGGGGGCCATGGAGGACCAACTCGAAACGGGTGTTCATCGCCCGGCGGGCGAGCAACACGGTGGTCATGGCCGGCAAAGAAAAAAGGCTTCGCGGAGGTTCCGCGAAGCCCGGATTCAAACCGTGGACCGGGTCACGAGGGGTTGAGCACCCCGTAATAGGCCGGCTCGACCTTGCGGCCGGTGCCGTCGGTGATGGTCCGGGTCTTTTCGTCGTAGTGGCAGGTGATGCCCAAGCGGTCGGACATCTCGCCCAGGGAGACGACGGTTTGAACGCGGATGGCCAGCTCGATGTTGGCGTTGGGGGCCTTGCCGGAGCGGATGCAGGCCAGCCAGTTGGATTCGTGCACGCCGATGTCCTCGACCGGCTCGAGGTTGGGGTGACGCTCGGGGTCAATCTCGTCCGTGAACGGCCGCTCGGGCTTGAGCTCGACGGTGTTTCCGCCGATGTACAGCGTGGCGTAGTGGCCGCGGATGATGTCGGGCAGGCCCTGTTCGTTCACCGAGGAGCTGCACACCATGAGGGAGTAGCCGCTGGGGAACTCGGCGATGAGCGTGAGGCACTCCGGCACGTCGCGGATGGGGGTGCCGGGGGTGTTTTTGTCGGTCAGGATTTTCTTGGTGCCGATGGCGGCCACGCGCACGGGGAACTCGGGGTTGCCGGTGGCCAGCAGTAGCGGGTGCAGGCGGTGTGGGAAGAGATCGCCCAGCAACCCGGCGCAGTACGGGTAGTATTTGCGCCAGCGGAAGAAATGGTCGGCGTTAAATTCCGGTCGGGTCTTGATGTTCGGGCCCAGCCACTGGTTCCAGTTGATGCTGTCGGCCTTGAGGTCGGGCTCGATGGTGTAATTCCACTCGCCCTTGGGCGAATTGCGCATGTACGAGCCCTGGCCCAGGACCAACGGGCCGATCTTGCCTTCCTTGACCAGCTCGGCGGCCTTGTGCCACTTGGCGTCCGAGCAGCCCTGTGAGCCGACCTGAAAGACCTTGCCGGTGGCCTTGACCGTGTCCCACACTTCCCAGGCCTCGGGCAGGTAGCGAGCCATGGGTTTCTCCACGTAGATGTGTTTGCCGGCCTTCATGGCATCAATCGCCACGCGGGCGTGCCAGTGGTCCACCGTGGCGCAGATGACGGCGTCAATGTCCTTGTTTTCCAGCAACCGGCGGTAGTCGTCGTAGGTCTTGGCGTCGCCGCCGACCTTGGCCTTGGCCATCTCGCGTCGCTTCTCCCACAGGTCGCAGAAGGCGGCCAGGGCCACGTTGTTCTTCTCGGCGTTGGCCTTCATTTTGTCCACGTGGAGCTGGCCCTGCGGCCCGAGGCCGACAAAGCCAACGACGATGCGGTCGTTGGCGCCGATGACACGGCCGGTGGCCGGCGCGGTGCCCTGGCCGTACACGGGAGTCTGGAAGAGGTTGGCGGTGGCAGCCGCGGCGGTGGCGGCGGCGGTGGTTTTGAGGAAACCCCGGCGGGTTTGGAGGGCGGCCGTCGAGGTGTTTTGTGGCGTTTGCATAATCAAATGGTCCGCAAAGGTGCGTTGTTGGACGCAGCCTAAGCCGTGCCTGTTCAGCGTCAACCGCGAAGGCGTCGGCGCCGGAGATGGGCCTGCACCACCTTCGCCGCGCGCGCGCGTTCCCGCCGGGGCGAACGCCGGCGTGTCACGTTTCAAGGTTGATTCGCCACGCGCCGGCCCCCAACTTGAGCCATGCGCGTGATCACTTCCGTGGCCGCCATGCAACGCCGGGCCCTGGGCTGGCGTCGCCGGGGCGTGCGGGTGGGGTTCGTGCCCACGATGGGTTACCTGCACGCGGGGCACCTGAGCCTGGTGCGCGCCGCCCGCCGCCGCGTGGGCCCGCGCGGGGTGGTGGTGGTGAGCATTTACGTGAACCCGACCCAGTTCGCACCCCACGAGGACCTGTCCCGCTACCCGCGCGACCTGGCCCGTGACCTGCGCCTCTGCCGCCGGGCCGGCGTGGACGTGGTCTTTGCCCCCTCCGATGCCGAAATGTACCCCCGCCCCCCGGGCGCCGAGTACAGCACCTACGTGGTCGAGGAAGCCTTCTCCCGCGGCATGGAGGGCGCCTCGCGTCCAACCCATTTCCGCGGCGTGACCACGGTCGTGGCCAAGCTCTTCAACCTGGTACTGCCGGACGTGGCCGTTTTCGGCGCCAAGGACTATCAGCAGGCGGCGGTGGTGCGGCGGATGGCGCGCGACCTGAACTTTGCCGTGCAAATCCTCGTGGCGCCCACCGTGCGGGAACCCGACGGCCTGGCGATGAGCTCGCGCAACAAATATCTCGACGCCGCGACGCGTCCCCAGGCCACCGTGCTCTGGCAAGCGATCGAAGCGGTGCGCCGGCAGGTGCTCGCCGCGCCCGAGGGCCTGCCGACAGCGCGCCTGAACCGGTTGGTCCGCGCCACCGTGGCGCGGGCGCCGGCGGCCCGGCTGGATTACGTGGCTTTCTTCGACCCGGACACCCTCCAGCCCCTGCGCACGGTGCGGCGCGGCGCGCACATGGCATTGGCGGTTTTCCTGGGCAACACGCGGCTCATAGACAACGCCCGGCTCGAGTGAGGTTTCATGGAAACTCCCCTGCGGTTTGATCATCTGGTCATTGGCAGCGGCATCGCGGGCCTGTTTTACGCCCTCAAGGTGGCCGACCACGGCACGCTGGCGCTGGTCACCAAGAAAACCAGCGCCGAGTCCAACACCAACTACGCCCAGGGCGGCATCGCCTCGGTGATGAGCCCCGAGGATTCCTTCGAGTTGCACGTGCAGGACACGCTCACCGCCGGCGCCGGCCTGTGCAAGGAGGAGGTGGTGCGCACCGTGGTGCGCGAAGGCCCCGAGCGGGTGCGCGAACTCATGGCCCTGGGCCTGCAATTCACCGAGCGCGAGGTCCCCGGCCAGCCCGGTCGCCGCGAGCTGGACCTGGGTCGCGAGGGCGGGCATTCCAAGCGCCGCATCGTCCACGCGCGGGACATGACCGGCCGCGAGATCGAGCGCGCCCTGGTCGCCGCCGCCGAGCGCCATCCGAACATCCGCATCTTCGAGAACCACTTCGCCGTGGACCTCATCACCACGCACAAGCTGGGCGTCGAGGGCGTCAACCGCTGCCTCGGGGCCTACGTGCTGGACAAGGCCAGCGGCCAGGTGCGGGTCTTTGCCGCGCCGGTGGTGGTGCTGGCCACGGGCGGCTGCGGCAAGGTGTACCTCTACACGACCAATCCCGACATCGCCACCGGCGACGGCGTGGCCATGGCCTACCGGGCGGGCGCGGCCGTGGCCAACATGGAGTTCATCCAGTTCCACCCCACCTGCCTGTACCATCCCAAGCTCAAATCCTTCCTCATCAGCGAGGCGGTGCGCGGCGAGGGCGCGGTCCTGCGGGGTTTCGACGGCCAGGAATTCATGGCCCGGTACGACCCCCGCAAGGAGCTGGCCCCGCGCGACATCGTGGCCCGGGCCATTGACAGCGAGATGAAGCGCACCGGCGCGGACCACGTCTGGCTGGACATCACTCACAAACCCGCGCCGTTCATCATTCAGCGCTTTCCGAACATCTACCGGACCTGCCTCGAGGTGGGCCTGGACATCACCAAGGAACCCATCCCCGTCGTCCCCGCCGCCCACTACCAGTGCGGCGGCGTCCTCACGGACATCAACGGCGCCACGGAAATCGCGGGCCTCTATGCCATCGGCGAAGTGGCCTGCACCGGACTGCACGGCGCCAACCGTCTGGCCAGCAATTCCCTACTCGAAGCCCTGGTCGGCGCCCACCGCGCCGCGCTGCACAGCCGCGCGCATCCCCTGCCCCCTTGCGAAATCCCCATCCCGCCCTGGCAGTCCGGCAACGCCCAAAACCCGGACGAGTTGGTGGTGATCTCCCATCTCTGGGACGAAATCCGCCGGCTGATGTGGGACTACGTGGGCATCGTGCGCACCAACAAACGACTCCAACGCGCCGCCAACCGCATCGCCAACCTCCAGGCCGAAATCCGCGAGTACTACTGGGACTTCATCGTCACCTCGGACCTCCTCGAGCTGCGCAACATCGCCACCGTGGCCGACCTCATCATCCAATGCGCCCTGCAGCGGCCCGAAAGCCGCGGCCTGCATTACAACCTGGACTACCCGCGGCCCGATCCCGCCTGGGCCCAGCGCGACACCATCATCCGCCGCGGCGCCCCGCCCGCGCATCCTCCCCCGAGCCCTTCCGCCGCCGCGCGCCACGATTGACGCTCCCCGCCGACGGGGTACCGTGCACCCGGGCGCTGCCCCGGCGCGGCGGCCGGAATCACCCGAGCCGCGCCACCGGGGGCTGACTGGAATCGCCTTTCAAGTTCAACCACGACTATGCCCGAGACCACTGTTTCGCCCGCGTCCGCCCGGCGCCGTGCTCGCACCGTCCGCCGTCTGCAATGGATCGGCCTGGCGGTGGCCCTGCTGGTGGGACTCGGCGTGGGGCTCTACTTGGTGCTCACCAGCAACGCCGTGCTCAAGGCCCTGGTCCTGCCCCGCGCCAGCGCGGCCCTCAACGCGCGCGTGACGGCCGAGACCATCGCGTTGCGCCCCCTTTCCGAGGTGCGGCTCACCCGGCTCGAAATCACCCCGGCCCAGGGCCCCCGGCTGCTCCGCGCCGCGGAAGTCACGGTGCGCTACCGCCTCTGGGACCTGCTGCGCGGCCGCTACGTGCTGCCCGAAATCCGGCTCGAACAGCCCGAGCTGAACCTCCAGGTCACCCGCGACGGCCACAGCAATCTGGACGCCCTCCTGGCGCGGCCCGCCGCCCCGGCCCCCGCGCAGGCCGCAGTCCCCGAACTCGACCTGGGCGCCTTGAGTCTGCGCGGCGGCAGCCTGACCTATTGCGTGGAAGACGCCGCCGGCGGCCGTCAGTGCTCGACGGTGACCAACCTCGAGTTGCAACTGACCGGCCTCAAAAACGGCGCCCCGGCCCGACTCAAACTCGAGGCCCTCGCCGCCCAGATTAACACCCATCCGGACGGCGCCACCGCCTCGCTCCGCGCCCGGCTCCAGTCCGAAGCCACGGTGGGCTTGAGCCGCCGCCTCACCCTCGAGCAAATCGAGGCCAGCCTGCAGGCTCGCGTCACCGAAGCCACCGGCGGCCTGGCGCCTGCGGACAAGCTGGCGGCCACGCTGGCCTTGACCCTCACCCCCGACGAGCTGCGCCAGTGCCGGCTGCGCTTCGAGCGCGAGGGTCAGTCCTTGGGCGAGGCGCGCCTGTCCGGGCCGTTCCTCCTGGCCCGCAACGAGGGCCGCCTCAGCTTCCAAATTTCCTCGGTCGGCCGCGCCGCCCTGGCATTGATCGGCGCGCCGCTGGGCCTGGACTTCGGGGAGACGGCCCTCAGCGGCTCGGGTTTTGTGGACCTGCGCCAGCGCGGGCAACGCCTCATTACCAGCCTAAACCTCGAGGCCCGCCAGTTTTCGGTCAAACAGGCCGGCCGCACCACCCCGGTGCTGGATCTCCAGTTCGAGTTGCGCGGCAACGCC
This sequence comes from uncultured Verrucomicrobiota bacterium, assembly GCA_964466945.1. Lineage (GTDB taxonomy): Bacteria > Verrucomicrobiota > Verrucomicrobiia > Limisphaerales > J093 > DSVZ01. The sequence goes on along the minus strand of CAYXPA010000031.1, from coordinate 25,676 downwards.
GATCTCGAAGAACAGACCGCTTACCTCGAGCGCGTCAGCCTCTCCGCCCGCACCGGGGGACGCGACCTGCTCAGCGTCGCCTCCCAACGCGCCATCAACCTGGCCTGGCGCCGCGAGGAGCCGCGCGCCGCCGCGCCCGCCACCGTGAACATCGCCCTCAACGATCTGCGGCTGGCGGACTGGCAGGCCTGGCTGCCCACCAACGCGCTCGGCGGCGTGGTAAACGCGCGCGCCTCGCTCACCAGCGCCCAGGACGGCCGCCAGCTCACCCTTGACCTCACCAACACCGTCCGCGGCCTGGGCCTGGCCGCCGGGGACCTGGCCCTCCGGGACCTGGGCGCGGACCTGACCGCGCGCCTGACCCTGCGGGACTATCGCATGTTGAACCTCGAACAGCTCGAATGGACCGGCAGCGAGGGCGGCACGGCGTTGGTGCGCGGTCAGGCCACGGCCGCGGTGGACCTGCGCGAGCTGAGCGGCAGTTCGCAGGTCAGTCTCGAGGGCGAATTGCCGATCCTCCTGGCGCGCCACCCGGTGCCGGGGTTGGATTTCTCCAAGGGCCGCTTCCGCCTCAACGCGCTGCTCAACTGGGCCCGCGCCCGCACTGCGGCTTCGTTGACCGCGCTGCTGGGCGACCTGGCCGGCCGCGCCGGCAGTTACCGGGTGGACGGCTATTCCGCCGAGTTCGAGCTGAGCGGCGACCTGGCCGGCGACAAGCTCACCCTGCGGCGCCTGGGCCTCAGCGCCCGCGAAGGCACGCGCAGCGGCGGCTCCGGCGACCTCACCGGGCTGGTGGACGCAGCCACCCAGACCGCCCAGTTCACTCTCAATCTCAGCGGGCTGAACCAGCTTGCGCTCCGGCCGTTCCTGGCCGGGTTGCCCGGCGGCGTGGAAGTGGCCGCGCTTCTGGTCAACGCCAACGGCCAGCTCCGGCACGACGCCCAGACCCGCCCCACCGGCCAGCCGGGCGACTTCGCCGTCTTTCAAACCGTGCTGACCTCGCTGGCCGCGGGCCGGGGAGAAACCACCTTCCGCCTCACGGGTGAGGTGCCGTCCCTGGTCTTGACCAATCGCGCCAGCGCCCGCACCGCCGCGCTCAACGGCCTGGCTTTGCAACTGGACGACAGCCGACGTGGCTCGGTGCTGACCTTGGCGACCAACTGGATTCAGCTTCCCTCTCCCCGCACCGTCACGAACCGGCTGACCCTCACCGGTGTCTTCGACCTGGCCCCCACCAATCCCGCCCCTTCCACCTGCAGCCTGCGGGCGATCGTGTTGGACCTGACCCCGCTGCTGGATTTCGCCGCGGTCTGGGAAAGCACGGAAACGCCGCCCTCCTCGGAGCCCGAAGTCGAGCCGGGCCCGGTGGAGTTACCGCTGCGCCAGCTCACGGCCGAGCTGCAGGTAGAAAGGCTCTACCTGCGGGACCTGGTCTTGCGGGACTGGACCGCCCGGGCCGAGGTGCGCAACGGCCAGATTAGCATCCAGCCCTGCACGCTGCGCGTGGACGACGCGCCCGTGTCGGCCACCGTCCGGCTGGACCTGACCCGGCCGGGCTACGCATACGAATTCGGGCTGGAGGCTACCGGCGTGCACTTGGGACCGTTGGTGGACACGTTTGCCCCCGACTATGCCGGGCAAATTCAGGGCGACCTCCTGGCCAGGCTCCAGCTCAGCGGCGCGGGTATCACCGGCCCGAGCTTGCAACGTCACCTCCGCGGCCAGGCCACGCTCGACACCACCAACCTCAACTTCCAGGTCGTCACGCCGCGCGCCATGAAACTCCTCACCGCCCTGGCCACGGCGCTGCGGCTCGAGGCCCTGGCCAATTCCCCGCTGAACAGCCTGAGCGCGCGCCTGGACATCGCGGATGGCCAAGTGAACGTGCGCCCCTTCACTGCCGGCAGCGCCGCCTTCTGGGCCACGGCCGAGGGCGTCATCCGCCTGGCGCCGGTGCTGACCAACTCGCCCATTGATTTGCCCGTGCAATTGGCGTTGCGCGCGGACCTGGCCCGCCAGATCAAACTGGCGCAGCTCACGCCCTCGAGTCGCACCAACTTCCTGAACCTGCCCCCGCTGGTGAAGGTCAAGGGCACCCTGGGCTCGCCTGAGACCGAAATTGACAAGCTGCAGCTCACCGCACTGCTGGCCGGCAGCGTGGGCGGGGCCATCGGCGGCACCGCCGGCGACGCGGTCCAGGGCGTGAGCAGCCTGCTTCAGGGCAATGTGGGCGCGGCCGTGGACTCCCTGGGCCAATTGATCCCCGGACGGAAACCGGTGGCGCCCACCAACGCGCCACCCGCAACCAACGCGCCGGCGGCGAAAACCAACGCCCCGCCCGCGGCGCCGACCAATCCCCCACCCCGGTCCGGCGTGCTGGACCTGCTCGAGGGCCTCCGCAAACGCAACTGATTCACGCCGCCCGAGTGCGGCCTTAACCCCATGTCGGCCATCCTCGATTACCTGCGCGCGCACCACGACCGCTTCGTGCGCGACCTGTGCGACTACGTCCGCTTCCCGAGTGTCTCGGCCCAGCCCCAACACCAAAAGGACCTGCGCGCCTGCGCCGAGTGGGTGGTGAACCGCTGCCGGCGCATCGGCCTGGACAGCGAACTGTGCGAGACCGCGGGGCACCCGGTCGTGCTCGCCCGCACCCCGCGTCGCGCCGGTGGGCGGCGCCCGCATTTCCTGGTGTACGGGCATTACGACGTGCAGCCGCCCGAGCCGTTCGAGCTGTGGCAGAGCCCGCCCTTCGAGCCGCGCGTCACCGACACGGCGGTCTTCGCCCGCGGCGCCAGCGACAACAAGGGTCAACACCTGGCCCATCTCAACGCGGTCGAAGCCTGGCTGGCCACCGGCGCCGAACTGCCCTGCGACCTGACCTTCCTCATCGAGGGCGAGGAAGAAGTGGGCAGCCGCAGTCTGGCCGGCTTTTTGCAGGCGCGCCGCGCCGAGTTGCGTTGCGACGCCGTGGTCGTGTCCGACACCGGCATGCCCGCGCCCGGCCTGCCGGCGCTCACCTACGCGCTGCGCGGCATCGCCGCCGTGGAAATCACCGTCACCGGTCCCAATCGCGACCTGCACTCCGGCATCTTCGGCGGTTCGGTGGACAACCCGGCGATGGCGTTGTGCCAGATGCTCGCCCAACTGCGCGACCGCCGCGGCCGGGTGAACATCCCGGGGTTTTATGACGACGTCGAGCCGTTGAGCGCGTACGAGCGCCGGCAACTGGCCCGCCTGCCGTTCAACGAGCGCGCCTACCGGCGTTTCCTGGGCGTGCCCCGGCTGTTTGGCGAGTCCGGCTACACCGCCTGGGAGCAGCGCAGCGCCCGGCCCACCGTCGAGATCAACGGCCTGACCAGCGGCTATCAGGGCGAGGGCAGCAAAACCATCATCCCCGCTTGGGCCCGCGCCAAGCTCACCTTCCGCCTGGTGCCCCACCAGCAGCCCGACCGCATCGCCCGCCTGGTGGTGCGGCACCTGCGCCGGCTCACCCCGCCCACCGTCCGCGCCCAAATCACCGTCGGCCACGGCGGCGAGCCTTACCTCCTGGACCCGCGCAGCCCGCGGGCGCAAGCCGCGCTGCGGGCGCTGCGGGCGGCGTTTGACCGCGAGCCGGTCCTGCTGCGCGAGGGCGGTTCGATCCCGATCGTGACCCAGTTCCGCAAAATCCTTGGCGCCGAGACGCTCTTGTTGGGACTGGCGCTGCCGGACGACAACGCGCATTCGCCCAACGAGAAGTTCGACCTGGGCAACTACGCCGCCGGGATGCGACTGGGCGCCACGCTCTGGCCCGAACTGGCCGCCGCCGTCGGCTGAGAACCGGGCCCGACTCCAGGCCGGTCCAACAATGGAAGGCCGGAAAGCTGGACGCCGAGGTCCGAGGTCCACAGCCAGGAGTTAGGAGCCAGGAGCTAGGAGGCAGGAGGCAGAAGTCGAATGCCAAATACCGGATGCCGGAGGCCAGGTGCCGTGGACGCGGGCGTTATCGGTAGGGCCGCGCTGCGGCGCGGCCGGCAGGGGCGGCGCCGGCGCAGCGGCGCCCTACCGAATCAGAAGTCAGCAGCGAGAAGTCAGAAGCGAGGCTCCAAAAGTCGGATGCCGGAGGCCGGCGACGCGGGTCGCCTGCCAGTGCGTCCGGCCTGAAGCAGCCGACGTGAATCGGCTCCAGCATTGACGGGCTGGTTTCGAGTGTAGGCAGACGAAGGCGGGTTTGAGCGGACGGACGTCCGCTGCTCCACACGACGGCTCGTTCGGCGGCCGGTAGCCGGCTGCCGGCCGGCAGGCCGAGGACGGCCTGGCAGGCCGTGCCCCCGCAGCAGCAAAGGCGCAGCAAGCAGCCGCACTCCAAACGCTGGCGCGCAGGCCGGGCGCTCGATCAATCGCGGAGCGTATGGAGTGCGCCGGCTGGCCGGCGCTGTGGGGTGGATTCGGATGCCGGATGCCAGATACCGGATGCCGGTCCGCGGGCGTTATCGGTAGGGCCGTGCTGCGGCGCGGCCGGATGGGCGGCGCCGGCGCAGCGGCGCCCTACCGAATCAGAAGTCAGAAGCGAGAAGTCAGATGCGAGGCTCCAAGAGTTGGATGCCGGCTGGCGGCGACGCGGGTCATCTGCCAAGTTGCCGGCTTTTCATTCCGCTTTATTGCCTCTTTCCTCGTTTCGTTGGCCGCCTTTTCTGAGTTTCTGAGTTTCGGCCAGGCCAAAGGCCGGAGGCCAGATACCGGATTCCGGAGGCCGGAGGCCGATTCACCACTCGTCCTGCTCGCTTACCCCTTTGCCTTTTACCCCTTTCCCACTTTTCTCGCCGGGCCACTTTCCGAGTTTCGGCTAGTTCGCAAGCCGGGGGCAGCTTGCTGCCGACCCCGGCCAAGCTGGCCGCGCCGCCGGGCCCGGGGACCGGCGGAGATTCAGCCGACTTCCCGGCGGAGCCCCGGCGCGCGGCCCGCAAGCGGCGCGGTCAGGCGGTGATTGACCACCACCTTCAACGCCTCGGGCCGGGGCCGGGCTGCCAGGGCCACAGCGGCGGCGGTTTGCGGCAGGGGAAACTGGTGCGTGACCAGCAGACGCACGTCCAGGTGCCGACCGAAGACCAGCCGCGCCACTTCGGGCTGCAAGGTGATGTCGGCCGAATAGCTGCCGATCAGGTCCTTCTCATCCACGCACACCGCCGCGCCGTCCACCACGAGCGTCTCGCCGCGCCGGGTGTGGGCGAAGAGCAGCACCTGGCCGCCGCCACGCACCAACGCGAGCGCCTGGCGCACCGCGGCATCCGCCGGCACGGCCACGACCGCGGCGTCCAATCCGCGCCCGCGCGTCCAGCGGGCCACCTGTTCGGGCAGGTCCGGAGTGTCTGCGCGCGGGGTTTGGCGCGCGCCCAGCCGCCGCGCCCACGCCAGGCGCTCCGGCATCAGGTCCGTGGCCAGCACGCGCGCGCCGCGCAGCGTCAACAAGCGCGTGAACATGAGGCCAATGGGCCCCTGCCCGGCCACGAGCACGGTGTCGCCGGGCAGCAAGCGCAGCCGGTAAACGGCCTTGAGGACGGTGTTGACCGGCTCGAGCAGGGCGCCTTCGAGGAAGGTGTTGCGGGCGGGGATTTTCACCACCCCGGGTAACACCCAGGCCATCACGCGCACGTACTCGGCGTAGCCGCCGCCGGCGGGCTCGAACCCCGCCGTGATGCCCGTGCGCTTGTACGTGGCGCACTGGGCAAAGGCGCCGTGCCGGCAAAAATGGCAGTCCCGGCAGGGCACGTGGTGGTGCAACGCCACCCGTTCGCCCGCGCGGAAGCCGCGCACGCGCGCGCCCACCCGGACGATGGTGCCGGCGGTCTCGTGCCCGAAGATGCGCGGCGGCGGCACGGTGCCGTGCTGGATTTTCTTGATGTCCGTCGGGCAAACGCCGCACACGGCCACGCGCACGAGCAGTTCCTCGGCGCGGATGCGCGGCACGGGCACGGTCTCGACCCGCAGGTCGCCGGGGCCGCGGTACACCACGGCGGTCATGGTCTCGGGCACGGTGTCGGGCGAAGTCGGGCGCGGCACGGGCCGTGTCTAAGCCGACGCGGGCCGGAACAAAAGCCCGGAATGGCCCGGCCGCCTCAGGCGTCGGCCAACACCAGCGCACGCTCGGGGTCGCTCAACACCCGCCAACGGCCGGGCGGGAGGTCGCCCAGGCGGAAGCCGCCGATGCGCACGCGGATCAGGCGCAGCGTGGGATGGCCCACGGCCGCGGTCATGCGGCGCACCTGGCGGTTGCGGCCCTCGGTCAATTCGAGCGCCAGCCAGCAGTCAGGCACTTTTTTGCGGAACCGGATGGGCGGGTCACGCGGCGGCACCGGCGGCGGCGGGTCCAACCGCCACACGCGGCAGGGGCGGGTGCGTTCGCCCTGAATGACCACGCCGCGGGCCAGCGCGGCCAGCGCGGCGGTGTCGGGGATGCGCTCGACCTGCACCCAGTACTCGCGGGGGTGACCGCGGCGCGGCTGCAACAGGCGGGCGTTCCAGGCCGGCTCGTCGCTCAGGAGCAGGAGCCCCTCACTGTCCGCATCCAGCCGGCCGAGCGGATAAACGCCGGGCGGGAAGCCGAAACCGGCCAGGGTCCGGTGGTCCGAGCCATCGGGCGTGAACCGCGAGAGCACGCCGAACGGTTTGTGGAAGGCGATCAACACCGGCGACGCAATTTACGGCCGGGCGGCCGGCGGCTCAACGGGGCTTTGGCATGGCCGGGCGGGGGCCGACGTGCTTTCATCGCGCGCGTGGAAGTGATCATCCGACCCACGGCCGAGGCAGCGACCGAGCTGGTGGCGCGGTTCATCGCCCGCGAACTGCGCGCCAACCCGCACCTGGTGCTGGGGCTGGCCACGGGCCGCACGATGGAGGCCGTCTATGCCCGACTGGTGCGGTTTCACCGCGAGGAGGGGCTGGATTTCTCGCTGTGCTCGACCTTCAACCTGGACGAGTACGTGGGTCTGCCGCCCACCGACCGGCACTCGTACCGGCACTACATGAACCACCACCTCTTCCACCAGGTGAACATTGACCTGCGCAACACGCACCTGCCCGACGGCCTGGCGCGGGACCTGGACGCCGAGTGCCGCCACTACGAGGAGCTCATCCGGCGTTTCAACGGCATTGACCTCCAGCTCCTGGGTATCGGCCGCTCCGGGCACATCGGCTTCAACGAACCGCTCTCCGCCCTCCAGTCCCGCACCCGCGTCAAAGCCCTCAGCCCGGTGACCCTCGCCCAAAACGCGCCCCTGTTCGGCGGCGCGGACAAGGTGCCGCGCCGCGCCATCACGATGGGCGTGGGCACCATCCTCGAGTGCCGCCGCTGCCTGCTCCTGGCCACGGGCGAGGAAAAGGCGGACATCGTGGCTCGCGCTGTCGAGGGCCCCATCACCGCCATGATCTCGGCCACGGCGCTGCAACTGCACCCGCGCTGCACGGTGGTGGTGGACGAAGCCGCCGCCGGCGGGTTGCGCTGCCGCGAGTACTACCGCTGGATTTTCGAGAACGAACCCGAGTGGGAACCGTTCCGCTGAACCGGCGGCCGCCGCAGACCCGGCCTTGCCGGCGGGCCGCGAAAGCCGCAGTCCGGCCATTGTCGCCGCGCCGGCGGGCCGCTAAGGTGCCCGCATGAACGCCAAGTGGGTTCCCTGCCTGGGCCGGCACGCCGGCCGGAGGCAGCGGCTGGGCCTGGCCGCCGTTGCCGCCGTCATGGCCGCCCTCGGCGTCCAAGCCGCGGAGCCCGACCTGCTCCTGCACTGGCCCCTGGACGAAGGCCGCGGCGCGCAGGTCCGGGACCGCTCGGGACAGGGTCTGCACGGCCAATTGCGCGCGGACTGGACCAACTCACCGGCCGGCCGGGCGGTGTTTCTGGACGGCACGCCGGGCCGGCTCATCGCGGTGAGCCTGCCCCCGGCGCTGCGCCCGGGCACCAACTCTTGGACCTTCACAGCGTGGGTGCGCCCGGTCGAGCTGGCCCACCCCGGGGCGATGAATCAGCGCCGGTTGCTCTCCTACGGTGCTTACCCGGACGGCTCGATGGTGATTGACGTGTTGGGGAGCGGCACGCTGGCGCCGCACCTCACGTACAAGGACGCCCAGGGCCGCGTCCGCGCCGCGGGGCTGACCGGCTTCCAAACCGTGCGCACCGGGGTCTGGAGCCACGTGGCCGTGGTGTGCGACCGCGCGGCCGGGCGGCTGGGGAGTTACCTCAACGGCCTCGAGGACCGCGTGGCCGAGCTGCCCGCGGGGTTCGCGCCGGATTTCTCGGTGGGCGGAAACCTCACCCTGGGCAGCACCTGGCAGAACTTCTTCGGCGCGGTGGACGAAGTGAAACTCTTCCGTCGCGCGCTCTCCGGCGCGGAAGTGCGCCAGGAGTTTCAACGGCTTCGCGCCGCGTTCAACCCCCTACTGGCGCCCGAGCAAGAGCTGGCCCTGCAACGTCATACCGCCGCCGACGTGTTGGAGACCACCGGCCCGCTCTGGGCGGCGCGCCGCTTCGGAGCGGTGCGCCAGCGGCTGGCCGGCGTGGTGGCCGACCCCACCGCGCCGCCGGCGGTCCGCAGCCTGGCGCATCTGCGCTTGGCCCGCAGTTACCAGGCCGAGGGCGACCTGCGCGCGGCCCGCGGGGAGTTGGCGCGCATTGCCGACGAACCAGCCTACCCGCGGGTGCACCGGGCCGAGGCGCGCGCCCTCGCCCGCGAGCTGGAACGCGCTCCCCGCGCTCCAGCCGGGACGACCGAGACGGCCGCTCCGGAAGACCAGCGCACGCGTCTGGAGCCGGTGCGTGATTTCGCCGCGGAGGTGTTTGTCAGCCCGCAAGGCAGCGCCACGGGCGACGGTTCGCGCGCGCAACCGCTGGCCACGTTGAACCAGGCCCGGGACCGGGTACGGCAGTGGCGCGCCGGCGGGCTCACCGGAGCGGTGGCCGTGACGGTGCTGCCGGGCGAGTACCCGGTCACGGAAACCTTCGCGCTGGGCCCGGAAGACTGCGGCCGGCCGGGCGCGCCGGTGGTGTACCGCGCGGCGGAGCCGGGACGAGCGGTGTTCTACGGCGGGTTGCGGTTGCGGGACTTCACGCCGGTGCGCGACCCGGCCGTGCGCGCGCGGCTGCCGGCGGAGAGCCGCGACCGGGTTTGGGAATGCGACCTGCGGGCTTTGGGCGTGACCCACTTCGGCGAGTTGCGCGTGCGCGGTTTCGGCCAGCCCCCCTCGCCGCCGACACTCGAGGTGTTTGCCGACGGCGCGCCCCTGACTCCGGCGCGCTGGCCCAACGAGGGTTTCGTCCGCGCCCGGCGCGTGGTCGAGCCGGGCTCGGCCCGGGAGGAGCGGCGGCCGTCGGTCTTCGAGTACGACTCGGACCGCCACGCGCGCTGGCAGGGGGTGAGCAACATCTGGTTGTTCGGCTATTTCCGCTACCTGTGGGCGGACGCGGCCCTGCCGGTGGCCGCCATTGATCCGCAGCGCCGCACCGTGACCACCGCCGAGCCGTATAACTACGGCGGAGGCATGAGCGACCAGCAGGGGCTGATCTACTACGTGTTCAACCTGCTCGAAGAACTCGACGCCCCGGGCGAGTGGTACCTGGACCGCGCGCGCGGCCGGCTGTACTTGTACCCGCCCGCGCCGCCGGACCGGGTCCGGTTCGAGATCGGACTGTGGGAACAGCCGCTGGCGGTGCTGCGGCAGGTGGCGCATGTACGGCTCGAGGGGCTGACCTTCGACCTGGCCCGGTTCAACGGCCTGGTGCTCGAGGAATGCGAAGAGTGCGTGCTGGCCGGCTGCACGGTAAGCCGCCTGGCCGGCAACGGCATCACCCTCCAGGGCGGCCGCGCCAACCGCGTGCTGGGCTGCGACGTCCACACCCTGGGCCGACGCGGCATCGAGGTCTTCGGCGGCGACCGCGCCACGCTCCGCCCCGGCGGGCACGTCGTCGAGAACTGCCATATCCACCACATCGGCCGGCTGGACCGCACCTACACGCCGGCGATCCACCTCGAAGGGGTGGGCCACCGCGCGGCGCACAACCTCATGCACCACGCCCCCAGCAGCGTGATGCGCCTGGAGGGCAACGACCACCTGGTCGAGTTCAACGACGTCCACACCGCCGTATTCGAGTCGGACGACCAGGGCGCGATGGAATTGTTCGGCAACCCCACCTACCGCGGGGTGGTGTTCCGCTACAACCGCTTCCGGGACATCGGCAAGCTCGGCACCGAACCGTGGGTCCACGGCCAGGCCGCGCTGCGCTTCGATGACGCCATCAGCGGGATGCTCGTGTACGGCAACCTGTTCCTCCGCGCCGCCCGCGGCAACTTCGGCGCCATCCAGATCAACGGCGGCCGGGACAACCTGATTGACAACAACCTCTTCGTGGATTGCCCGCGCGGACTCACCGGTGGTTGGTACCCGGACAACCCGGTCTGGCGCCGTCTGCGCGGCGGACAGGTCCCGCCGGGTTTCTTCACCAACGAACTCTATCGCGCCCGCTACCCTGACCTGGCCCGGATGCTCGAGCCCGGCGCGGTCAACTCCGTTTGGCGCAATATCTTCTTCCGCTGCGGCCCGCCGGTCGGCGGCAACCGCGCCCACTGGGACCTGCTGGACAACGTCGAGTACCGGGACGCCGACCCCGGCTTCGTGGACGCGGCCCGCGGCGACTTCCGCCTCCGCCCGGACGCGCCGGTCCTGGCCCGCATTCCCTTCCGGCCCTTCCCGCTCGAGGCCATCGGCCTGTACCCGGACCCGTACCGCGCCCGCTGGCCGGTGGAAAATCCGCCGGCGCCACCGCCGGAGCCGGGCCCGGCGCGCCGACCATGATTCGCGAGGACTACCTCATCGGCTGGATCAAACGCTACCTGCGCTGGCTGGCAGAAATCGCCGGATTCCTCAAGACCAGCGATTACGAGGCCGCCGCGCGTCGGGCCGACCTGGCCCTGCGCGAACTACTCGGCCTGGGGGCCGACTCGGTGGTCTCGCTCACCGAGGGCGAATTGCTGGCGCGGTTGGCCGTGGACGAACCGCCGCCGGTGGTGCGCGACAAATGCCTCCTGCTCGCCGCGCTGCTGGCAGCCCTGGGCCGGACCGCCGCCGCGCAAAATCACCCCGACCGCGCCCGCGACTGCCGGCTCAAGGCGCTGCAGGTCGTGCTGGGGGTCACCTTCCAGGGCGGGGCCGACCTGCCCGAGTTCGCGCCGCGCGTCGAGGACCTGCTGCAAGAGCTGGGGCAAGCGCCGCTGCCGCCGCGCACCGAGGCGGCGCTGATGCTCTATCACGAAAACCGCGGCGACTACGCCCGGGCCGAGGACGCGCTGTTCCGCTACCTGGACGCCAGCGACAACGCCCCTGCGGCGCTCGAGATCGGCCGGGCGTTCTATCACCGCTTGCGCGCCCTCAGCGACGAAGCCCTGGTCCTGGGCGGCCTGTCGCGGACCGAGATTGACGAAGGCCTCGCGGCATTGGAACGGCGGGAGCCTCCCGACGGCTCGTAGCGGCAACCGCGCCACCATACGGCCTCCGGCATCCGCCTTTTGGAGCCTCGCTTCCGACTTCTAATTGGGTAGGGCGCCGCTGTGCCGGCGCCGCCCTTGCCGGCCGCGCCGCAGCGCGACCCTACCGATAACGCCCGCGGACCGGCATCCGGAATCCGGCATCCAGCGACCGTACCTGCCCCCACAGTGCCGGCCAGCCGGCGCACTCCATACGCTCCGCTGTTGATCGAGCGCCCGGCCTGCGCGCCAGCGTTTGGAGTGCGGCAGCTTGCTGCCGCTTTTCTGCTGCGGGGGCACGGCCAGCCAGGCCGTCCTCGGCCTGCCGGCCGGCAGGCAGGCGGCCACCGGCCGCCGAACGAGCCGTCGTGTGGAGCGGCGGACGTCCGTCCGCTCAAACCCGCCTTCGTCTGCCTACACTCGAAGCCAGCCGCCAATGCTGGAGCCGATTCACGTCGGCTGCGACAGGCCGGGCGCACTGGCAGGCGACCCGCGTCGCCGCCATCCGGCATCCAACTTGGAGCCTCGCTTCCGACTTCTAATTGGGTAGGGCGCCGCTGTGCCGGCACCGCCCTTGCCGGCCGCGCCGCAGCGCGACCCTACCGATAACGCCCGCGGACCGGCATCCGGTATCTGGCATCCGGAATCCGGTATCCGGCCTCCATTTTTTGACTCCTGACTCCCCCTCCACCCGCCTCGCGACACTCGGCGCGTGCCCGTGCCGTCGCGGGTTTGACAAGCGGGCGCCAACCCGCTTTGGTTGGTCTTCGCCCGGACCGGGCGCGCGACTCCCGGAGGGGATGCCCCCGCGCCGAGTACGTCGCAGTGAACCACAACGCAACTTGAAAAACGCAGCCATGACCAACGTGAACGAGATCCAGCCCGTGCAGGTCGGCGCCGACGTGCCCGACTTCGAGATGGAAACCTACGACCCCGCCACCGGCCAGTTCGGCAAGCTGTCCCTGGCCGAGCTCAAGGCCCGGAACAAGTGGACCATCCTGGTCTTTTACCCCGCAGACTTCACCTTCGTGTGTCCGACCGAGTTGGCGGACCTGGCCGAGAAATACGCAGCCCTCCAGGCCCTCGGCGCCGAGGTGGCTTCGGTTTCCACCGACACCAAGTTTGCGCACCTGGCCTGGCAGCAGACCGAGAAGCTCCTGGCCCGGGTGCGCTATCCGTTGGCCGCGGACCCCACCGGCACGGTGTCGCGGCTCTTCGGGGTGTACGACGCCGCCACCGGGCTGGCGCTGCGCGGCACGTTCATCATCAACCCCGCCGGCAAGCTGGTCTCGGCCGAGGTCAATTTCTACAACGTGGGCCGCAACGCGGACGAGTTGCTGCGCAAGATGCAGGCCAACGCCTACCTGATGAAGCACCCGGACGAGGCCTGTCCCGCCCACTGGCACGAGGGCGAAAAAACCCTCAAGCCCAGCGAAAAGCTGGTCGGCAAGGTGTACGAGGCCTTGCAGGCGTGAACCGGCCTTGGACCGGGAACCTCCAGCGCGGGCTTCCGGGCGGCGCCGGCTTCAACCGGCGCCGCCGCTTTTACCGGCCGACGGTGGGAACCTATGGCGCGGCACGCCAGCGGGTGGGACGTTTTTCACGAAACCGCCGCGCCAGGTCCCCGGCTGGCACGTCCAGTCCGGATTGGACCGGAGCCTGCCGTGAACCGGCGCCGCGCTGAAGCCGTATGAACACCCCTGCTCCCTGCGGGCTCTGGGCCCGGCTGCGGCTGTGGGCGGAGTTTGTGACCTTTTCGCACACGGTCTTCGCCCTGCCCTTCGCGCTGGCGGCGATGGCCGTGGCCGCGCGGGACACCCGCGGCTGGCCGGGTTGGCGCACCTTCCTGCTCATTTTGGCGGGGATGGTCAGCGCCCGGACCTGCGCCATGAGCTTCAATCGCATCGTGGACCGGCGGTTCGACGCCGCCAATCCCCGCACCGCCCACCGTCCGCTGCCCGCCGGACGCATCAGCCTGGCGGGGGCCTGGACGCTTTGCGCTCTGGGCGCGGCGGGGTTGGTCGCGGCCAGCGCCGGGCTCAACCGGACCTGCCTGTTACTCTCGCCGGTGGCCCTGGTGGTGATTTGCGGTTACTCGCTCACCAAGCGGTTCACCGACTACACGCACTTTTTCCTGGGCGCGGCGCTGGCGCTGGCGCCGCTGGGGGCGTGGATGGCCGTAACCGGCGGGCTGGACTTCCTGCCCGAGCGCGGCGGCGGGGTGTCCTTGCGGCACAGCGCCGTGCTGCCGCTGGTGCTGGCCGCCGCGGTGGTGTTCTGGCTGGTGGGGTTCGACATCATTTACGCGCTGCAGGACTACGAGTTTGACCGGCGCCACGGGCTGCACTCGCTGGTGGTGCGGTGGGGACCGCGCAACGCGCTGCGGGCGGCTTTCCTGGCGCACGTGCTGATGTGGCTGCTGCTGGCCGGGTTCGGGCTGCTGGCGGGTTTTCGCGTGGCGTACGTGGTGGGGCTGATCGTCATTCTGGTGTGTCTGCTGCTCGAGCACTGGCTGGCCTGGCGGCGCAGCCTGAAGTGGGTGCACGTCGCCTTTTTCCGCCTCAACGCCCTGATTAGCGTGGTGTTCCTGGTTGCCGTGCTGGCCGAGGTGATCTTTCCGTGGTTCCGGCTGCGGGCGGGCTGAGTCGGGACGGCGCGGCGCAATCCGGTAGGGCCGGGCTGCGTCCCGGCCGGGGCAACCGCCGGTGGGGCGAGACTCCGTCGAGCCCAACACCTTTGCGGCCCGCGGCCGGGTGGGGCGGGCCGATACAGGCAGGGCCGGGCTGCGTCCCGGCCGAGTGCGGCGCCGGCGCAGCGGCGCCCTACCTGCATCGCTTGCGGTCTAAAGCCGGCGAGGACGCCGGCGCTCCGGGTCGAGGACGGAGCGGCACGGTGGGGCGGCATTGCCCAAACAAAAAGCCCGGGAAGCGACGCTCCCCGGGCGGTGTATTGAGCGGGAGAAGGCTCAGGTCACTTACGGAACCGCCGGTATGCGGCGAACCCCAGCAGCCCCAGCCCGCCCAGCAGGGCGTAATCCCGCGGCTCGGGAATCACACTGGTACCGATGGAGATTTCGTAGCCGAAGGTCACCTGCTGATTCGGGTCCAGCCTGCCGATGCGGAAGGCCATGTTGATGGTGAAGTCGCCGTCGCCGTCGTTGGGGCCGGTGATCAAGATATACGGGTCAGTGTCCCAGTTTGCGCTCACCGACGGCACATGGCCCATCGGGTCGTTGCTGAAAATCTGAATCCAGTCGCCCAGGTTGGCGCCGGTGGCAATGACCGTGTCCCCGTCCGGGATACTGTTGAGGGTATCGAAGAAACCGAGTGGGTCGTATTCTTGGTCCGGGTCCAGCCCCACGGCATAGACCACGTCGTTCAGCGGATCGGTCGTGCTGGTGTTCTGGAAGGTGATTTCGTAGCGGATGGTGGTGTCGTTGACCCCGAACCACAGGAGTTGGGTGAAGGACAGGGCCCCGAAGGTCCCCGTGGTGGTGGCCGAGAGGATGGGACCCGCGCTGGTATTGGCGGTGGTCGCGCCGAAGTTGTTACCCAGGTCGTACCCCGCAGCCGACCACTGGTTATCCACCCCGATCGAGTAGAACTGGAACGGGCTGCCCGGTCGCAGGTAATCTACCACCGGCCGCCAGGCCGGGATGATCCCGGCTGTGAATGAGGCGTCAATCAAGCCTCCCGATTCGTCCACCCCAACCGACATCTGCGTGCCGTTCAGGACAAACGACGCTGCACTCAGGGAGCCGGAGGCGGCGAGCGCGCACCCCAGTCCCGTTACCGTTTTTGTGAACTTCCCGTGCTTCATACCGTTTGGGTCTTTCTTTGTATTGTTGCGTTGTGTCCCTGCGCTCCTCCGACATTGACCGCTCGAAGACGCAGGCCGTTGCGTGACATAAATACAGTGCTAGCCCATGAAGAACAAGCTTTTTTTTCACGAGACCTCGTCCTCCGCGGGTGCCCGGGGTCGGAGCGGGTACCGGATGCCGGACGCCAGATGCCGGATGCCCGATACCGGATACCGGATACCGGCGGGTAGAGCGGACCTGAAGCCGGCACGTGGGTCGAGCGCCAGATGCGGCGCGGAGCGTGTGGAGTGCGCCGGCAAGCCGGCGCTATCGGGCGACGACAGGGGCACCGTCGGCAGCACGCGGGGGAAGTGCGCGCTCCCCGAATCGAGTCGGCGGCAGGTGGCCGCTTGCCTGCCGGCCGGCAGGCCGACCACGGCCAAGTTGGCCGTTCTCCCAGCAGAAATTGGCAGCAAGCAGCCGCACTCCAAACGCTGGCGCGCGGTAGGGCCGCGCTGCGGCGCGGCCGGGTGAATGGCGCCGACGCAGCGGCGCCCTACCGAATCAGAAGTCAGAAGCGAGGAGGGAGAAGAGGGATGCCGGATGCCAGATACCGGATGCCTGATGGCTGATGCCTGATGCCGGATACCGGATGCCGGCGGGTGATGCGGGCCCATGGTTGGTGCGTGGGGCGTGCGCCAGATTCGTTGCGAAGCGTCTGGAATGCGCCTGCCTGCCGCGCTTCGCTTGGCGCAGGCAGGCCGGCTTGCCGGCGCTCTCAGGGTGCGGCGGAGGCGGAGCATGGCTGCAGCGGCGCCAAGAAGCCGGCCCCTTGCGCCGGTGGGCGGTGGGCGGTGGTTGGCCGCCGGTTTCCCGCCCGGGCGGCAAAGAAAGTTCGGTTTCCGCCAATCCCGGTGGAGACACCCGCCCGGCGGCCGGGTTGACTTGACTTGATTGGCTGCAGTGGCCATGTCAGGCGCCGCCACCACACCTGCGATGAACACAATCGCCCCGCCGCCCACCGCCGGGACCACGGGAGCGCCCCCCGGGCATCCCAGCGGCGACAAGCGCTTCAAAATCCTCGAGGTCTTCATCAAGCGCCAGCAGCAGCGTCAGGACGCGCTCATCGAGGTGTTGCACAAGGCCCAGGAGCTGTTCGGCTACCTGGACGACGGGCTGCTGTGGTTCATCGCCCACGGGTTGCGGCTGCCGCCCAGCCGGGTGTACGGCGTGGCCACGTTTTACCACTTCTTCAAGCTCAAGCCCCAGGGCGCCCATACTTGCGTGGTGTGCATGGGCACGGCCTGTTACGTCAAGGGCGCCCACCGGATTTTGGAGGCCCTCGAGCGGGCGGCCGGCGTCCGGGCCGGGGGCACCACGCCCGACGGCCGGCTCTCGCTGCTCACCGCCCGGTGCATCGGCGCCTGCGGCCTGGCCCCGGCGGTGGTGTACGATGACGCCGTGGCCGCCGCGCAAACCCCGGAGAGCGCCCTCGAACGCGTGAAAGGATGGCTCGATCATGGTGCTGGCTGAACTGCAGGAGATCAAGGAACGCGAACTGGCCGCGCGCAAGAAGGTGCTCATCACCTGTTGCCTGGCCGCCGGGTGCATGTCCTCCGCCGGCAAGCAGGTCAAGGAGGCCCTGGACCGCGCCGTGCAGGCCGCCGGATTGGAGCACGAGGTCGAGGTCCGCGGTGTGGGTTGCCTGCGCTTGTGCTGCGAAGGCCCGCTGGTGCACGTGGACCCGCCGGGCGTGCTCTACCAGAAGGTCCGGCCCGAGGACGCCGCGTCGCTGATCGGCACCCTCAGCGGCGGCGCCACGGCGGTGCCGACCGCCGACCTCACCAGCCCGTTCTTCACCCGGCAACTGCCCATCGTTCTGGAAAACTGCGGCCGCGTGGACCCCGAGCGTCTCGAGTCCTACATCGCCCACGACGGCTACCTGGCCCTGCGCCACGTGTTGCGGGAGCTTTCCCCGGCGGAGGTCATCGCGGAAATCACCAAGAGCGGCCTGCGCGGCCGCGGCGGGGCCGGTTACCCCACCGGGCTCAAATGGGCCACCGTGGCCAAGACCGCCAGCGCCAAGAAGTACGTGATCTGCAACGCCGACGAAGGCGACCCCGGCGCGTTCATGGACCGCAGCGTGCTCGAGAGCGACCCGCACCGCGTGCTCGAAGGCATGAGCATCGCCGCCTACGCCGTGGGCGCGGACCAGGGCTACATCTACGTCCGCGCCGAATACCCGCTGGCCATCGCGCGGCTGCAGACCGCCATCCGCCAGGCCAAGCAATTCGGCCTCCTGGGCAGCGGCATCCTCGAATCGCCCTTCCACTTCAACGTGGACATCCGCATCGGCGCGGGCGCCTTCGTGTGCGGCGAGGAGACGGCCCTGATGGCCTCGATCGAGGGCCGCCGCGGCCAGCCCCGCCCCCGCCCGCCCTACCCCGCCGAGTCCGGCCTCTTCGGTCAGCCCACGCTCATCAACAACGTCGAGACCTTTGCCAACGTGCCGCCCATCCTGCGTCGCGGCGCCGCCTGGTTCGCCAGCATCGGCACCGAGCGCAGCAAGGGCACCAAGGTCTTCGCCCTGGCCGGCAAAATCCGCCGCACCGGCCTGATCGAAGTGCCGATGGGCCTGCCGCTGCGGGCCATCGTCGAGGACATGGGCGGCGGCGCGCCCGACGGCGGCCGCATCAAGGCCGTGCAAACCGGCGGCCCCTCCGGTGGCTGCATCCCCGCCGAGCACCTGGACACCCCGGTGGACTACGAGTCGCTGACCCGGCTGGGCTCGATCATGGGCTCCGGCGGCATGATCGTCATGGACGAGCGGGACAACATGGTGGACGTGGCCCGCTTCTTCATGGAGTTCTGCATGGACGAAAGCTGCGGCAAGTGCATCCCCTGCCGGGCCGGTACCGTGCAGATGCACGAGTTGCTCCGCAAAATCCTCGCCCGCCGGGCCACGACCCGTGACCTGACCACGCTCGAGGAACTCTGCGACCTGGTCAAAAACACCAGCCTCTGCGGCCTGGGCCAGACCGCTCCCAACCCGGTCCTGAGCACCCTGCGCTTCTTCCGCCGCGAATACCTGGACCTGCTCCAGCCCGAACCGTGGAAAAACCCCGCCGCCGCGGCCCCGCCCGAGCCGGCCTCGTAAACTCCTCCCACCATGGCTGCCCTCGTCTTCACGATTGACGGTCAGGAAATCACCGCCACCGAAGGCCAGACCGTGCTCGAGGCGGCGCGCGAGGCCGGGATCGCCATCCCCACCCTCTGCCACCTCAACGGCGTGGCCGACGTGGGCGCCTGCCGACTTTGCCTGGTCGAGGTGGCCGGCCTCAACAAGCTGGTGCCCGCCTGCGTGACGCGCGCCAGCGACGGCATGGCGGTGACCACCCGCAGCGAGCGGCTCCAAAAGTACCGCCGCATGATCCTCGAGCTGCTCTTCGCCGAGCGGAACCACGTCTGCGCCGTGTGCGTGTCCAACGGCCACTGCGAGCTCCAGCAACTGGCGATGGACCTGGGCCTGGACCACGTCCGCTACGCCTACCAGTTCCCGAAGCTGGAGGTGGACCTGACCCACCGGCTCTTCGGCATGGACCACAACCGCTGCGTGCTCTGCGGCCGCTGCGTGCGGGTGTGCTGGTACGTCGAGGGCGCCGGCACCAAAAACTTCGCCGGCCGCGGCGCCGGCTCGCACATCATTAACGACCTCAACCAGCCCTGGGGCGACTCGGTCACCTGCACCGCCTGCGGCAAGTGCGTCCAGGCCTGCCCCACCGGCGCGCTCTTTGCCAAGGGCGTGACCGTGGCCGAGATGGCCAAGGACCGGAGCAAGCTCGAGTTCATCGTCACCGCCCGGGAGAAAAAGCAATGGCTCGTCTGAAACTCGCGACCGTCTGGTTCGGCGGCTGTTCCGGCTGCCACATGTCCTTTCTGGACCTGGACGAATGGCTCTTCGACCTGGCCCGCGTGGCCGAGGTGGTGTACAGCCCGGTGGTGGATGCCAAGGAATACCCGGAGGGCGTGGATGTGTGCCTCCTCGAGGGCGCCGTGGCCAACCAGGACAACCTGGCCCTGGCCCGGCTCATCCGCCGCCGCACCCGCGTGTTGGTGGCCTTCGGCGACTGCGCCGTCACCGGTAACGTCACCGCCCTGCGCAACCCGTTGGGCGGCGCCGAACCCGTCTTGCGCCGCGCCTACCTCGACCCCGCCAACCTCCGCCCCCAAATCCCCCGCGAGCCGGGCGTGGTGCCGCCGCTCTTGGACCGCGTGCTGCCGCTGCATGAGGCCGTGCCGGTGGACCACTTCCTGCCCGGTTGCCCGCCTCCGGCCGCCCGCATCCGGGCCTTCCTCGAGGACCTCCTGGCCGGCAAGGCCCCGCACCTGAGCGGCGCGCATCTCAAGTTCGGTTGAGCCATGTCCCGCACCCTCCACATTGACCCGGTGACCCGCATCGAGGGGCACGCCAAGATCACCATCCAGCTCGACGCCAACGGGCACGTGGCCGACGCGCGCTTTCACGTGGTCGAGTTCCGCGGCTTCGAGAAATTCTGCGAAGGCCGGCCCTTCACCGAGATGCCCGGCATCACCCCGCGCGTGTGCGGCATCTGCCCGGTGAGTCACCTGCTCGCCTCGGCCAAGGCCGGCGACGCCATCCTGGCGGTGGAAATACCGCCCGCGGCGCGCAAGCTGCGCCGGCTCATGAACCTGGGCCAGATCGTGCAATCGCACGCCCTGAGCTTCTTCCACCTGAGCGCGCCGGACTTCCTGCTCGGTTGGGAGGCGCCCCCGGCCGAGCGCAACGTCTTTGGCCTCATGGCCGCCCGGCCCGAGCTGGCCCGCGCCGGCATCCGCCTGCGGCAGTTCGGCCAGGAAATCATCGAGCGGCTCGGCGGCCGCAAAATCCATCCCGCCTGGGCCGTGCCCGGCGGCGTGCGCAGTGCCCTGAGCGCGGCGGACCGCGACGCCATCCGCGCCCGCCTGCCCGAGGCCGTGGACACCACCCTGCGCGCGCTCGAGCTGTTCAAGGAAGTGCGCCGGCAGTGTGAAACCGAGATTCAGGTCTTCGGCAACTTTCCCAGCCTGTTTCTGGGCCTGGTGGGGCCGGACGGCTCGTGGGAGCACTACGACGGCAAACTGCGCTTCGTGGACGCCGGCGGCAACGTCATTGCCGACCAGATCGAGCCCGCCCGCTACGCCGAGTTCATCGGCGAAGCGGTCGAGCCGGCCTCGTACCTCAAATCGCCGTACTACCGGCCGATGGGTTACCCGGCGGGCATGTACCGCGTGGGGCCGCTGGCCCGGCTGAACCTCTGCCGGCGCATCGGCACGCCGCGGGCCGATGACGAACTGGCGCAGTTCAAGGCCCAGGGCTGGGGCGCGGTCACTTCCTCGTTCCTGTACCACTACGCCCGGCTCATCGAAATCCTGGCCTGCCTCGAACACATCGAGCGCGCGCTCGAGGACCCCGACCTGCTCTCGGACCGGCTGCGGGCCGACGCCGGCATCAACCAGCTCCGCGGCGTGGGCGTGAGCGAGGCCCCGCGCGGCACGCTTTTCCACGACTACACCGTGGACGCCAACGGCCTGATCCGGCAGGTGAACCTGATCATCGCCACCGGCCAGAACAACCTGGCCATGAACCGCACCATCACCCAGATCGCCCGGCACTACATTCAGGGCGAGACCATCCCCGAGCCGCTGCTCAATCGCGTCGAGGCCGGCCTCCGGGCTTACGACCCCTGCCTGAGTTGCTCGACGCACGCCCTGGGCCGCATGGCGCTGGTGGTGCGGTTGGTGGACGCCGCCGGCCGGGTGTTGGACCAGGTCGCCCGCGACTAACCGTCGCCCGCGTTTACCAGGGCGGGTCCACGATCAACGGCGCGGCGCGGTCGGCGAAGTCCTCCGCCAGTTGGGTCAGCGCCTGGCGCTCGGCGCTGGTCTGGTTGCCCTCCAGGCGCACGCTCAGGCGCGCCACCACTTCGCGGTCCACCAGGTGGGTGCCCGCGCGCCGGTCCTCGGCCTGCAGGCGCACGGCCACTTCGAGTTCCTCGTCGCGGGTGGTGCGAATGTCCCGCGGCTGGAAGGACAGCGGCCGCCGGTCCAGACGCAGAATCTGGCCGCGCACCACCACATCGGCCTCGCCGGCGCTGACCAAGCGGTAGGTGCCGTCCTGTTGCAGCCGCTTGCGCAAGGCGTGGGCCAGCGCCTCGCTCAGTCGCGGCTGCAGGGTTTGGTTCTCGAAATACTCGACGCGCACCGTGCGGCTGCCGGCGGCAAATCCACCCGTTGGGCCCAGCCGGTAGCCCGCGCAACCCACCAGCAGGAGGGTCAACCCCAGCAAGACAGTGCCGCCGCGCGCCGCACCGGGCGGACGCGCGCAGTCAAGGGCGCGGAGAGGCAAGCGCATGTCAGGGTTGGCCCGCCGGCGCGCCGGCGGGAGCCGCGGAGGGCGCGCGCCGCAACACGTCCAGCCGCCGGCGCGCCCGCTCGGCCAGCTCCGAGTTCGGGTCCTTGCTGACGACCTCGTTGTAGTACACGCGCGCGCCGTCCCAGCGGCGCTTTTTCTCGTAGAACTGGGCGATGCGGAAGGCGCCGCGGGCCTGCTCGGTGCGGAGTTCGAGAATGGTCTTCTGCGCCGTTTCGACGCGCGGGTCCCGCGGGTAAAGGGCGATGAAGTCGGTGAAGGTGGCGATGGCCGAGGCGGCGGCGCCCTGATCGTACTCGGCGGTCTTGGCCTGTTTGAGGTAGGCCTGCCCGGCCCGGTACAGCGCCTCGGCGGCGATCTCGGGCTGGTCGTGGTAGGTGTCGGCCGCCTTTTCGTAGGCTTGGACCGCGAGGTAGTAGTCCTTTTGCTTTTCGCGGGTGGCGCCCAGGGCCAGTTGGGCCTGCGGCGCGACCTTCGAGTACGGACCGTTGCGCACGATCTTGGCAAACATGTCGGCGGTCTTTTCCTTCGAGGGGAAAAACGGGATCACGCCCCAAAGCTTGAACCACTGCCCGCCCAAAAAGCGCATGGCGATGGCAAACTGCCGCTCCAGGATGTCCTCGAAGCTGGGCAGTTTGGGGTACTTTTCGACCGCCTTCTGGTATTCCTTGAACGCCTTCTCGTCCCAGCGTCGGGCCTCGTAAGCCCGGCCGATCAGGTATTGCGCCTCGCCGGCGAAGTCGGACAGCGGCCAACGCGCCACGGTGCGCCGGGCGGCCTTGATGGCCAGGCGGTACTTTTTCTGGTCGAAGGCTTCCTTGGCCACCTCGTACTGGTCCTTGGCCCGGCCGCGCTGCCACTTGGGGCCGCCGGGGCTCTCGTAGGTCCAGCCCTCGCCCGGGGTGTACACCAACGGCGCCGGACAGCGCAGCGGCCAGAGGAGCATTCCCAGGACAATCAACGCCAGCAACGGCAGCCTGCGGTTCATCGGCGCCCACGGTATGAAACGGCCGGGGCGGCGTCAACCGACCCGCGCGCGGCGCGCCGCTTACTGCTTGGCCGCGTGGGGCCGTTTCAGATGGCGTACTTGGCCACGATTTCCGGCGGCAGGGGTTCGGCCCGGCCGGTCCGGAGGTTGACCAGCGTGAAGTGACACCAGCCCGCGGCCGCGAGCTTGCCGTTGGCCGCCTTGAGAATCTCGAACTCCACCCGCACGCCGTCCTTGAAGAACTCCTGAATCCACGTGCGCACCACGAAGCGCTCGCCAAAGCGCAGCGGCCGGTGGTACTCGAAGTGCGACACCCGTGTGTACCAGCCCAGCCCGCGCGCCAGAAACTCCTCCATCGCCATGCCGTAACCGCGCGCCATTTGGTCGCACCGCGCCGCCAGCACGTAGTCCAGGTACCGGCTGGCGTGGACATGCTGCATCATGTCCAGGTCGTCCGGCCGGACCTGCATTTCGGTTTCAAACCGGGTGCGACCCGGCACGGGCGGCGGCGTGGGCGAACTCATGAAAGGCTTTTTGCCGCCGTGCCATAGCCGAACCGACCCGGCTTGTCAGCAAAAGTCCCGGCGTACCTCGTGCAGGCGCCGCTGGATAGCGGCGGGCGATCTCGGTGCGGTGGGTGGACTGTCGCTTCACGGCGGCAAATCGAGCCCGTTGTAGCGACGTGCCCACGTTGGAATGCACGGGCTGGCGATGGCTGAGCAATTCCTCCGCGGTCATGCCAATGTCCCGGGCAATCAACCGCAGCAGTATCGGCGAGATGTCTCTGCCCGGGTGCATGGGCACCGTGGTGCCCCGACCGTCCGGGTGACGATACTGCAAGTGCGCACCGCGTTGGCGCACGGGGACAAAGCCCAAGGTTTCCAAGAGGCGGCACACTTCTCGTGGTCTCAGGACGGGCAGCCGACCCATGACTCACCCCACCTGGATGGTCTGGGTGCCCACGAACTCGGCCTGCAAGCGCGGTTCGCCGTCTTCGAGCAGCAGGCTGACCACTTCCTCCAGGTTTCGCTTCAGTTCGTCGAGCGACGCACCTTGCGAATGGGCCCCGGCAAAGCCGGGTACGTACCCGACGTAGAGACCCGTCTCGGCGCACTTCTCGACCACTGCCGTGAATGTCTTCATGCCCCCAACGTACCGCGAGCGAGCGGCCCGCGTCAAAACAGCCCCGGCTTCGCGCCCCAGCGGATCGCGCGCTGCGCCTTGACAAAACACCGATTGCCCGGACCCGCCCGCGTTCTCCGGCTCACTCCCACTCCCACTCGACCACCAGCGGCCGGTGGTCCGAGGCGTCGCTGCCGGGCACCCAGGCCCGTCGCGGCTGCAACGGCGCGCCCTTGCGCCGCCACTGGTAGTCAATCCGCCGCTCCGGCCGGGCGCTGGAAAAGGTGAAGCCCTCCCCCACCCCGACCAGGGGCCACACATCGTCAAACTCCGCCGCCATCGCCGCCCAGGTGCGACTGCCCGGCAAGTCGTTGAAATCCCCGGCGACCACCGTCGGCAGACCGGGATAACCCGCCAGGATTTCGCGCAACTGGGCCACGTTCGCCAGCCGCTCGGCGTCGTCGCGCCGGTAGTCCAGGTGCGTGTTGAGCACCAACAGCTCGCGCCCCTGCACCTCGAGCACCGCCTGCAGCACCCCGCGCTGCTCCCCCGCGCGGAGCATCCGCAGATGCGTGTTGGTCCAGCGCCGCACCGGGTAACGCGTCAGCAGGGCGTTGCCGTACTCGCCGCCCTGGTAGGCAAAGTTGTTGCGAAACAAACAGGTCATCCCGGTCAAGGCCGCCAACTCCGCCGGAAAGTCCCGCCCGGCCGTGCGCCGCACGCCCTTGTCCACCTCCTGCAGCGCCACGATGTCCGCCCGTTGCTCGCGGATCACCGCGGCAATACGCTCCAGGTCCACCCGCCCGTCCAAGCCCTCGCCGTGGTGGATGTTGTAGGTCATCACCCGGAAAGGCGCCGCCGTCGCGTGCGCCGGGGCGCGACACCCGGTCCCCAGCGCCGCGCCAATCCACAGGCCGGCCGCGCCGCACACCGCGCTCGCCAGCCAGACCCGGCGCGAGATTGTCGCCGGCAGAGGAAAGTCGGGGTCAGGGGAACGCCTCGTCACCGCGGCATGGAATCAAAACCGCCGTCGCTGACCAGACCAAAGCGCGTGCTCGCGCTTGCGCGCCGCGCCCCGCCGTGTTTGAACTGCCGCGTGCGCGAAACCCGCCGCCCCGCCCCCACCCCGCAAGCCGCGCCGCCCACCCGCGGGCCGGCCCCGTGGAACGCCCGCGACTCGGTCCTGGCCGAATGGCGGGGCGTGGACCTTACCGGCGTGGAGCGGGGCATGGTGCTGGCGGCGCGTCCAGTGGGCGACTGGTTGCCGGAGGTCATACAAAAGCTCGGGCTGCCCCAGCGCCGGGCCGCGGCCGAGGTTCTCCGGGCGTGGAACTCGCTGGTGGACCCCACCGTGGCTGCGCACGCCCAGCCGGTGGGCCTGCGCCAAGGCACCCTGTTCGTGCGCGTGGACAGCAGCGTGTGGCTCTCCGAGATCGTCCGCTACCGCCGTCGCGAAATCCTCGACCGCCTCCAGAACTGCTTCGGCCGCCAGCTCGTGGCCAAAATCTCGTTCCGCCTCGGCTGAACCGGAAATGCAGTCGCCGGGTAGAGCCCGCCCGCCGAGCGGGGCGCACGCCCCCTGCGTCCCACCGACGGCGCCCCCGGTGCCGGCCTCGTAGCGCAGGTTTCCAACCTGCCGTATCGCCGACTTCCAGTCGGCCCCGGCGCGCGGTTCGCCCAGCCCCAGCGGGTTGGAAACCCGCGATACGGCAGACCAGAGGTCTGCGCTACGCTGCCAACGCGCGCCGCCGTACCCCGTAGCGCCGGCATCCGGCA
This sequence comes from uncultured Verrucomicrobiota bacterium, assembly GCA_964466945.1. Lineage (GTDB taxonomy): Bacteria > Verrucomicrobiota > Verrucomicrobiia > Limisphaerales > J093 > DSVZ01. The sequence continues at coordinate 69 of CAYXPA010000031.1, read as the reverse complement.
TCCGGTATCCGGTATCCGGTATCCGCCCCCACCCCACAGCGCCGGCATGCCGGCGCATTCCAAACGCTT
>CAYXPA010000030.1:0-37638 GCA_964466945.1 uncultured Verrucomicrobiota bacterium | reverse complement strand
GGGACGCCCTCGAGATGCGCTGGTGGATCTACCCCGAAGCCAGCAGTCTGCGGGATGCCAAAGGCCGGGCTTTCCCGGCGGAGATCACGTTGAGCGCGGATCGTGGCACGAGCACCCGTCTGGTGGCCCCGGCGGTCAAGAAGCTCGAAAGCATCCATGTGATCCTGGAAGTCAAGGACAACGGCTCGCCGGCCTTGTGGGCCTATCGGCGGGCGATCATCCAGGTCGCACCATAAAACGACAATCACTCCACATCCTTGCTACCCTCTTCCTCGGCGCGCGTCGGCAACGCATTCCAATCTCTGAACAGGTGGACGGGGAGAGTGTGGGGGAAGAGCAGGCGCCTGCGCTCTTGGCGCCAGGAGGTGTCCCAGCACCGCCGGGCTACGTCCCGGCCGGACTTCAGCACGGGTCGGCGCGCTGGAACCGGCATTGATACGGCGCGCCGATCGCCTCCCCCGGCAACGAAGGCAAACCCTGCCGCCGTCCCCACGCACAGACGGGTACAGATCGGCAGGTCGTCTTCATCCCGTCTTGCTCCCAGCCACCCCCGCCTTCGCCCGCTCAAAAACCAAAATGCGCCGTGACGCGAGGAACCGCGTTCCAGCCGACTCTGGCTGCGCTTCCCAAAAGGAAAGGCTGTCCACCTGGCTCCCCGGCATCTGTGGGATGAGTGCCGCGGACTCGGGAGGCGAATCAGCGCCGGCGCTGCTGCACGAACCCGGGACAAATTGCCGGCACTGAAAGGCAGGCTCTCCGGCGACAAAAGAGCTGCTCCCTTCCCCGCGCGATTCTAGACTCGCCCCATGCCTGCTACACGCGCTTTTCCCGGGGGCTGGCGGCGGCGTTGGTTATTTAGCCGAGGCGCGGCCCGGAAAGTAGCCCTCGCGGCAAGCCTGGGCCCAGGTTTGGCCTTGATGGCTTCCGGCCCGGCCCGGGCTGCGGCCGATGCACCGGACGCGGACGCCGAACGCCCGGCTGTGCGCGCGGCCCGCTCGGTGCATCTGGGATACATCGCGCCGGACGCGGACGCCTTCTATCTCGAAGTGGTCGTGGACCGGTCCACCCCCGGCAGCTACTTCATGGCGTGCGGGTGGAACACCGGCTACTTCGGCATTCAAGAACTGGCCGACGGCCGCAAGGTGGCGCTTTTTTCGGTCTGGGACCCGACCCGTGGCGATGACCCCGGCACCGTGAGCCCCGAGGACCGCGTGGAACTGTTGCACGAAGGCGCGGGCGTGCGCATCCGGCGCTTCGGCGGCGAAGGCACCGGCGGCCAGTGCATGACGGACTTCGACTGGCAACCCGGCCAGACCAACCGCTTTCTGGTCACCGCCACGGTGCAGAGCAACAAGACCGCCTACGCCGGCTGGCTGTGGCAACCGGACCGACGCGCGTGGCAGCATCTGGTCACGTTCCGCACGCGCACCGGCGGCCAGCCGCTGCGTGGGCTGTACTCGTTTATCGAGGACTTCCGCCGCGACGGCCGGAGCGTCCACGAGGCGCGTCGGGCGCGGTTTTTCAACGGCTGGGTCAAGACCACCGCCGGCCCTTGGCAGCCCCTGACGCGGGCGCGCTTCACGGCCTCGGGCGCGCCCTGGGAGGCCCGGGACAACATTGACGCCGGGCTCGCGGGCGAACAGTTCTACCTGGCCACCGGTGGCGACACCCGGATGAGCCGCGCGCTCCAGAGCGTCCTCGAGTTGCCCACTCCGCCAAACACGCCCCCCGCCGACCTGCCGCCGCTGGAAGTCCGCTCGGCCTCCGGGCCCCCGCGCGGCTACTCGATTCCGCTGATTGACCTGGCGAGCGAGACGTCACGCCAGGTGATCGTGGACCGCGAGCCCGGCCAGTACCTGGGGCATCCCAGCACGGTGTTGCTTGAAGACGGCCGGACAATCCTCTGCGTGTATCCCAAGGGCCACGGCAAGGGCCCCATCGTGCTCAAACGTTCAAGCGACGGCGGCCGGACCTGGAGCGAACGCCTGCCGGTGCCGGAGAACTGGGCCACGAGCCTCGAGACCCCCACGATTCACCGGGTGGTGGACGCCGCGGGTCGCCGGCGGCTGATCGTCTGGTCCGGTCTCTACCCGGCGCGCCTGGCGGTGTCCGAGGACGACGGCGTGACCTGGACGCCGCTGCGGCCGGTGGGAAACTGGGGCGGCATCGTGGTCATGGGCTCGGTGGTACCGCTGCGCACCGGCCCGGGCCACTACCTGGCGATGTTCCACGACGACGGCCGTTACTTCACCGGGGACGGTCGCCTGGCCAACCCGGTGGTTTTCCACCTGTACCAAACGCACTCGGCGGACGGCGGCCTCACCTGGTCCGCGCCCCGGGAAATCTGGCAGGGCAGCGAAGTTCACCTGTGCGAACCGGGGATCGTGCGCTCGCCCGACGGCCGGCAACTGGCCGCGCTCCTTCGCGAAAACCGCCGCGTCCGCAATTCCCACGTCATCTTCTCCGACGACGAAGGCCGCACGTGGAGCGCCCCGCGCGAGCTGCCCGGCGCGCTCACCGGGGATCGGCACACCGCCAGGTACGCGCCGGACGGCCGGCTGTTCATCTCGTTTCGCGACACCGCGCTCGAATCGCCCACCCAGGGCGACTGGGTCGCCGGGGTGGGCCGCTACGAAGACCTCGTGGTCGGCCGCGAAGGCCAGTACCGGGTGCGTCTCATGAACAACCACCATGCGTGGGATTGCGGCTACCCCGGCGTCGAGGTCCTGCCCGATGGAACCCTGGTGGCGGTCACCTACGGCCACTGGACGCCCGGCAAACCGCCGTACATCGTGGGTGTGCGGCTGCGGTTGGAGGAACTGGACGCCCGGGCGCGGTGATGGCAGCGCGGGCCGGCCGGAACTGCGAAAAGGGAGCGCCCGCGCCGCGCGCGCGGTTTGGCGCGCCCTTGTGCCAAACAAGCTCGCCCCGGATTTTCTTCCCTCACTCGGACCGCAGGCCACGCCATTACGTGTTGGACGCGGGGCGCGCCCGGCGACAATCCGAGGACGGGTGTGCTCCCCAAACCGGTTTCGGGTTCAGCGCCCCAGGGCCAGCCACTGGCTTTCCTTGGCCTGGCGAGCGGCGGCCAGGGCGCCGCGGGCCACGAGTTGCTTGTAGCCCTCGCCCACGGTCTGGACGCGCGGTTTCTCGTAGCCTTCCTCGGTGAGCAACCGCTGGAGCTCGGTGTCCAGGCGCCGGATGCGGCTGCCACCACCGGTGAGCACGATGTTTTGCAGCAGTTCCTCGACCGTGTCGCTCGAGGCGCGCGCGATGGCGATCTTGACCAGCTCGAAGATTTCCTGGAGCAACCGCCCGCAGGCCTGGCCCAGCGGCGCGGTCAGGTCCAGCTTGCGCGCCTTGCCGCCGACGACGATGGGCACCACGACGGGCGCGTCCGGCTGGCCCACGTAAGAGTGTTGTTCCTTGATGGCGCGCACGCGGGCCACGGAGAGGTTGGCGTCCGGCTCGAGCAGGCGCGTGGCCTCGAGCAGCAGTTGGTCCACCTCGTCCCCGGCGAAGGCCGAGCTGACCTGCTGTTCCGGTCCGGGGTAGTAGCCCTGCACCAGGCACACGTCGGTGGTGCCGGCGCCGCAGTCCACAAAGAGCGAGTTGCGCACCGGGTCCAGGTAGGCGGGGTCGCCCAGCCGGCTTTCGTCGCGGAAGCCCAGCGCGGCCAGAAACGGCTCGGGGATCAGCAGCACCTTCTGGAAGACGCCGGTCAGCGCGGCACACAGGTTCTCCCGCGCGGTGCGGTCGGCGCTGGCCGGGACGCCCACCACAGCGCGCACCTCGACGTTGGCGGGCGGATTGAGCACCTGGCGCAGGTGTCGGGCGAAATCCTGCGCCGCCGCCAGGTCCTCGATGACGCCGTTGCGCAACGGGGCCAGCAGGCGCAGGTAGTTCCGGTACTGCAGGGCCAGTTGCCCGAAGAGCACCCGGGCGTTGCCGGGGAGCAAATTCTCGACGATGCCCTCGCGCGCGTAGCCCACCGCGGTGGGGATGATGGCGTCGGTCACCAACTCGGCGGCGCCGGGGTGCGCGGCCTTGAGACAGGAGACGCTGGTGCCCAGGTCCAGGCCCACCAGCAACACGTCGGTGCGGACCGGCTTTGGCGCGGCCGGCTCGGGCGCGGGCGGGGGCGCGGGTTTGCGCTGCAATTCACGGGCCGTCTCGGCCGTCAACGGGGGGACGTAGGTGGTGCGCATGGTTCGTGTCGCGATGCCGCCGGAACCGCCGCGAAACGCCTCCGGCAATTCAGTTCGCGTGGCAGTGTGAAACGCGCCGCCGCGCGAAAGCAAGCCTGCACCCCGCCCGACCGCCCCGGAATCGCCCCGGCGCTCCGGGCCGCAAAAAAGATGTCGCCCCGGCGTCCGCTTCAAGCTACAAGTCACCGCAATCAACCCATGACAACCCACAACCTGGCCTGGTGGAACCTCGAAAACCTCTTCGACGTGGAAGACTCGCCCGCCCGCACGGACAAGTTGAAGCGGACCTTGGGTCAGGAATTGCGCGGTTGGACGGAGGCCATTCTCGCCCGCAAGATCGCCCAATTGGCCCGCATCCTTCGGCAGCTCAACGGCGGCCGGGGGCCCGACTTGCTCGGCGTCTGCGAGGTCGAAAACCGGCCGGTGCTCGAGCGCCTGGTCGGGGCGTTGTCCGGCCTGGGCCGCGATTACGCGGTGGCCCACCACGACACCGCGGACGAGCGCGGCATTGACGTGGCGTTCCTCTACGACCGCACCCGGTTTACGGCGGAGGCGCAGTTCGCGCACGTGCTCCAAAAACGCACGGCGACGCGTGATTTGTTCCAGGTCAACTTCCGCACCGCCTCCGGCCGGCTCCTGGTGGTCATCGGCAACCACTGGCCGTCGCGGACCGCCGGCGTGTACGAGAGCGAGCCGTACCGGATGATGGCTGGGGAAACGCTGAGCTATTTCTGCCAGCGCATTGAACAGATTCACGGCGACGACACGCCGATCATCGTCGTGGGCGACTTCAACGACGAGCCGTCCAACCGCTCGCTCACGGACTACGCGTTGAGCCAGCGTCTGCGCACGAACGTCCTGTATGCGCAGACGCCCAAGCTGCTGAACCTCATGTGGCCGCTGATGGGCCAGGGCCTGGGCACGCACTACTACGAGAACGTACCCGCCATCCTCGACCAGTGGCTCGCGTCCGGCGGCGCCTTGAAAGCCAACTCGCCGATCAAGGCGGTCGAAAACTCCGCGCGCATCGAGCGATTCCCCGAAATGACGGCCACCGGTCGTTACCCGGCGCCAATCCGGTTCGGCCGTCCCGCCAATGGCTCGCTCAACCGCGACGGCTTCAGCGATCATTTCCCCATCACGCTCACGCTGACCGAAGCGTGAGGCCAACGCCCGACGCCCCCCGGACGCGGCCAGAGGCGGGCAGCGGCGATCTCCCAGCAGGTTCCCGCGCCGGGTTCACCGCGCCGCCGGTTCCGACCCCGCTTGGGCGCGGACCGTGACCTCGCGCGCACCGGCGGGCACGGTCACCCGTTGCTCGCGCCCGCCCGGCCAGCGCACCCACAACGCCTCCGGCGGCCCGGCCCCGGTGAGCACCACCACCGCGCTGTCCTGCGACCAATACCCGCCGCCGGCGCGCACCTCGAAGACCGGCCCCGGCTGGCCGCAGAAAACCCCGCGCACCTGCGCGCCGAGACCGTCGGGATTGCCCGGCCCCGCGTCCAGTCGCACCCGCCACCCGGGCCGCGCGATTTGATTGCGGAACAGCCGCGTCTCCGCGCCGTTCTGTGCCACGGCCAGGTCCATGCGCCCGTCGCCGTCGAAATCCGCCACCGCCGCCCCGCGTTGCTCGCCGTACACCTTCACGCCGGAGACCTGTCCCGGCAGCGGCGCGAGGCCGCCCCGGCCATCGCCCCGCAGGACCAACCCGCGCCCGGCGTCGTAACGCGCCGTCTCGGGCGGCACGCCGAAGAAGTTCTCGGCCAGGAAGAGGTCCACCGCGCCGTCGCCGTCGAAGTCCGCCGCGGCCAGGCCGAAGACCGGGGCGAACTGGGCTTCGCGCGGCAGCGCGCGCGCCTCGAAGCGGTCGCCGCGGTTCAGCAACAAGGTGCTCTCGAGCCAGGCGGCCTCGAGCCGCTGCGCCTCGCCCAACCGCTCGCCCAGCACTTCCTCGATGCCCGCCATGCTGAAGGCGCGGTGCGTGGGAAACACGCCGCGCAAAAACGGCAGCGACGCCGCCAGGATGTCCAGTTGCCGCTCCGGCACGTATTTCTTGAGCGCGGCGTCGAAATGCGCCTCCACCACGTCCACGCGCCCGGCGCCGCCCAGATCGCCCCAGTACAGGCGCAGCGGTTGCGCGCGGTGGGCCTGGTATTTCGAGTTGCGCCCCCAGTTGCCGGCCACGAGGTCCGGGCGCCCGTCACCGTCGAAATCGCCGGCGGTGACGCTGTTCCACCAGCCGGTCAGTTGCGCCAGCCGGGCGGGTGGCGGGCCGCCGGCCGGCCACGTGTCCGCGGGCCACTCCAAGGGCGGGTCCCAGGCGGTCAAAGCGCCGCGCTCGTTGCGAAAAACGCGCAGCGGCCCCCACTCGCACGCCAGCACCAGTTCCGGCCAACCGTCGCCGGTCAGGTCGGTGAACACCGCGCCGCTGACCAGCCCCGCGCCGGCCAGCGCCCGGTTGTTGGCGGCGTCGGACGCGGTGAATTGCCCGCTGGCCGGGTCGCGGTGGAACAGTCTCGAGCCGGCCGGCGCCGGGTAGCGCCCCGGAATCACGCGCCCGCCCACGAACAATTCGAGCGCGCCGTCGGCGTCCAGGTCCGCCACGGCCAGCGGCCCGACGCTGGATGCGTTGGCCGGCAGCCAATCGCTCGGGCCGGCCGCACCCGCCGGGCAGGTCAACACCGCCGCGCCGGACACCTGGCCGTCCTCGTAGTGGGCGGCGCCGACGGCCACTTGCGGCGCGTTCGCGGCGGCGTCACGCCAGACCACTGCGGCGGTTTGGTCGCGCGCGGCCGGTTGGGTAAAACGCGCGGCCGGGTCGGGGGCGAAACCGCCGCGAGTGTCGTTGGTGAGCACGCCGAGGCGGCCGCCCTTGCCGGCGGGCACCAGCAGATCGTCCCAACCATCGCCGTTGAGGTCGGCCCAGGTCAGGCCGGGACCGAGCTGGCTGAGCTTGCGCGGCAGGAGCGGTTGGCGGGCAAAATCGTCAAAGGCCTCCTCGTGGTGATGGTGGTTGAGCCGCTCGGAGACATCCTCGAACCACGGCGACGACGCGGGGGCCGGAGATTCCGGCGCGCCGGACGCAGCCGGGCCGTTGTCGGCCGCCGCGGGCTCGGCCCGGGCTTCGTCCACCTCGTACACGCGGTTGGCCGGCAGATCGCGCCAGATCGAGCGCCGGCCACCCGGCCAGAACACCTCGAGGGTCAGCCGGTTGGTTTCGCTGCCGGCGGCAAAGGTGCGCACCGGCTCATCGCTCGCCAGGTAGCGCCCGCCGGCGAGGATTTCCCGGGTTTGCGGCGGCAGGCCGGGCGCGGTGACGCGCAGGCGCGCGCCGATGCCGCGGGTGTTGGGCGGCCAGCCGCGCAGGCGCACGGCCAGGCGCGGGGCGGGCGAGTTGTTGCGCAAGAGCAGGGGCGGGGCGTTGAGGTTGTTGACCACCACGTCCAGGTCGCCGTCGTGGTCAAGGTCCGCCAGGGCCAGGGCCTGGGAGACGCCGCGCCAGTCGAAGCCCCAGGCGGCGCCGACTTCCTCGAAGGTGAGGTCGCGCCGGTTGCGGAAGGCGAGGTTGGCCGTGGCCAGGCGCGGGAAGGCGCGACGCTCGCGGAAAATCTCGGCATCGCTCAGGCGCCGGCTGGCGCGCAGGCGCTGGAGGTACTCGACCACGTCCATGTCGCGGGCGGCGCGCTCCATGCCGTTGACGGCCAGCAGGTCCTCCCAACCGTCGAGGTCCACGTCCAGGAAGACGCACGACCACGCCCATTCGGCGGCCTCGACGCCGGCCAGTTGGCCGATCTCGGCCCAGGTGTCGTCGCCGCGATTGAGGAAGAGCATGTTCACGCCGTACTGCGGGCGGTCGTCGTACACGCCGGGAAGTTGCGGCGGCGGGTTGCGGTCGCCCAGGTAGCGCATGCGCTGGCTGTGCTCGCGGCTCATCATGTCCAGCGTGAAAAAGTCCGGGTGGCCGTCGCCGTTGATGTCCGCGACGTCCACGGCCATCGAGAAGAGGGCATTCTTGCGGACGGCGAGGCGGGGCAGCATTCGGAAACGGCCCGCGCCCTGGTTGAGCCAGACCCGGTCCGGGGTCTGAAAGTCGTTGCATACATACAGGTCGGGCCGGCCGTCGGTGTTGAGGTCGCGGAACTGGGCGGTGAGACCCCACTCGAACAGCGGCGCGGTCAGCGGCCGGCCGTCTTCATCCAGGAAGGCGCCGCTGGTGAACGGGACGGCGACGAAGTTCGTGCCGCCCTGGTTGCGGTACAGCACGTCCGGCTCGCCCAGCTCCTCGAGGCTGCCCTGAGGGCCGAGCACGAAGCGGTTGGTCAGGTCCGGATCGGTCAGCGGCCGGCCGTTGATGGTTTCGATCACGGTCCGGCCGTCCACCGTCTTGAACGTGGCCCGGGCGTTGGGCATGTCCATGAGCGCCGAGGTGCGGTAGTTGGCGATGTACAGGTCCAGGAAACCGTCGCCGTCATAGTCGGCCAGCGTCGCGGTCATGCCGCCGCGGCCCGGGTTCAGGACCGCGAGCCGGGTGAACCGCCCCTGGCCGTCGTTGAGAAACACGTGCGTGCCCCGGCCCAGCGTGTTGACCACCAGGTCCAGGTCGCCGTCGCCGTCCAGATCGGCCAGGGCCGCGCCGGTGGAGGTCAGGCCGCGGCAGGCCACGCCGGCGCTGGCGGTGATGTTGGTGAAGCGCCACCCGCCGAGGTTGCGGAAGAGCGCGTTCGCGCCGTCGGCGTTGCACAGGTAAAGGTCGGTCCAGCCGTCGCCGTCCACGTCGCCCAGGGCCAGGCCGGCGCCGTTGAGGAGGATTTGGTTGGTGAGGTGGCGGTACTCGGGGAGGGTGTTGGTGAAAGCCACGCCGGTGATTTGCGCCGGCAACGCGGTGAACCCGGCCCGGCCCGCGGGGTCGGGCGCAACCGCGAAGCTGCGGCCGGCGGGATGCGGCTCCCAGGCCGGCGCCTCGGCCGCGCCCGCCCAACGCCCGGCCAACCCGAGCGCCACCAGCGCCAGCCCGAAACTCCCGCCCACGATGCGTCCGACACGAGCCATCGGCCCGAGCATGGGCGGCGGCGGCGGCGCACGCAACGCTTTCGGGCCGGCGCGGCGGGTGCGCCGCGCCGCGCGGTTCGGCCGGCCGCGAAGGCCGACGCGGCGTCTTACTGCGTCTCGCCCCGGGTCACGCGCAGGAACACTTCCTCGAGGCCCAGTTCGTCCTCGCGCAACTCGATCAACCGCGCCCCGCCCTTGACCAGCACTTCGGCCACGAGGCTGTGATCGCTCTCGTGGCTGGCGAGCGTGACCTTGAGTGCGCCGTCGGCCTGCGCCACCTCGGCCACTTCGGGATGGCTCTGGAGCAGTTGCGCGGCGTGGGCGGGGTCGCTGGACACCTTGACCCACACCACGCGGCCCCGGGCCATCTGGTCGCGCACGCCCTGGACGGGACCGCTGTAGATGAGGCGGCCCTTTTCGATGATGGCCACGCGGTTGCAGAGGGTCTGCAGCTCGCTGAGGATGTGCGAGGAGATGATGATGGTTTTGCCCAGGCGCTGGAGCTCCTGGAGGATGGCCATCATCTCGATGCGCGCCCGCGGGTCCAACCCGCTGGCCGGCTCGTCCAACAACAGCACCTGGGGATCGTGAATGAGCACCCGCGCCAGGCCCAGGCGCTGTTGCATGCCGCGGCTGAGCGCGCCGATGATGGCGCCGCGTTTCTCGGACAGGCCCACCAGCTCGAGCACGTCGTTGACCGTCTTCTCGCGCTGGCGGGCGGGGATTTTGTAGCAGGCGCCGAAGAAATCCAGGTACTCGGTCACTTCCATGTCCTTGTACACGCCGAAGAAGTCCGGCATGTATCCGATGACGTGGCGCACGGCGTCGGCGTCCTTCACCACGTCATGGCCCAGGATGCGGGCGGTGCCGCTGGAGGGCGCCAGGAACGTGGCGAGGATGCGCAGGGTGGTGGTCTTGCCGGCGCCATTCGAGCCGATGAAGCCGAAGAGGTCGGCCTTGTGCACGGTGAGGTTGAGCTGGTTGACCGCCACCATCTCGCCGTAGAGGCGGGTGAGGTCGAAGGTTTGAACGGCCGGGGTGGGTTCCATGGTCAGCGGGATTGGCACTCGGTGCGGGTCGGCAGGGGCAGGAGGCTTGCAGAAACGACGCGGCGCATGGCTCAACCTCCCGTGGCGGCGGGCACCACCAACCGCCACCAGCTCAGGCGCGAGGTGCGCGGCGCTTTGAAGCGGGGCAGCGTGGCGCCCGGGGGCGCCTGATCCGGGTCGCGCGCCAGCACCACCACCTGCCCGCGCGCCAGCGCCTCGCTCAGTTCGAGCCCCGCCGGATACACGAAACTCCGGGTGCCGGCAAACTGCCCGCCGCCGGGAGCGATCCCGCGGGTGGCAAACGTGGCTCCCAGGAGCGCCTCGGCGGTCGGTTCCAAAAACTCGGCCTCGCTGCTGCCAAAGGCCCGCTGGCGGCGTTGGGCGGCGCGGAAAAATTGCTGGAGCTGCGGCGCCAGGAGTTCGTTCAAGTCCCGCCCCTGGCCGGGGTTCAACTCGATTTCCCGGCGCGCGCCCGCGGCCAGTTCGCCCACCGGATACAATCGCGGCCCGGCCACCACCCACACCTCGGGCAAGGGGCGCGGCAGGCGGTTGTGCAGGACGAGCGCGGGCCGGCCCGCGGCGTTACGGCCGGGCGTGGCGGTCAAGGGCGGGACGGCATCCTGCACCCAGTCGCTCACGTACAGCAGACTGGACCAGACCGGCACGGCCACCGCGGCCTCGAAACCCGCCGGCTTGAGCGTGGCCTCGATCGAGGCGCTCTCCTGGCCGCCGGCGGCGGGCCCGAGGAACTCGCTGCGCAGCGCGGCGGCGGGCAGGTCGCTGCCCAGCCGGTAGCGGGCGTTGGCCGGGGAGTACAGCGAGCCGTACGTCCGCCCGCGCAGGATCGCCTGCTCCCCGCGCGGCAACACGTCCACCAGGTGCAGCTCGCTCCACTCGGTTTCGCCCGCGCGCAGCCGGTAGCCGAGGTAGTAGATGAGCAGCGAGAAAAACACCACGTACACGGGGAAGGTCACCCAGGTGAGCATCTGCCGGTTGATCTTTTTCAGGAACCAGCGGTCCAGCGGGCCGATCACCCCCAGGTACACCACCAACAGCGCCAGCAGCCATTCGACCGGCAGCTTCCGCACCTGCCGGGTCTCGATCATCGCCCCATACACCGCGTCCAGACTCCAGCCGCCGTACAAATTGCGCGCCGGCTCGGCAAACCACTCCCCGGGCAGCTCGCACAACCGCGCCCAAAACCACGCGCGGTGCGCCCAGCCCCGGAACGGCTCGCGCTCCGGATTGAACGTCAGCAACGTCACCCGGCCGCGGCCCTGCGGCACCGTCACCACCAACGGCAGCTCCCCGGACGGCAGCCGCACTTCGCCCGCATGCACCCGGGCGCGGAACACCGGCAACTCGGCCGCCGCCAGCGCGGCGTCGGGCTGGAGTTGCGCGTAAGGATTGCCGCCGGACGGAGCGTCGGGCGCCGACGGCGGGCGCGGGCGGGGGCGATTCGGGCCCACGGCCGCCGGTCCCGGCCCGGGTCCGACGCCGGCCTGCGGCCCGGGGGCGCTGCTCAACCGGCTCCCCTCGAGCACCCATTGATGCAACGCCGCGCCGGCCCGCACCGGGGTCAAGTCCCCCCATTCCACCGGCAGGAAACCCGCCAGCCACGGCGTGGCGGCGAGGTCCGTCAACTGGTCCGGCACCACGATCAAATGCCCGCCGCCCAGCACCCAGGCCACCAGCGCCTGCGCCTGCGGCACGCGCAACTCCGTCGCCCGGGCGCTGTTCAGGTACAGCGCGTTCAGCCCCTCGAGGGCGATCGGGTTTTCGGGAAACTGCTCGACCGTGAGCCGGGCCACGGTGGGCTGTTGCTCGGCGCGGTTGTGCCGCGCCTGGGGAAAGGCGGGCATCCCACCCGGCGAGGCCGCCAGCGCGCCCAGCAAATACGTCTCCCAGCCCAGCTCCCGCGTGCGCAACTCCTCGCGCCGGGCCTGCACGCGGCCCCGGCTGTCGAGCAGGCGCGCCTCCCAGCTCGTGTAGCGGGCCCCGGCAAACATCGGGAACGAAAACCGCTTGCGGGTGTTCGTGGGCAACTCGAGGGCCAGCCGCCGCACCTGCCCGCCGCCCAGTTGCCGCGAGCGCAGCTCGAACACCGCGTCAAAACCCGGCCCGTCGTTGAACACCTCGCACGCCACCGGAAACCACCCGCCCTCGCGCACAAAACCGTCCCCTCCGCCGCTGCTGCCGTAGCCGACAAACACGTCGAACTGCAGTTCGGCGCGCGCGCTCAGGGCCAGCGCCGCCAGCCCCGCCAGGCTCCAAGGCGCCAGCCGGGACACCACGCGCCCCCACCGCCCGCGCCGCCGCGGGGCCTGCGCCACAAAAATGACCGACCAGGTGCTCAAACGTGGCCTTCAGCTAACCCCGGCCGGCCCGGCCCGACAATGCCGAAGTGCGGGGCGGACGGGAGCTGGCAGTCTTGCGGTCAAACGACGTCCCGACCCGGCAGCACGACCCTCCGGGGCGTCGCTGGGCAACGACCCGTCACAGTGGCGGCGCAAGAACACACTGCCCGCGCGCTTCGCCTGCCAGCAAAGACGCCCCGCCGCCGTTGCAAGGTAAGCACCGGAGATTGAACCGGGTCCCCGCCTGCGAACCGCACGGTCGAGTTTCGCCCGCCGGGACGGGGTTCGCCTCTTGCTCGCCAATTCGGCCCGTGCGATACCAGCAGCACACCGCAGCATTTCGGACCCCGTGTCTGTCGCACGATTACAGGCTGCGCCCCGCCACGCCGGCGTTGAGCACGGGACAGGCGCCAAGTCGCCTGCTTCCCGGCGCTGCCCCCGGACATCGTTTCGTGCTTGGTGGGGAAACTCCGCACGAAGCTGTCTTTGCCTGGTGTTTACCCTGAACTGGGTCGTCCGCGCCGGCGCGCCGTGCTGCCTCGAGGTCGTCGAGCAAGGCAGCGGCTGGCCGGTGCCGTTGGTCGAGTTGCGCACCACGCATCAGGTCCGGTTCGTCACCGACAACGCCGGCGTCATCGCCTTCGATCTGCCGGAGTTGATGGGGCGCGAGACGTGGTTCGAGGTCCGCGGTCACGGCTACGAAGTCCCGGCCGACGGCTTCGGTTACCGGGGCGTGCGTCTGACCCCGCAGCCGGGCGCGACGCTGCGGATCGAGGTTCAACGCCGCGGCGTGGCCCGGCGGCTGGGGCGGCTGACCGGCGCCGGCCTTTTCGCCGAGAGCCAGAAACTGGGGCGCGAACTCGATTGGCCCGAATCGGGGGTGCTCGGGTGCGACAGCGTGCAAGTGGCGGCGCATCGCGGGCGATTGTTCTGGCTGTGGGGCGATACGACCTTGGCGCGGCATCCGCTGGGCATCTTCGACAGCACGGCGGCCTTTACGGCCTTGCGGCCGTTGAGCGCATTCGAGCCACCGGTGCGGTTGCGGTTCGACTACGTCCGTGACGACCGCGGCGCCCCGCGCGGCGTGGCGTGCCTGCCCGGAGAAGGACCCACGTGGCTTTGCGCCTGCGTGAGCCTGCCGGACCGGACCGGCACCGCGCGGCTGGTGGCCAGCTACATGAAGGTCAGGCCGCCGCTGGAGGCTTACGAGTGGGGGTTGTGCGTGTGGGACGACGCGACCCAAAACTTCGAGCGCCTGAAGGTGCTTTGGACCAAAACGGCCGACACGCCCGAGCCTCCGCCGCGGCCCCAGGGCCACGCCGTGCCTTGGACCGACCCCGCGGGCAAAGACTGGGTGTTGTTCGCCAATCCCCTGCCCACCTTGCGCTGCCCGGCCACGTTCGAAGCATGGCAAGACCCGACCACTTGGGAGGTGTTGACGCCGCAGGCCACCATCCCCGCCGCGGACGGCGGCGCGGCCATCCGCCCGCACACCGCGGCGCACAGCGGCTCGATCGGCTGGCATCCCTGGCGCCGGCGCTGGGTGGGGGTGTTTCTCGAGGCCTTTGGCCGGCCGTCCGCCTTTGGCGAACTGTGGTATGCGGAGGCCGACGCGCCCACCGGCCCGTGGGGACCGGCGGTGAAGGTGCTCAGCCACGACAATTACACGTTCTACAACCCCCGGCTTCACCTCGAGCTGACCCCGCCGGACATGCCCGTCCTTTTGTTCGAGGGCACCTACACGGCGCAGTTTGCCGACCGCCCCGCGCCCACGCCGCGCTACGACTACAACCAAATCCTCTACCGGCTGGACCTGGACGACCCGGCCCTGGCCCCCGCCCGCGGCGGTCGTTGAGCGCGCCAATTCCCAGCCCGCCCCGCGGCGGGCCGGCCGAGGAGACCATTTGCGCTTTGACAGGCGGTCGGCAGCTTCAACACAATGCACAGGAAAACCGCCGCTTTTCCGCCGGTCACCTGAAGTCCCGGTGGCGGCCCGGCAGCCAAGAATCATGGAAACGGTTGGTCACGGCGCCGAGACTCCGCGAACCCGCGTGACAGCGCCGGGCCTGGCGGAGCGTGGCGGGGAAAGGAAACTGCACCGCGCATTATGAGCAACGGGGAAGACTCCCACCGGAATCACCGGCACGCCAGCCGCTCCCACAACCGGGGCGAACCGCGCCGCATGGCCCGTTGGCCGCTGTTGCGGTTGATGGGACAAAGCCCGGCCTTCCGTCTCGTGGTCGTGCTGTTTTTGCTGGCGGCCATCTCCACGCCGCTGCTCGTGCTCAAGCTGTGGCGCGTCTCGCCGCCCGGAGTCACTCCGGTCGAGCGCGTCAGCCTCCTGGACCGCCTCCAGGCCTGGTCGCTCAAGCGCCAGGCGCAAGCCGCCACCGAGCGGGGGGATTTCGAGGCGGCCAAGTCCGCCTGGCGCGCGGCCCTGGCCAATTACCCGGCGGATCCCGAGGGCCTGCGCCAGGCGTTGAAAGTCCTGGCCCGCACGCAACAACCGGCGGAATCGGCCAGCCTGGCGCTGGGCTTCGGCGGCTGGCTGCTCCGGGTGGGCGAGACCAACAACGTCGCCGACCTCGAGTTGGTCGCCTCGGTCTGGAACCTCTGCGAACTGCACGAGCGCACCGCCCTGCTCTTGAGCCGGGCCACCAACGTCGTCTCGCCTGCCCTGAACCGCCTCAAGGCCGTGGCCTTCTTCCGCGGCGGCAATCTGCCCGCCTTCCAGAGCCTGCTCCGTAGCGACCCCGAGTTGGACAAGGCCGTCCGCGCCGCGCTGGACCCCTTGCCGCCCGACGCCCGCCTGACCCGCGACGAAGAGGAGCTCCGGCTGGTGAGCCTGTCCTGGCTGGCGGGCTGGGGGCCGGAAGCCACCCGCGCCCGCGCCGAGGCGCGCCTGCGCGAAATGGCCGAGCAACCGCGGCTGGAAGCCCTCGCCTATGAAATGCTCTTGACCGCCTACCTCCAGCGACGCGACCTCGAGCAGTGCGAAGCCACGCTCAAAAACCTCCAAAACCTCGGCCGCGCCACCCTGGCCAATCTCACGGCCTACTGGCAACTCTTGGGCCTGAGCGGCCGCCGCAAGGACGCCGTCGAGCAGATTCGCGAGGCCAACCCCGTGCCGCGTACCGATGCCGACGTGTTGCGGCTGGTGCGCACTTATGCGTTGCTCGAGATGTTGGAAGAGGCTGAGCAGCTCGCGCGTCGCTACTTGAACGACCCGCCCTGGCTCCTGGAAGGCGCCCTGGTCCGCACCGACCTGCTCATTCGCCTGCAGCGCTGGGAAGAGTTGCGTCAACTGGCCTACCGGCTGCGGCTCTATCCCACCATCATGAACGCCCTGGGCGGCTTCAGTGCCTTCATCGAGGGCGTGGCCCAGTGGCACGAAGGCTATCGCGCCGACGCCGAACGCTCCTTCGAGGCGGCCGCCCAAACCGGGTTCCCCGATACCAAAACCGCCCTGCGCGTGGCCGAAAACATGATCCGTCTGGGCGCGGCCAAACACGCCCTCACCATCCTCAACCAGCCCAACGTGCTCGCCCTGACCAACAGCCCCGGCTACCTGGGGCTGCGCATGCAGGCGGCGGGCCAGCTCCGCAACGCCCAAGAAATGTACGAAGCGGCCTCGGCCCTGTTCCAACTGGCGCCGAACAATCCCGTGGCCATGAACGATTACGCCGCCGCCCTGCTCCTGCTGCGCACCAACGTCGAGAAAGCCGTGGTCCAAACCTTCCGCCTCACCCAGGTCTTCACCAACAGCCCGGCCATCAAACTCAACCACGTCATCGCCCTGACCATGAACCGGCGGTTCGACGAGGCCGACGCCCTGCTCGCCGAAGTTTCCCCCGAACAGATGCGCAGCGCACCGAACCTGGCCCAGTACTACCTGGCGGTGTACGAACTGCGTCTGCGCCAGGGGCGCAAAGCCGAAGCCCAAGCCGCGCTGAACGAACTGCGCCGCATCGGCACCGCCGAACTGTTCCCCGTCCAGGTCCAGTGGCTCGAGTCCACGCTGCCCGAACTCGAGGCCCTGCCGGACCGACCGGCCGCGGCCTCGAGCCCTTGACGCCGCGCTCCCGCTGCTACGCCCGGCCCACGGCGTCACGCGGGCTTCCAAGGCGACGGTCCGGAGGCGTTTTCGCGTAAGTTTCCCGGCTTTGCAGGTCGGCTGGACGGTCGGTACCCTCAACCCATGCGCCGACTTGCCCTGCTTCTGATCGCTTTCGGTTTGGCCCTCTCCGCAACGCTCCGCGCTGCTGCGCCTGAAGAAATCCCGCTCTGGCCCGGCGACCCGCCCCTGGCCGTGGCCGGCGACAAACCCGAGGCCTACCTGCCCCCCGAGCCCGGCCAGGACCCGGACGTCACCCGACTGGGCAACGTCTCCCGGCCCACGCTCACGGTGTACCCCGCGCCGCCCGCAACGCGCACCGGCGCGGCGGTGCTGATCTGCCCCGGCGGCGGCTACTACATCCTGGCCATGAAACACGAGGGCACCCAGGTGGCCGAGTGGTTGAACTCGCTGGGCGTGACCGCCGCCGTGCTCAAGTACCGCGTGCCCGCCCCACCGGGAGAGCCCGCCCACCGGCGCCCCTTGCTGGATGCCCAGCGCGCGATCTCCCTGCTGCGCGCCCGCGCCGGTGACTGGGGCGTGGACCCGCAGCGCCTGGGTGTGCTCGGTTTTTCCGCGGGCGGACATCTGGCCGCGTGGCTCTTGTGCGAAGGCGACCGGCGCGCCCCGGGTTATCCCGCCGGGGCCGACGAGCCCTCCTGTCGGCCGGACTTCGGCATTCTGATTTACCCGGCCTACCTGGCCGCGACCGAGCGCCAACGGGAGCAACCGGCCCTGCGCCCGGAACAAAAGCCCGGGCCGGTGTTCCTGGTCCACGCCGCCGACGACAAGCTCGGACCGGAAAACAGCCTCGAGTTTTTCCGCGCGTTCAAGCAGGCCGGCGTGCCCGCGGAACTGCACGTCTTCCAGCAGGGCGGGCACGGTTTTGGCATGTTGCGGCGCGGCCTGCCGGTGCATGACTGGCCGGCCCGGTGCGCCGAGTGGCTGCGGGCCAACGGCTGGTTAACTCCGCGCTGAGCGGCGCAGTCACGAGGCGGCCGGAGGACTCGCCGCGACCGCCGTTCCGGTTCCCGGCGCGCGCGCCAAGGTGCCCGCCGCAGCCTCGCGGAAATCGCTCAAGAGCCGGTCCCGGGCGTACACCGTCCCCAAGGAATCGGAGAGGAAGCCCATCAAGGCCCAGAAGAACAGCGGTTCCCAAAGACTCGAAAATCGCACGGTGGGCAGCAAGACCAGCAGGATCAACCACGGGACAAACAGCACGCGGAAGGCCGCACTGCCGGCGGCTTGGTGATAGCGCCGGGCGGCCAGGGCGCGCCAACTGGCCAGCCAAACCAGGGTGTAGGTGTCCGCCCACAGTGCCGCCGTGGCCGCCACGGTAATGGCCAACAGCCAGGCCAGGTCTTCGTGATCCCAAGCTGCCTCCACCGCCAGGAGCGGCAGGCCCAAGGTCAACAACGAGGTGGCCAACAAGCTGGGGCCGAACACCCGGCGCCAGGCCAGGAACTGCCCTCGAAGGATGTCCTGCACCGTCAACGGGGTGCTCAGGAGCAACTCGAAAGCGCCCTGGCGGCGATGAGTGACCAGCGCGGCGGCGGCTTCCCCGGCCACCCAGAATTTCAGCAACAGATGCAGGGCCGGGCCGAGCACCCAGGCCAATTCCCACGGGGGGTCGCCGCCCCCCTCCATCCACCAGGCCAAACCAAAGAGCGCCACCACCAGCCCCGGAAGCATCGGCACGAGGTACGGTTTCCAACGTCGGCGGGCGATGAGCCAGAAAAACGGGTTCCGGTCCAACAAGGCCCGGCGCCGCGCGGCCCGTGCAGCCGGGCGGCCCAGCGAGAGGTCGCGCCACCAAGATTGCCAGCGGCGTCGCGTGCGGCCCGCGGGGCGTTCGTGCCAGGCGCGGGCGGTTTGCCACGCCGCCCCGGCCAGAAACAGCCAGCCCTGGAGATGCGCAAAGAGCAGCGCCCGGCCAGCGGAGACGCCACCGCCCGTGGTGTTCTCCAACGCGGTGAGCGGGGAAAGTTCCGCGACGAGGCGCGCCCACGAATCCGGCCATTTGAAGTGCTGGGCCAGGAAGTTTAACAGATACGGCCCCAGCCAGTAGAAGAAAGCCAGGGTGGTGGCGGCGCTCTTGGCCCGGCGGACATCGGTCGAGGCGGAGGAGACCCACAAGCCGAGGCTGACGGCGAAGAACAGGGTGTTGGCCAGGGCGAGCATGGCCCACCAGAACCGGCCCGGAGTCACGCCGCCGGCCAGCAACGGCAGCGCCAGCACGGGCATCGTGGCCAGGAGGGCGTAAAAGGCGTGCAGGGCGTGGGCCGCCAGTTTGCCCAGCACCACGTCCCAACCGCTCAAGTGGCTGAGGAACAAAAACCCCAACGTGCCCTCGCGGCGTTCCCGGCTGATGGCGTCCGCGGTCAACGTGACCCCGACCAGGAGGCTGAACCAGTTGGCCAGGCGGACCAACGGCTCGAACACCTCCCCACCGCCCCGCCCGAAGCCGAGAGCCCGGGCCCAAAATCCCGTGTAGGCCATCACCGCCACCGCAATGGCCGTCGGCAGCAGGCGCAGGTAGTACGTGCGCGGTTGGCGGGCGGCGACGCGCAGTTCGCGTTGGACCACGGGCAGGGCGTTCATCGGAGTCCGCCTTTCACCAGCCCGCAAGCCCGCCCCCGAGCCACCAGGCGCGCCGGCGGGTGTACCGGGCGGCCGCGGCTTCGCGGAAGCGTCGGGTCATTTGCCGTCGCGCCCAGGCCAGCCAGAACAGGTCGTTGCCCAACCCCAGCGTAAACCAGCCGGCCAGGTAGTGATCTTCGCTGAGTTCCGGGCGCCAGATTTCCCAGAAGTCGAGCAGCCCCACCATCGTCTGGCCGCCCAGGAAGACCAACCACGGCAGCACGCACACCCGCACCAGCAGTTGGGCGACGGCCTGATTGGGATGGCGCGCGGTCACGGCGATCCAGGGGCCCAATTGCCAGAGCGTCACGGCATCAAGCACCAGGAGGCTCATGCGCGCCGCGTACACGGCCGGCGAGGTGTCTTCCGACCCCGAAGCATCGAAGAACAGCCCGGCCAACCAGGCGTCCATCAACAACACGGCCGCCAGCGGGCCGAGGAACTGCCGTTGAAGCGCGCGCCGCAGGCCGTCGGACAGCTCGTGCAGCGTCACCGGCGCGGTCAGCAGCAACTCGAGCGCGCCGGAGCGTTTGTCCTCAGCCAGGCGCACCACAGCGACCGCGGCGATCCAGAGCTTCAGCGCGCCGTACAAGCCTTGCGAGAAGGTCAGGAACCAGCTCGGGTCGCGCCAGTCATGGGGAAAGCGCCAAGCCACCCAGCCGAAGAGCCCGCCTGCCGCGGCCAGGAGGGCCCAGACCAGCCAGGGAGCGGTCCGGTCGCGCGCCTGGAGCCAGAAAATCGGGTTGCGGGCCAGGAGTCGCGCGCGGTGATGCGCCCGCTCTGGACCGGCGCCGAACTGGAGCCGTTGCCAGGCGGCGCCCAGCCGGGCGCGCCAGGAACCGACCGGCCGCTCCTGCCACACGCGTGGCACGGCCCGGCTACTGAACAAGAGGGCCAGCAGCCCCAGGGCGAAGGTGCTGCCCACCGAGGGCCAGAACAGATCCTGAAACGGCGACAACGCCAAGACGGTCCCGGGCAGCACGGCAATCACCAGGGCCAACACCGGGCTGGGCAGGGCCCAGGTGAAGTTCGGGGGAGAGGAAAAATCCGTGCGGAGGGCGTCCAGCCACAGGGCCAGCCAGGGCCCCAGACACAACCCGAGCAGGAGCAGCACGGTAACCAGTTGCGCCCGGCGGCCGTTCTCGAACCAGGTCGAAACCCAGCAGCCCAGGGCCAGCGAACAAAACAGCGTGTTGAGCAGCACCAGCACCGTCAGCCCGAACTGCCGGCCGCTCACGCCGCCAATGAGCAGGCAAATGGCCAGAATGGGCACCATGCTCAACAGGGAATAGACCCCGTTGATCGAACTGGCGACCAGCTTGCCCAGCACGATGTCGTAGCCCTTGAGGTCGGTCAGAAACAGCAGGCCCAGGGTGCCTTCCCGGCGCTCCTCGCTGATGGTGTCCGCGGTCAGGCGTGCCCCGGCCAGCACGGTGAACAAAAACTCCAGCCAGGCCAGCGTCACAAAAAGGAAGTAACCCAGGTCCGCCGGTCTGGCTGTGGCGGGGACGACGAGCGCCTGCACCACCGCGGTCACGCCCAGGGCCAGGAACGCGGCCACCAGGCGGCTCCAATGAGTGCCCGGCCGCCGGGCCGCCACGCGGAGCTCCCGCGCGACCACGGGCAGAAAGGTCATGCACGAGATGCTGGACGGCTGCGCGGTTTTTTTCAACCATCCCCGCCCGGACCCGCCCCGGGCCATGGGGCGGGTCTTTGCACACCCGCCGGGTCCGCGGGAGCCCCGCTGACCCGGTCGGAGGAATGCCAGTTGCGGGAAACCGGCCAGGCCGCTATTACTCTGGAAATTTTGGCCACGGGCCGACCACGAGAAACGAAAACAAAATGACCGCGATGCAACCGACACCGCCGCCCCCGAGCCCGGGCGCCACGCCCCGGTTGGGGCCGCCGCCCAAGCAGGGCTTGTACGACCCCTGGTTCGAGCACGACGCCTGCGGGGTGGGTTTCGTGGTGAACATCAAGGGCCGCAAATCCCACGAGATCGTGCAGCAGGGCCTGCAGGTCCTGCTCAACCTCACCCACCGCGGCGCGTGCGGCGCGGAGGTCAACACCGGCGACGGCGCGGGCATTTTGCTGCAAATGCCGGACAAGTTTCTGCGCAAGGCGGCGCGCCAGGTGGGCGTCCAACTGCCCCCGTTCGGGCAGTACGGCGTGGGAATGATCTTCCTGCCCCCGGACCCCCTCCAGCGCCGCAACTGCGAGCGGCTTTTCGAGGTCATTGCCGCCGAGGAAGGCCAGGAGGTGCTGGGCTGGCGCACCGTGCCCACGGACAACTCGATGTTGGGCGAGACCGCCCGGGCCAGCGAGCCGTACATGCGGCAGGTTTTCTTGCGCCGCAGCCCCGACCTGGCGGACGACATGGCCTTCGAGCGCAAGCTCTACGTCATCCGCAAGCGCGCGGTGACCGAGATTCGCAACTCCGGCCTCAAGGGCAGCCATTACTGGTACAGCGCGAGCCTGTCCTTCAAGACCATCGTGTACAAGGGCATGCTCATGCCCGACCAGTTGCCCCGGTACTACGCCGACCTGATGGACCCGGACCTGGAGAGCGCCCTGGCGCTGGTGCACTCCCGTTTTAGCACCAACACCTTCCCCAGTTGGGAGCGCGGCCACCCGTACCGCTACGTGGCCCACAACGGCGAAATCAACACCCTGCGCGGCAACATCAACTGGATGCACGCCCGCCAGGCCATGTTCCAGTCCGAGCTCTTCGGCGAGGACATCAAGGCCATCCTGCCCATCATCAACACCAACGGCAGCGACTCGGCCATGTTCGACAACTGCCTGGAACTGCTCGTGCTGGCCGGTCGCTCCCTGCCCCACGCCATCATGATGATGATCCCGGAGCCGTGGCAGAACCACGAGTCCATGGACGACGCGAAGAAGGCGTTCTACGAGTACCACGCCTGCCTCATGGAACCGTGGGACGGCCCGGCCTCGATCGCGTTCACCGACGGCATCCGCATCGGCGCCGTGCTCGACCGCAACGGCCTGCGGCCGTCGCGCTATTACGTGACCCGGGACGACCTGGTCATCATGGCCTCGGAAGTGGGCGTGTTGGACATCCCGCCCGACCGCGTGCTCCAAAAGGGCCGCCTCCAGCCCGGCCGCATGTTCCTGGTGGACACCGAGGAGGGCCGCATCGTCTCGGACGAGGAGATCAAGCGGAGCATCGTCACCGCGCATCCCTACCGGGAGTGGCTCAACCGCCACATGATCGAGTTGAGCCACCTGCCCGAGCCCACCGCCGTGCCCGAGCCGGACCATCGCACCGTGCTCCAGCGCCAGATCGCCTTCGGCTACACCTTCGAGGACCTGCGCCTGCTCATGCTCCCAATGGCCCGCGACGGCGTCGAGGCCGTGGGCTCGATGGGCAACGACACCCCGCTGGCGGCGCTCTCCGACCGCCCCCGCCTGCTCTACGACTACTTCAAGCAACTCTTCGCCCAGGTCACCAACCCGCCCATTGACTGCATCCGCGAGGAAATTGTCACTGCCTCGGACACCAACCTGGGCGCCGAGGGCGACCTGCTCAACCCCCGGCCCGAGCACTGCCGGCGCATCCACCTCAAAAACCCCATCCTCACCAACGAGGAACTGGCCAAAATCCGGCAGGTCAACCAGGTCGGCTTCAAGCCTTTCACCCTGCCCATCCTGTTCAACCCGCGCGAGGGCGGCGTGGGCCTCGAGCGCGCCATGCACGCCCTCTACGCCCGTGCCGACAAGGCCATCGCCGAGGGCGTCAACATCCTCATCCTCTCCGACCGCGGCGTGGACGCGGACAACGCACCCATCCCGGCCCTCCTGGCGGTCTCCGGTCTCCATCACCACCTGATCCGTGCCGGCACCCGCACCCGGGTGAGCCTGGTGCTCGAGTCGGGCGAACCGCGCGAGGTGCACCACTTCGCCCTGCTCATCGGGTACGGGTGCAGCGCCATCAACCCCTACCTGGCCTTCGAGACCCTCGACGACCTCATCCGCCAGGGGCTGCTCCGGGACATGGACCACAAGACGGCCTGCAAAAACTACGCCAAGGCCGCCGTCAAGGGCGTCGTCAAGGTCTGCTCGAAGATGGGCATCTCGACCATCCAAAGCTACCGCGGCGCGCAGATTTTCGAGGCCGTCGGCCTCCATCACCGCGTGGTGGACAAATACTTCACCTGGACGCCCTCGCGCATCGAGGGGGTGGACCTGGACGTGATCGCCGAGGAAGTCCTCCAACGCCACCGCCGCGCCTACACCGAGCGTTCGGGCAACGGCGCCGTGCTCGACCCCGGCGGCCAGTACCAGTGGCGCCAGGACGGCGAATTCCACCTGTTCAACCCGGACACCATCCACCTGCTCCACAAGGCGGTCCGCACCGGCAGCTACGAGGTGTACCAAAAGTACGCCGAGGCGGTGAACGACCGCTCGCGCGCCCTGTGCACGCTGCGCAGCCTGCTGGACTTCAAGCCGCGCACCCCGGTGCCCCTCGAGGAGGTCGAGCCGGTCGAGTCCATCATGCGCCGGTTCAAGACCGGCGCCATGAGCTACGGCTCGATCAGCCAGGAAGCCCACGAAACCCTCGCCATCGCCATGAACCGCATCGGCGGCAAGAGCAACACCGGTGAGGGCGGCGAAGACCCCGCGCGCTACACCTGGACCAACGAGCGCGGCGACTCGAAAAACTCCGCCATCAAACAGGTGGCCTCGGGCCGCTTCGGCGTCACCAGCTACTACCTGATCAACGCCAAGGAACTGCAGATCAAAATGGCCCAGGGCGCCAAGCCCGGCGAGGGTGGCCAGTTGCCCGGCGGCAAGGTCTATCCCTGGATCGCCAAGGTCCGGCACTCGACCCCCGGCGTGGGCCTGATCTCGCCCCCGCCCCACCACGACATCTACTCAATCGAGGACCTGGCCGAGCTCATTCACGACCTCAAAAACGCCAACGAACACGCCCGCATCAGCGTCAAGCTCGTCGCCGAGGTGGGCGTGGGCACCGTGGCCGCGGGCGTGGCCAAGGCCCACGCCGACGTCGTGCTCATCAGCGGGCACGACGGCGGCACCGGCGCCTCCCCGCTCACCAGTATCAAACACGCGGGTCTGCCCTGGGAGCTGGGCCTGGCCGAGACCCACCAGACGCTGGTCCTGAACAACCTCCGCAGCCGCATCACCGTCGAGACCGACGGCCAGTTGAAGACCGGCCGCGACGTCATCATCGCCGCCCTGCTCGGCGCGGAAGAGTACGGGTTTGCCACCGCGCCGCTGGTGGCGATGGGTTGCATCATGATGCGCGTGTGCCACCTGAACACCTGCCCGGTGGGCGTGGCCACGCAGGACCCCCGGTTACGCAAGAACTTCACCGGCCAACCCGAGCACGTCGTTAACTTCATGCGCTTCATCGCCCAGGACGTGCGCGAGTGGATGGCCCGCCTGGGCTTCCGCACGCTCAACGAAATGATCGGGCGCACCGACGTGCTCGAGCCGCGCCGCGCCGTGGACCACTGGAAGGCCCGCGGCATTGACCTGACCGACCTGCTCTACCAACCCGAGGTGCCGCCCACCGTGGGCCGCTACTGCCAGCAGCCCCAGGACCACGGCCTGGAAAAGTCCCTGGACAAAACCTGCTTGCTCGAACTCTGCCGGCCCGCGCTCGAACGCGGCGAGCGGGTCCGCGCCACGCTCCCCATCCGCAACATCCACCGCGTGGTGGGCACGCTTACGGGCAGCGAACTCACCCGCCGCCACGGCCCGGAGGGTCTGCCCGACGACACCATCCGCCTGCACTTCCAGGGCTCGGCCGGACAAAGCTTTGGCGCGTTCATCCCGCGGGGCATGACCCTCATCCTCGAGGGTGACGCCAACGACTACCTGGGCAAGGGCCTCTCCGGCGGCAAAATCATCGTGTACCCGCCGGCCGGGGCGACCTTCGTGCCGGAGGAAAACATCATCATCGGCAACGTGGCCTTCTACGGCGCCACCAGCGGCGAGGCGTACATTCGCGGCATGGCCGGAGAACGCTTCTGCGTGCGCAACAGCGGCCTCCACGCCGTGGTCGAGGCCGTGGGTGACCACGGCTGCGAGTACATGACCGGCGGCCGCGTGGTGGTGCTCGGGCCCACCGGGCGCAACTTCGCCGCCGGCATGTCCGGGGGCATCGCCTACGTCCTGGACGAGACCGGCGATTTCCCGCGCCGGTGCAACCTGCAAATGGTGGGGCTCGAGCCGTTGAGCGACCCCGAGGAGATCGAGTTCGTGCGCGACCTCATCCAGCGCCACGCCGAATACACGCGCAGCGAGCGCGCCCTCAAAGTCCTCGTCCTCTGGGAGGAGTACCGGCCCAAGTTCGTCAAGGTCCTCCCCAAGGATTACCGCCGCATGTTGCAGGCCTTCAAACGCGTGGCCGACTCCGGCCTCAGCGGCGACGCCGCCTGGATGGCGGCTTTCGAGGAAAACGCCCGCGACCTCGCCCGCGTCGGCGGCGGCTGAACCCTGAACCTGGTCCCCCGACGTGCCAACGACCGCCACCTTCCTCATGGGTAAACCCACCGGATTCCTCGATTACGCCCGCGAACTCCCGCTGGACCGCCCGGCCCTCGAGCGCCTCAAGCACTGGAACGAGTTCCACCTCCACCCCGCCGAGGCCCGGTTGCGCGAGCAGGCCGCCCGGTGCATGGATTGCGGCACGCCGTTCTGCCACACCGGGAAAATCCTCAACGGGATGGCCTCCGGGTGCCCCATCAACAACCTCATCCCCGAGTGGAACGACCTGGTCTATCGCGGCCTGTGGAAAGAGGCGCTCGACCGGCTCCACAAAACCAACAACTTCCCCGAGTTCACCGGCCGCGTCTGCCCCGCCCCCTGCGAGGGCTCCTGCAACGCCGGCCTGGTCACCGCCCCGGTCACTATCAAGGAAATCGAGTGCGCCATCATTGACCGCGGCTGGGACGAGGGTTGGGTCCAACCCCACCCCCCCGCCGTGCGCACCGACAAATCCGTCGCCATCGTCGGCTCCGGCCCCGCCGGCCTGGCCGCTGCCGCCCAGCTCAACCGCGCCGGCCACACAGTCGCCGTCTTCGAGCGTGCCGACCGCCCCGGCGGCCTGCTCATGTATGGCATCCCGAATATGAAGCTGGACAAGCGGCTGGTGCAACGGCGCGTGGACCTGCTGGCCGCCGAGGGCGTGCGGTTCGTGACCCACACCGAGGTGGGCGTGAACTACGACCCCCGCCGGCTCCGCGCCAACTTCGACGCCCTCATCTTGTGCACCGGCGCCACCAAGCCCCGCGACCTGCCGGTCGAGGGCCGCGACCTGCGCGGCATCCATTTCGCGATGGAATACCTCACCGCGAACACCCGCCGGCTCCTCGACGGCCGGCCCGGCGACGCGTTCATTGACGCCGCCGGCAAGGACGTCGTGGTGGTGGGCGGCGGCGACACCGGCACCGACTGCTGCGGCACGGCCCTGCGCCAGGGCTGCCGCAGCCTGGTCCAGTTGGAAATCCTCCCCCGCCCGCCGCTGGAGCGCGCGCCGGACAACCCCTGGCCCGAGTGGCCCAAGATTTACCGCGTGGACTACGGCCAGGAAGAAGCCGCCGCGGTCTTCGGCGCCGACCCCCGCGTGTACCTCACCACGGTCAAGAAGTTCCTGGGCGACGCCCACGGCCACGTGGCCGGCGTGCGCACCGTACAGGTAACCTGGGAGAAGGACGCCCAGGGCCGGTATCTGCCCAAGGAAGTGCCCGGCACGGAAAAAGAACTGCCCGCCCAACTGGTCCTCCTGGCGATGGGCTTCCTCGGGCCCGAGCCGACCTTGCTCGAGCAGCTCGGCCTCGAACGCGACCCCCGCTCGAACATCAAGGCCGAGCACGGCCGCTTCCACACCAACCTCCCCGGCGTGTTCGCCGCGGGCGACTGCCGCCGCGGCCAAAGCCTGGTCGTCTGGGCCATCAACGAAGGGCGCGGCGCGGCGCGCGAGTGCGACCGCTACCTGATGGGCGAAACCGTGCTGCCCTGACGGGGAACCGGACAACCCGACCGGTGGAGCAGCACCCGGCCGCGCGCTTGTTTCTCGCGCCGCGGCCGAACGCCGGATGAAGCCGGGCATGGCCCCTTCGGTGGTTTCCGGCGGCGTCCGTTCGGCAGGGTCAGTTCGCCGGCACCGGCGCGGGCCGGGCGGGTGCTTCCGCGCGCAGGCTCGCCCAGTAGCGCCGCGGCAGCGAACCCAGGCCGATGAGCAGGAGCTGGCTGGCCACAAACGCCATCAGCCAGAAAAACGCGGCGTCCATGAACCCGTACGAGTGCAGGCCCACCCCCAGCATGTTCACGCCGAACCAGGAGAAGCTGGTGACGATGTTGCCGAAAATGGCCAGGTTCATCAGCCCCCGTTCGCCCACCAACCCGCCCCAGCGCGCGTGCAGGATGAGCGCGTTCCAGAGCACGATGATCAGGGCGCCGTTTTCCTTCGGGTCCCACCCCCAGAACCGCCCCCAGGACTGGTCGGCCCAGATGCCGCCCAGCACCGTGCCCACGAAGCTGAAGAGCGTGGCGAAGCACAGGATGCCGTACACCATCCGGTTCAACGTGGCCCGGGCGGCCGGTCCCAGCCCGCGGGTGAGCAGGCCGCGCAGCACGTACACGATGGCCAGGAACCCGGCGGCGAACGTGGCCGAGTAGCCGAGCGTGATGGTGATGACGTGGGTGGTGAGCCAGAAGTTGCTGTCCAGCACCGCGCGCATCATCTCCATCGTGTCGCCGCCCAGGGCCAGGTTGTGGGCGATGATCAGCGTGATGCAGCCGACGGTGGCGGCCATGACCAACCCCACGCTGTCGCGGTGGATGCGCTCGAGAATCGCGCCCAGGGTCACCGCGCCCCAGCCCACGAACACGGCCGAGGAATACAGGTTGGTCACCGGCGGGCGGCCTTCCAGCGCCACGCGAAACAGGATGCCCGCGGTGTGCACGGCCAGTCCCAGCAGCAGCAGCCCGTAGCCGGAGCGATTCCAGACCGCCGGCGCCGGGGCCAGCCACGACACGCAGCCCAGCAGAAACACCACCACGTACAGGGTGGTGCCCAGATAAAACGGCCGCCAATAGTTGTAGAGGAATTCCCAGCGGCCCTTGGCAATTTCCCGGTCCAGGTGCTTCTCCGCCAGCCATTGTTGGTGCCGGGCCAGGGCCTGGTTGAACCGCTCCGCCTGCCCCGTGGCGAAAGCGTCGGCCATTTCCGCGTAGGCCAGCACCGCCGGATGAATCTGGCGGGTGACCAGCGACCCCATGAGACTGGCGCCGGTGTTGGCCCAGGCGTCCCGGTCGGTCTCGGGATGGATCGGCGGCACGATCAACGGCAGCGCGGCCTGGCTGAGCGTTTCGTAGCGCCGGGCGAAGCGGACCAGTTCGCCCAGGGCCTGCTCGTCGTGGGGTTCGCCGGCCTCGTGCTTGGCCACAGCGGCCAGTCCCGGCTCGAGCGCCGCCTGGTAGGCCCGCAGCTCGGCGAGGTAATTGGTCACTCCCTCCGGCTGGATCGTGTTCTTGAGCCGCTGGTAGAGCACGAGGTTTTGAAAGAGCTTGGACACGGCCTTCTGAAACGTGGTCCGCTGCGCGGGCTCGACCGCGCCGGCCTGGCGGGCCTGCTTGTCAATCTCCTCGAAGTGCGGCCGCAACTCCTCGAGGGAGTGGTAAAAGACCCCCTCCGGCGGCAGGCCCAAGAGGGTGCGCAGTTCGGGGTGGTCAATGCGGAAGACCTTGCGACGATCGGCGCGCTCGGGCCGGGTCATCAGCTCGAGCAACCACTCGATGGCGCTCAGGCGGGTGTACTTGGCGCCGGGCTTCCACCAGGGCGCGTCGGGTCGGGTCACCTCGGCGTACGCCTGGCGGGTGCGGATTTGGAGCAGGGAATTGCGCGCCACCGAGTCGAAGGGCTGCACGCGGCCGTTGAGCAGCACCGGCAGGCGGGCAAAGCCGTTCACATCAAAGGCCGTGACCGTGCGCGGCGGCCGCAGCGCCGCCAGCACCCAGAGGGCGAAGACACCGGTCAGCATCCAGGGCAGGTATTTCTTCATCGGGTCAAGCGGGTTCGGGTCGGGGGCTGTCGGCGCGGCCGTTCAACCGGGCGCGGCGCTCGCGCAGGAAAGCGAACAGATGCCCGCTGAACTGCCAGAGCAGCCCCGCGCTGACGAGCGTGCAGGCGAGGTAGGGCATGAGCCAGCCGGGATTTTGCACCACTTGCAGGGTCGAGGTGGGTCTCTGGCCGCGCATCCGCACCGCCTCATCCGCCGCCATCTGGTACTGGTAAAAGGTGAAGCCGCCGTAGCGCAGCGGGTTGTTCATGTAGATGAGCACCTCGCGGTCCTCGCCCGTGGCGGGTTGCCGCACCCGCACCCGGCTGGAGAAGTTGCGCGGGATCTCCGTGCCCTTGTACTTGTCGTGGCGGGCCTCGAGCAGGGTCAGCGAAAACGGCTTGTAGTACCGGGCCAGCCGCAGGGCCAGCAGATACTTCCGGCCCTCGACCTCGACGGCCTGCGGCTCGAGCAGCCAGTCGCTCACCAGCCACGTGCCCAGGCTGCCGCCGCCGCGGTCGAGCAACTCGACGATGGCCGTGGGCACGTTGCGCTCGTCGGTGGTGGTCACCGGCGGCCGCGGCACAAACTGCGTCTGGCGGCCGGTGCCCTGGGTGACCCGGGCGGTGGCGTTGGTGCTGCCGCGCACCGGCGCGGAGTTGACCCAGAACTGCTGCACCCGGAAGGCGAAGGGCAGTTGCGGGTGCGTGATTGTAGCGCCCGGCCGCAGGTGGGACTCGGGGATGGCCACCACCCGGTCCACCTGCGGGTCGCTCGGGTCAATCACCGCCAGCTCGGTCCGCCGCAGCGATTCCGAGTAGCTCTTGGTCTCGCCCTCGGCCAGGCGCATGACGCTTTCGCGCTGGGCCAGGTCGGTCCAGAGCTGCCCCAGCATCAGCGCCGCCAGCCCGAAATGGATCAACAACAGCCCCGGATGCAGCCGTTGCCGACCCAGCCGCGTGAAGTACGAGACAAACAGGTTGATCAGCAGCACCCCGCCGATCAGGTATCCGCCGGGAAACACCGGAATGCGCACCGCCGTCCCGGGCAGTTGCCAGTACACGAAAAAGCTCTGGAAGTACCGCGCCTGGACCTCGTACAGGCCCAGTTGCACCTGGGCCAGCGTGCCGATGAACACCAGCACCACCGCCAGCGCGAGGCAAACCACGGTCAGTTTGAGCGAGCTGAAAAAGGCGAGCAGGCGATCAAGGAGCATAGGCGGCCGTTTGGACAAATTGCAGAAACACCGGCTTCTCGCGCTCCACCACGGCGGCTTCGCCGGTCAGCTTGTAAAACCAACTCCGGTCCCCGACCTGCACCGCGGCGGCCACCATGCGCCGGCCGCTCTCCGGCGCCGGAATGTCCACCCAGTAACCCGCCGCCCCGCCGGCCGGGAGCGGTTGGGCCGCGGCGGCCAGGTCGGCCTCGCTGATCGGCCCCAACCCCAACTGCCGCCGCCAGCGGTTCACGTTGGCCAGCCGGCCCCCGCCATCGCCGGGCAACATCGCCACGCTGATCTCCGCGCGGCCGGCCGCGTCCCGGGGCGCAAAGCGCGCCGCCTGCATCGCCCCCGGCGATTGGGCCTGCCAGTGCTCGGGCACCTGCCAGCGCGGCAACCCGGCGTCGCCCGGCGCGGTGGGCGTAGCGGCGGCAGCCGCGGCAGCAGCAGGCGCGGGTGAAGCCGCCGTCGCCGCGGTCCCGGCACTCGCTCCGGCATTGGCGCCGCCGAATTGGAGCGCGCGCAAAAACTCGAGGAACGCGCCCTTCTGGTCGCCCACCAACTTGGCCGGCCCGGTCATTTTGAAAAACCAGGCCGTGCCCTCGCGCCGCAAAACGGCCGCCAAGGTCCGCTGGTCGTTGGCCTCGTAACTGTCGCCCACCAGATCGAACAACCGGCCCTCGAATCCGCCGATGGGCACCGACACGGCCAGGCGGGAGAGCTGCTCGGCGTTGACCGCGGGCAGATTCACCTGGGCGCGCCAGCGGTTGACGTTGTCCAGGTCGCTGCCCCCGGTGCCGGCCAGCGGAATGACCGTGACCTCCGCCTCCTGGTGGTCCGGACCCGCGACCACAAAATGCCCGACCCGGATGGCGGTGGCCGGTCGCTCCTGCCAACCGGGCGGCAACTTCCAGGTCAACTGCGGGCGGGCCGCGGCCGCCGGTTGACCCAGGTCCGGCAGGCTCTGGGCCGCGGCGGCGGCGGCAGGCGAGTCCTTGGGCGCCTCGTACACGCGGATTTCTTCGCGGCCACATCCGGCGGCCAGGCCCAGCAACCCGGCCAGGGTCAGGCCGCTCAGGCCAGTACGACCGGGCCGACGGGACCGGTGACTTCTGCGTGAAGACTGCTTCAGCGACGCACGCACGCTTCATTGTTAGGGCTTGAGCCGGGCCTTGGCAAATGAAGCCGGCAACAACCTTGACGCTGCTCAGATCGCACCGCACGACGCCGCGCAAGTCCAAAGGGACAAGCCGCCCACTGGTCGTGGCCGTTGGCAAATCCGGCCGCCTGCCCCATCCTTCGCGCGTGCCGGACCGTGGGCCGGCCGCTCGCCGTGCTGCCCGCTCTTATTGCCACCTTCCTGTTCGCCGGCTCGGTCATTGCCGCCAGCCGTTCGGCGCGTTTGCTGGGCAGCCAGACCGCCAACTTCTGGCGCATTCTCCTGGCTGCGTTGTTCCTGGGGCTGTGGGCCCACACGCTGGGCCAGGGCTGCGGCGGCGGGGCGTTCGCGCTGTTTTTCCTGAGCGGCGTCATCGGGTTCGGGCTGGGCGATTACGCGTTGTTCGAGGCGCTGCCCCGGCTGGGGCCGCGGTTGAGCAGCCTGATGATCAACTGCCTGGCCGCGCCGTTTGCCGCGCTGATCGAGTGGCTGTGGCTGGACACGCGCCTGAGCGCGGCCCAGATGCTCTGGGGCGTGCTGATCCTCGGCGGCGTGGGGCTCTCGCTGGCGCCCGAACGCGGCCTGCCCATCCCGCCGCGCCAGCGCCTGACGGGCATCCTCCTGGGCCTCGCCGCCGGGTTCGGTCAGGGCCTGGGCGCGGTGATCACCCGCAAGGCGTTTGCCCTGGCCGCCGCCGCGGGCACGCCCGTGGACGGCGGCACGGCGGCTTACCAGCGCATCCTGGGCGGACTGGCCTTTGTAGCGCTGCCGTACGTGTGGCACCGGCTGCGCCGGCACTGGCGGCAGGCCGGGGAAACGGTCCCGAGCCTTCCGGCCCGCGCGCGTCGCCGCGCGTGGGCCTGGGTGCTGGCCAACGCGCTGGCCGGGCCGTCGGTGGGCGTGGGTTTTTACCAGTGGGCGTTGAAGACCACCCCCAGCGGCATCGTGCTGCCCATCGTGGCCATGTCGCCGCTGGTGGTGGTGCCGTTCACGTACCTGTTTGAAGGCGACCGGCCCGGCTGGCGCTCGCTGGCCGGCGGCGCGCTGGCCGTGCTGGGGGTGATCGGCCTGGCGTTGCACCGCTAAGCCGGGACACGTTTTTGTCACTGGCCGAAGCCCCCGGCTCGCGGCTACTTTTCCCCGCGGAACGAGCGTCCCGCGCGTCCGCCATCCCGGCCGGACGCCCGGTGACCCGAGCATGACGGAACAACAGACAGTGCCCGACGCCGCGCTCGCCCGCTTGACGGGCGATCCGCACCCCTTGACGCGGCAACTGCTCGCCCCGCCGGACGCGGCCTGGGCGGCGGCCGCCGCGTGCGCGCTGCCGCCCACGGTGCGGGATGTGCCCACGCTGCGGGGCTTTTTGACGTGGTACCGGACCGAGCTGCTCGCGCCGGTGGAACTGCCCCTGATCCGGCGCGCCTTCGATCACGCCCGGCAGTACCAGATTCGCGAACTGCTCGAGCTGGACACCGGGCTGCGGACCGAGCCGCGGTTTCAATCATTTGCCGCGGCGAGCCGGGCGGTGGGCCGGGCGCAACTGTGGCGGTTGTTGCCGTTGCGGGACCAGCGGCCGGTGCGCCGCTACTGGCAGGCGGTGGAAGACGGCCGGGCGCACGGCTGGCACGTGTTGGTTTACGGGCTGGTGCTGGCGGTGTTTTCCCTGCCGCTGCGGCCCGGGCTGCTGAGTTATTCCCGGCAGACGCTGGCGGGTTTTGTGGGTGCGGCCGGCGGCGCATTGCGGCTCTCGGCGGGCGAGTGCAGCCGGCTGTGGGCGGCGGAAGTTGGCTTGTTGCCCCCCGCGGTGGACCAGGCCCTGGGTCCCGGCCGGCCCACCTTGAGCCTGTGCCGGTGAGGAAAGCTCGGCGGTTGCACCGGGCGATTCCCCGGCTACTCGGCCGGTGGGTTGTCAGCCGTTGCCGCTGCGGTTCGTTGTCGGAGCGCAGGGAGCGCCCCGGCGGGGCGGAAACCCGTCTTCGCGCTTGACGTCCCGCCACAGTGGGGTGGTCATCCCCGCCATGAAAATGCCCGAACACGAGCACCGGTACCCGCGGCAGAGCGCGCAGGAACTGCCGCCAAATTCGACGGCTGACGCCGCCCTGCCGCCGCACAGTTGTCCGCACCGTCACGCGCCGCGCGGTACTCGGGCGCGCTGGCTCTGGCCCGTGTTGGGCGGGCTGTCTCTGGTGTGGGTTTTGGTGCGGGTGGGCCCCAAGCCCGCCCGGGCGGCCTACCCGTGTCAGCGCGTGGCCCTGCCGATGGCGGCCGCGTTTCTGAGCTGGCTGGCGGCGGTGGGGGTTTGGATGACGGCGCGACGGCGTGCTGTGCGGTTGTGGGCCCGGGCGCATTACGGTCGGGCGTTGCTGTGCCTGGCGGTGGCGCTGGCGGCCCTGGCAGTCGCGCTGCTTCCCTGGGTGGGGGCGCGCTTGCTGGCAATCGCGCCACCGCCGGCGCATGAACCGCTCGGCGTGGGTCGAGGGGTGCATCCCGGGCGGGTGGTTTGGGTGCACGCGCCCGACGCCACCGACTGGGCGGGCCCGGACTCCGAGCAGCGTTGGTACGAGGACGCGCACACCAATCCCACCGTGGTGGACCAGATGCTCTCGGCGGGGCTGCGGGAGTTGGCGGGCCAACCCACCGACCGGGAAGGCTGGGAGGCGCTGTTCCGGCATTTCAATGCCACTCACGGGCGTGGGACCAACGGCTACACGCCCGGCGAAAAGATCGCCATCAAGTTGAACCTGGCCACCTGCTGGGCCGGCCGGAAGACCACCGCGCCGTTTGTGGACCCGGTCACCCGCCAGAAGACCCTTTACCCGAACCACGTGGATGTCGCCCCGCAGATGGTCCTGGCGTTGTTGCGGCAACTGGTCGAGGTGGTGGGCGTGGCGCAGACGAACATCGCGGTGGGCGACACCACGGCCTTGTGGCCGGACGCGTATCTCGAGCCCCTGCGCGCGGCCTTCGGGGACGTGCGGTATTTCGAGAACGAAGGCGGCGGACCGCGGGAGCGGGCCGAGTTTTCCACGACCCCCTTTTACTGGAGCACCCCGGCCGCCACCAACAAGGTCCAAGACTACATCCCGACCGTGTTCGCGGAGGCGACCTACGTGATCAACTTCGCCCTGCTCAAGGGCCATTCGGCCGGCGTGACCCTGGGCGGCAAGAACTGGTATGGCGCGCTCATCCGCCTCCCCGGCGGGCATCTGCGCAAAGAAGGTCGGTTTGACTACTACGAGATGCACCTCTCCCTGCCCAACAAGGAATACTCCCCCGGGGTGGGACAGTACCGGGCAATGGTGGACCTGATGGGACACCCTGACCTGGGCGGCAAAACCCTGCTGTGCCTGCTCGACGGGCTTTACTCCGGCTATTACTCGCAAGGCCGGCCTTCCCCGTGGAAATCCGCCCCCTTCGGCACCGCCGAAAAAGGCGACTGGCCCTCGAGTCTTTTCCTGTCCCAAGACCCGGTGGCGCTGGACTCGGTGGGTCACGACTTCCTGTTTGCCGAGTGGCCGGGCATCGTCACCGGCGGCGTCAACGACCCCGGCAGTCTGCCGTATCGCGGATTTCCAATCCGCCAACGCGGTGAACTCCCGGACAGTAACGAGCGATCTTGGCCCGCTGACTGGAAGTCGGCGACACAGCAGGTTGGAAACCTGCGCTACGCCAGGAAAACCCGCCTGCAATAAGCTGAGATGCGCCTGCACGCCGACGCGGCTCGGTTTCCGGCTTGGCCGGTTCAAGGCCCCGCCTAAACTGCCGGGGTCATGCCGCGGTTCACCCAAACCGACCAGACGGGGCGCCTGGGCGTGCAGTTCGTCGCGGGCGTCTGCGCGCGTTCGGGGTTCATCTGGCGGGAGACCGCGTGCTGCGACACCGGCTTCGACGGCGAAATCGAACTGACCCGTGACCAACACGCCACCGCGCAAATCATCAAAGTCCAAGTCAAGGCGGGCCGTTCCTACTTCCGCAACGAAACGGACCGCAGCTTTGATTTCGAAGCCGACGCTGACCATTTCCGTTACTGGGTGGGAGCGACTAATCCTGCCATCCTCGTGGTCTATGACCCCGAGGCTGACGCTGCTTGGTGGAAGGACCTGAAGGAGTACGCGGCACTGCAAACGGAAAGCATCGAACCCGGCCGGACATGGATCAAAATCCCCTTCGACAAACAGCGCGACCGCTTTTCCACAGATTGCGCCGAGGCCCTGAAGCGGGTGTGCGTTCCCGCAGTCGAGAGCCTGCTCCGTCCGTTTCAGCCGCCCGGCCCGCCCGCGCAAGAATTGGACCTGCTCAAGGCCAAGCACTGCGCGACCAAGCTGATCGGCCGGGAGCAGGACCTGGAGGGCCTTTGGACCTGGCTCACGTCCGAGGAAACGGTCTCCGCGCGGCTGCTCGTGGGCGGGGCCGGGACGGGCAAGACCCGGCTGGCGATCGAACTGCTCCTGCGCGCCAAAAGAAAGCGGCGGCCAAAGTGGCAGGCCGGCTTCCTCACCCAGGAGGGGCGCGACACACTCCGGGCCGTGGCAGCGCGGCGGGGCGTTGACCCCAACGCGCCGGCGGACTGGACCTGGCACGCGCCCACCTTGCTGGTGGTGGACTACGCCCAGATCCTGGCCCGTCCGCTGGCCGGGTTGCTCCACGCCGTGCGCCGCCAGCCCCGCCCCGGCCGGCCCCCGCTGCGCATCCTGCTTCTCGAACGCGCCGCCGGCGACTGGTTCGACGACCTGCTGCACAAGGAGGAAAGCGACGGACCCGGCCCGGTCCGCACACTGTTCCAACCTCCCGAGCCGGTCGAACTGACGCCGATTCCCCTGGGACAACTGCGCCGCCAACTCCTGGCCGACACCCTCCAACAAGCCGCGCGCCTGGCCGGCAAACCCGCGCCACAACTCCCGCCCGAAGCCGACACCGCCTTCAACGCCGCGCTGGACCGCGACTTCTTCGAAAACCCGCTGAACCTGATGATGGCCGCGCTGGCTGCCGTGGAGATCGGATTGAACCTCGCCCTGAAACGCGAGCGGGTGGACCTGGCGGTAGAGCTGGCCCGGAAGGAACTGCGCCGCATCGGCCGCTTCGCGCCCAATCCCGACGACGCGATCCAGCAGCGCCTCCTCGAACATCTGACCGGTTGCGCGACCCTGGAACACGGCTTCACCGTCGAAAAGTTGCGGCGCGCCACCGAGGAGGAATTGCAAGCCCTGCGGCTCGAATGGCCGGGTGGCGCGGGCGCCCTGGAGGCCGTGCTCAAACGGGCGTTGCCGGGCGAGCGTCTGCCCGTGGCCCCGGTCGAGCCGGACTTTCTCGGTGAGGCGTTGGTGCTGATGGCGCTAGCTCGGCCGGACTGTGAGACCGGACCGGAGCGCTGGAAAAGCTGGTGCGCCACCGTGCTACGCTGCGCCAACCGCGACTCCCGAGCCACCCCGGCGACCTTGCTCCATGCCTTCCAGAACTTTGGTCACCAACCCAAGTACGGTGAACCACTCCTCGCTGCCACCGACGCGCTGATCCGCGCCGGGCTGGCCGAAGCCGGACCAGTGCTTCTGGTGGGCCTCGAGGACGCGCTGCCGCATCAGACGGTGGAATTGCGGTCGCGGGCGGGCGAGGTCACGCGCCACCTCTACGCACGGCTCAAGGCTGCCATGGAAGCTGGCCGTGACAACCTAAAACCCGAGGTCGCCCGGCTGGCCAACAACCTGGCGAACCGGTTGAGCGCGCTGGGCCGCCGGGCCGAGGCGCTCGCACCGGCGCAGGAGGCCGTTGCTTTACGGCGGGCGCTGGCCCG
>CAYXPA010000029.1:0-38519 GCA_964466945.1 uncultured Verrucomicrobiota bacterium | reverse complement strand
CTCCTTCGTCGGCACGGAACCGAGCGGGGAGTGGATTCTCTTCATCGCGGATGTGGACCCCGGTGGCCAGGCGTTTTTGAACCACTGGAGCCTGGAGATCACACCCGTTCCCGAGCCGGCCCCGGGCGTGTTGCTGATGGGCGGCCTGGGCGCGTTGCTGGTCCTGGCGCGCCGCCGGAGGTCACGGGGAGAGGGCTCGACGAGGGTTGCCGGAACACGGGCGAACCGCCCGTAACTTCCGCCGCGCGCTCCTCGCCGCCGGCAAATACTCTGCCGGACGCTCCGCGTTTTACCGGGCACTTGTGCCGCGCGCCCACATGAGTGCGGCTGCTTGCGGCCGCTTTTCCCACCCCGCCAGCACCCGGCACCCGACACGTCCGACACATCCGACATCCCATCCGGCAACCGAGCCCGCCCCACAGCGCCGGCGTGGCGTTTCAAGCCACCAGTTCCAATTCCGAGTCGCCCCGCGGCAGGGCGATGCAGGCGGTGATCTCTTCGCCCCGGCGGTACCACCGACCGGAGGCCAGCCACGCCGGCCGGTCCGTGGCTTCCAGCTCGGTGACCGCCCCTGCGTGGCGCAGTCGCGGGCGGCCCGCCCCCGGCGCGCGCCAGCGCAGGGTGAAGTCCGGACACGCAAACGGCGCCCGCAGCCGCAGGCCGCGTTCCACGCGCTCGATGCGGGTCAATTCCCGCGCCGCCCAGTACCGGGCCAGTTCGCTGAGCTTCATCCAGAGCAGGTGATTGTACCGGGCCTGCAGGCGGCGCACCACTTCTTGGAAGACTTGGAACCCCAGTTCCTGGCCGTTCCAGTACAGGCCGGTCCAGTGGCACACCATCAGGGCCGGTTCGCCCCGCTCGATGACCTCGACCAATCGGCCCTGCGCCAGGTCCGCCGTGATGAAGCGGTCCGCGCCCTCGGGCGGTACGTTGTCCCAGCCGCCGGTCCAATCGCCGGTGCAACCGACCACGCTCACCACACACCGCGGGTCCGGGCCGTCCAGACCGGAGGCCAGCTCGACCCGCGGTGCCACGCTGGCGGAGCCGGCCTCGTGCAGGTCGCGGAAGTAGTGCGGAATTTCGGCGCCGAACACGGCGCGCACGGATTCGAGCGTGGCGCGGGCCAGTTGGGGGCGGGCGCGGTTGCCGTAGCCGCCCGGGGTGGTGACGCCCTCACAAGGCAGGCCCACGTTTTTGAGGATTTGCAGAGCGTAGGCCTGGTAGGCGGCGATTTCGTCCACGGACCGGCCGGTGGTCCAGTCCCAGTTTTCCATGTAAGCCAGGGTGGCCTCCGGGTGCGGCTGGCCGGTGCGCAGGTCCACCACCCGGGTGTGGGTGACCATTTCGGGGTGGAAGTCCCAGTGCGGCGCCAAGTGGGTGCGGACCAGGTCCAGGCTTTCGCGCAGCTCGCGCGCGGTCCAACCGGGCAACAGGCGGTCCAGCCGGCCCACGCAGGCCGGGTAGGGCACCACGCTGTACTTGCCCTTGACGCCGTGGGCGGCGCACCACTCGCCGAACCGGCGCACGAAGGCGTCGGGAATCTCGACCGGCCAGTCGCGCCAGTTGCGATGGTAGGCGGGGTTTTGGCCGCCGTGCGCCTCGTCGAACTGCGGCATGGCGAAGCGGTTCAGGTTCACCAGGCAGGTCGAGTCGTCAATGATCCAGCCCACCGGCGCGCGCTCGCGGGGGTGGAGCACGCTCACGTCGGCCGGCCGGGCGGGGCGTTCCCCGGCTTCTTGGGGCCGGGCACGGACCGCGCCTGCCCCCAGCGCCAGTCCGGCGCCGGCCAGGCGAAGGGCAAATTGGCGGCGCGTGAAACTGGCCGTAGGTTCAAGAGCCTGCCCGCCCTGGCTACCGGGACGGCTGCACCACGATTCCCGGCGCAGGAAAGTTGGCTTGCGGCGAAACGGGGTGTTCATGGGGACCTTTTAACGCGGGCGAGGCATCCGGGAAAGCTCGGGGCCAAGCGGCGTGCGCCCGGGGGTACCTCTCGGTTAGTTGCGGGCGGGTATTCCGGGCGAAGCGCAGGTTTGTTTACCTGCTCGTAGCCTCGGCTTCGTGCCGGCTGGGCCGCAGCCAGCTTGGCTCGCGGGATGGTTCGCCGGCCGCGCGGGCAGGGAATCCGTTATTAGACAGACTCGGCGGTCTGTGTTACGGCATCGCCCCGGGCGGCCCGCTGCCGGAAAATGAACCGCGTCTTGCACCCACGGCCCGCTGGCGGAGGAAAGGGAAAACCCGCCGGAGGCGTGGCCCGGCGGGTTTGCCGTCCCAAGCGGACCCGGCCAATCAGGCCAGTGTCTTGCGCAGGAACTTGAGGCCCTTGGTCGCGATTTCTTCGCGGCTGGGTTCGATTTGCCGCCAGATGGCCGCGGCGGCCGCGATAATCTTCACGTCCTGCGTGAAGGACTCGATGACCACCGCGCCGTCGTATTTCACCTTCTTGAGCGCGGCGGCGATTTCGTCCCAGGCGATGTGGTCGTTGCCCGGCGTGCCGCGGTCGCACCCGCAGGCGTGGAAATGCCGGAGGAGCTTGCCGGCCTTTTTGATGGCCGCGCCCTGGTGTTTCTCCTCGATGTTCATGTGGAAGGTGTCCAGGTGCACCTTGAGGGCGGGACTGCCGACGTCGGCGATGAGCTCGAGCACCTGGTCCACGGTGTTGATGAAGTCGGTCTCGAAGCGGTTGAGCGGCTCGACGCAGATTTCGACGCCCTTGTTTTGGGCGTGTTTGCAGAGCGGCTTGAGGTTCTTGACCACGGTGCGCCACTGCTCGCGTTTGGCCCTGGGTTCCTCGGCGTTGCGGCGGCCCACGGCCGAGTAAACCGGCCCGGCCACGACCGGC
Organism: uncultured Verrucomicrobiota bacterium; assembly: GCA_964466945.1. Classification (GTDB taxonomy): domain Bacteria; phylum Verrucomicrobiota; class Verrucomicrobiia; order Limisphaerales; family J093; genus DSVZ01. The sequence goes on along the minus strand of CAYXPA010000029.1, from coordinate 35,680 downwards.
GCGCCCAGCACCACGGCCTGGTCAATCAACGCGGTGATGTAGGCGCTGGAGTTGGCCTGGGCCTCGGGCGTGCCGCGCAGGTCCCGGTCCGGCCCGAACGCGCCGCACACCGAGCAGCAGCTCAGCCCCACCTTGTCCAGCTCGGCGCGGATGTGGGCTGGGTCAATGGCCGCCGGGTCGTCAATGGCGATCTCGACCGAGTCGAACCCCCATTTCTTGAAGGTCTTGAACCACTGGGTGCTCTCGTTGGTAAACGGGAAGGTGAACAGGAAGGTGTTGATGCCGAATTTCATGGTCGTGTGCGTGTTGCCCGGCAGCCTAGGCGCGGGCCGGAGCTGGGTCAAAAGTTTTCGCCGACGGGCCCGGTAGTCTTGGCAGCTTCGAGACCCGAGCCGAGCCTGCGGTCGTGCCAAGCCAGGTAGGCCGCGCCCCAGCCGCTGGTTTTCGAGACCGCCTCAGGCCCCTTGGTCCGGCCCGGCCTTGTGGTTAGGAAGGGCATCCAAAGACCTGCCGCGACCTCCACAGATTGTGGCTGGCATGCTTCCGCCCCACAGTTTGTTGTGGTTTTGGCTTTACATGGACCCCAGCGAGGCCTATTTGTCTCCGCAAATGCATCTGAAGAACCTGACCCTGCTGGGCTTCAAGTCCTTTGCCGACCGGACGTCGCTGGACTTTCTGCCCGGCATCACGGCCATTGTGGGTCCCAACGGATGCGGCAAGTCCAACATCGCCGACGCCATCCGCTGGGTCTTGGGCGAACAATCGGCCAAGGCACTGCGCGGTGGGGAGATGGCGGACGTTATCTTTAACGGCACTGACCGCCGCAAGCAACTGGGCTTGGCCGAGGTCTCGCTGACCTTGGGTGGGGTGGACCAGGAGAACCTCAAAGCGGCGGGGGTCGAGTTGAGCTACGACGAAATCACCATCACCCGCCGGGTCTGCCGCGACGGCACCAGCGACTACTTCATCAACAAGACCCCCTGCCGGCTCAAGGACATCCAGCAGTTGTTCGCGGGCACGGGCGTGGGCCGCGCCAGTTACAGCATCATGGCCCAGGGCAACATCACCCAGGTGCTTTCCAGCAAACCCGAAGACCGCCGGGCCATTTTCGAGGAAGCCGCCGGAATCACCCGCTTCAAAGCCCAAAAACGCGAGGCCCTCCGCAAGCTCGAGTTGACCGAGCAAAACCTGCTGCGCGTGGCCGACCTCATCCGCGAGGTCAAGCGCCAGATCATCTCCCTGCAACGCCAGGCCGGCAAAGCCCGCCGCTACCGGCAGTACGCCGCCGAATTGCAGCACCTCGAGACCCAGTACGCCCGCCACCAGTACGACGTCCTCCAGGCCGAAATTGCCACCCGCCAGGCCCGCTGGGAACACCTCCGCGGCCGCATCGAGGACACCACCTGCCGCATCCTCGATGCGGAGACTCAGCTCGCCGAGCTGCGCAGCCTGGCGGCCGAACTCGAGCGCGAGATTTCCTCGGTCCAACAACAGGACCTCGGGCTCAAGGCCGAGGCCGAGCAACACGCCAGCCGCATCCGCTTCAACGAGGAACGCCTTCGCGAATTCGCCGCCCAGCAGACCACGGCCCAGGATGACATCGCCCGGGCCGAGGAACGGCGCCTGGCCTCTGAGCAGGAACTGACCGACGTCAGCGCGCAGGTCACCGCCTCCGCCACCCACCTGGCCGAATTGCGCGCCGTCTTGGAGCAACGCCAACAGGCCCTGGCGCACATCGAGGCCGCCCTGCGGCAGCGCCTAGACGAAGCCCAACGCCTGCAAACCACCCTCTTCGCCGAGGCCCAGCGCCTGGCCCGCACCCGCAACGAACTCGCCGCCCTGGACCTCCAAAAACAGGCCGCGCTCGCCCGCCTGGAAAAACTCTCCGGCGAAAAGGCCCAACTCGAAGAAGAACGCGCCCGGCTCGAAAACCGCCTGGCCGAGTTCGAGCAGACCAGCCAGGCCCAGCAACAGGACCTGGACGCCCGCCGGCTCGGTGTCGAAGAACGCCAGGCGCGCCTGCGCGAGGTGCAGGCCCAACTTGCCCGCCTGGGCCAGGAACTCGAGGCCCTCCATCGCACGCTGGCCGACCGCCAGTCCCGCCGTCAAGTGCTCGCGCAACTCGAGGCCAATCGCGAGGGCTTCAGCGCCGGCGCCCAAGCCGCGCTGCAAAGCGCCCACGGCGTGCTCGGCACGCTGGCCGACCGCCTGCGCGTGCCGGATGCCCACGTCACCGCGGTCGAAGCGGCCCTCGGCCACCACCTCCAGGTGGTCCTGACCGGCGACCCCGAGCAGGCCCACCAAATTCTGGCCGACCTGGCCGCCGGCGGCAAAGGCCGGGCCAGCGTGGCCTCGCTCAACTTACGCAACGGCCATGTCAGCGCGGCCGAGCTCGAGCCCGCCGTGGCCGAGCGCCTGCGCGCCCATCAGTGCCAGCCGCTGCTGGGCGTGGTCGAGGTGGAAAGCTCCGTCACGGCACTCGTCCACGGTCTGTTGGGCCGCACCCAACTGGTGCCCGATCTGGCGGCCGCCACCGCTGCGTGGGCCGAGTTGCCGGGCCAGTTTGACTTCGTGACCCCCGCCGGCGATCTGCTCAGCCGCCACGGCGTCTTCACCGGCGGCCGCGCCAACGGCTGCGGCGGCGCGGCGGCCTCGATCCTGGCCCGCAAAAACGAAATCGCCGCGCTCGATGCCGAACTGGCCGGCCTCCAGACCCGCCTCGAGACCCTTAACCGCGACAAAGGCGCCTTGCAGGGCGAACAAACCGTCCTCCAGGCCGGCCTCCAAGAGGCGCAGAGCGAGCTGCGCGCGCAGGAAGTGGCCCTGGCCACGCGCCAGGGCGAGCACAAGGCCCTGACCCATGCCCGGCAGGTCTTGCATCAGAAAATTGACACGGTCGTCTTCGAGATTCAGAGCCTCGCCGGCCAGCAGCAGGAGGCGGAAACGCGCCGGACCGAGTTGACGCACCAACTCGCCGAACTGGAAGCCCGCGAGGCCGCCCTCCAGCGCGAACTGGCCGGCCACACCGCGGCCATCGAGCAGGAACGCCAGCGCCGCGAGGAAGCCCACGCCAGCCTCACCGAGGCCCGCGTCGCGGTGGCCGCCGAAGAGCAGCGCAACACCGCGTTGCGCCAGCAGCAGCGGCCGCTTGAGCAACGCATCCGCGAATTGCTGCAACTGGTCGAGCAGCGTCGGCGCGACCTGGACGGCCTTTTCGAGCGCCGCCGCCGCGCCGAGGCCGAGATCAACGAATCGCGCCTCCGCGGCGAGGCTCTGGCCCAGGAGCGCGAGCACCTGGGCCGCCGCCTGGCCGACCTGGAAAACCAGCGCGCGGTCCACGCGGCCGAGCTGGCCGCCCGCGAAGAGGCCCTGCGCGCCCTGCGCCGCGAGCTGGACGGCCTTCAGGAACAGCGCGGCGCCGAGGAAGTGGCCCTGGCCGAGCGCCGGCTCTCGCTCCAAAATCTTTGCGAGCGCATCCAACAGAAGTACCAGGTCCGCCTCGAGGACGTGCAGAGCGAGTGCATCCGCATCACTTTTGCCGACGAAGGCCCGGCCAAGGTGGTCGTGGTCACGCCCGAGGAAATGGCGCAGGCCGGCGTGGCCACGGACTGGGAGGCCGTGGCGGCGCAGATCGCCGCGCTGCAACAGCGCATTGACGAGATGGGGCCGGTGAACCTCGTGGCCATCGAGGAGTTCGAGGAGGCCGAGCAGCGCCACCAGCACCTCGCCGCCCAGCACGACGATCTGGTCGAGGCCCAGCGTCAACTGGTCGAGGTGATCAACCGCGTCAACGCGCAGACCCGCGAGATGTTCACCGATACCTTCCAGCGCATCCGCGAGAACTTCCGCAGCCTCTTCGAGGAAATCTTCGGCGGCGGCACCGCGGACCTGCACCTGGTGGACGAGGGCGACGTGCTGGAAAGCGGCATCGAAATCCTGGCCCGTCCGCCGGGCAAGCAACTGCGCAGCATCTCGCTGCTCTCCGGCGGCGAGCAGACCATGACCGCCGTGGCCCTCCTCTTTGCCATCTACATGGTCCGGCCCAGCCCGTTCTGCGTGCTGGACGAGCTGGACGCGCCGCTGGACGAATCAAACATCAACCGCTTCGTGCAGATTCTGCAGCGGTTCGTGAAAGACTCCCAGTTCCTCATCATCACCCACAACAAGCGCACCATCGCCATGGCCGACGTGCTCTACGGCATCACCATGCAGGAGCACGGCGTCAGCAAGGTCGTCAGCGTCAAATTCCGCCGCGCGTCGGACACCCCCGAAGTAGCGGCCCCGGAGGCCCCAGCTCCCGAGGAAACCACCGTCGGCGGCACCGACCTCTCCGTGCTGGCCGACGCGGCCAGCGCCGCCTGAGCCACCGCCCCCGGGCGGCGGGCGTTTTCGTTGTGAGGGGCCGCGCCCCGCGCTAGCTTGTGCCCGTGCTGAAACGGGCCTGGTTTCCCCTGGTCGCCCTCTTCTGGGTGGCCATGAACGTCCTGCTCTGGCGCGCCGAAATGATGTCCCGGCCCGCCGGCGGCAGCCCGGTGTCGCCCGAACTGGTCTGGGAGCGGATGCTCACCGCGCCGGACGATTCGTCGCTCGAAATCCGGCAACACGACCGCAAGCTCGGCTGGTTGCGCTGGGTGCCGCGCGTCGAGGAAGACCTCGAGGCGGGAGCCCCCGGCCCGGAGCCGGCCGCCGGGGACGGTCCCGAAGGCCGCGTCCAGCGCATCACCGGGTACACCGTGGTCCTGGACGGCAACCTGGCGCCGCCGGACGCGGCGCAACGCTACCGCTTCAACGGCCAACTCGAGTTCGACGCCGCCAGGAACTGGCAGTCGCTGCACCTGCGCGTGACCCTGCGCCCGCAGGTCTGGGAGGTGCGGGCGGACGCGCGCAGTCAAACCGTGACCTTCAAGGCGGGCGAGGAGGCCCGCGCCGCGGAATTCCGCTTCACCTTCGCCGAGCTGACCCAACCCGAGGCCCTGCTGAGCGCGCTCGGCCTGCCCGTGCCGCCCGGCACGTTGCAGTACCTCCTGCCCCCGGCGCTGGCCGGCGGCCCGCGCAAACTGGCGCTGGGCCTGACCTGGGACGCGCGCAGCGATTGGCTCCAGATCGGCAGCGCCCGCGCCCGCGCTTACACGGTCTCCGCCCGGCTGCTGGACAAATACGAGGTCCGCCTGGTCCTCAGCCGCGTGGGCGAAATCCTCCAGGTCGAACTGCCCAACAAGATCACGCTGGTGAGCGACGCGTTGGCGGACTTCCCCTTGCGCCCATGATCGAACTGATCCACCTGGTGAAACGCTTCGGCGACCTGGTCGCCGTGAACGACGTCTCGCTCACCATTCCCCGCGGCGAATTCTTCGCCCTGCTGGGGCCCAACGCGGCCGGCAAGACCACGACCATCAAAATCCTGGCCGGCCTGATGAAACCCACCGCCGGCGCGGCGCGCGTGGCCGGCTACGACGTGCAGACCGAGCCGCTCGAGGCCCGCCGCCGCCTCGCCTACGTGCCCGACTTCCCGTTCCTGTACGACAAGCTCACGCCGCGCGAATTCCTGCGCTTCACTGCCGAGTTATTCCGGCTGGACCCGGCGGCGGCGGAGCGGCAGGCCGCGGCGCTCGGCGCGCGGTTCAACCTCGAGGACTACCTGGACCTGACCATCGAGGGCCTCTCGCACGGCACCCGCCAGCGCGTGGCCATCGTCTCCGCGCTGCTCCACCAGCCGGAAGTGTTCATCCTGGACGAGCCGATGGTGGGGCTGGACCCGCACCACGCCCGCGTGCTCAAGGACGTGCTCAAGGAATTTTCCCGGGCCGGCACCACCGTGCTGGTCTCGACCCACCAGCTCAGCGTGGCCGAGGAAATGGCCGACCGCATCGGCATCATGCACCAGGGCCGCCTGATCGCGGTGGGCACGCGCGAGGAACTGCGCGCCCGCGCCGGCACGCGCGGGCCGCTCGAGGAGACCTTCCTGGCGCTGACCGCCCAGGAGGCCAACCTGAACGAGGCCGCGGCCGTCCGCGCCCGGTGAGGCAAACATGACCGAACTGCCCGTGGAATCTCCCTCGTTGCTGCGCCTGCTGGTGCGAACCAACCTGCGCCAGGCCTGGCGGCGGCTGCGGAGCCTGCGCGAGCAGTCGCGCCTCCTCACCGCGATGATCGCTCTGTTTCTGGTCGGGTACGCGGCGCTGGCCTTCAAACTGTTTCAGATCGGCCTGCGCTTTGCGGGGAGCTTCCCCGGGCTGGGGCCGGTGCTCATCGAGCGGATGGTGTTTTTGCTCTTCGCCTTTCTGTTCGTGCTGCTGCTCCTGAGCAATCTGGTGATCAGCTACGCGAACCTGTTTCGCAACCGCGAGACGACCTTCCTCCTGCCGCTGCCGGTGCCCTTCGAGGTGATCTTCCGGTGGAAGTTCATCGAGTCGCTGCTGCTGGCGTCCTGGGCGTTTGTGTTTCTGGTGGCGCCGCTGCTGGCAGCCTACGGCCTGCACGCGCGGGTACCCTGGCATTTTTACCCGGCCACGCTGGGGTTCATCGCGCTGTTCATCGTGCTGCCGGCGGCGGGGGGCGCGTGGCTGGCGGTGCTCGTGGCCCGCTGGCTGGACCGGCGCACCTTCCAGGTGGCGGCGCTGGCGCTGGCCGGCGGACTGCTCGCGCTGGCGGCCGTGTACCTGCGGCCGGTGCAGGTGAGCGAGGAGGCGCTGGAGACCCGCGTGCTGGTGGTGCTGGACAGTTTGCTGGCGCGCACGCGCTTTGCCCTGTTCCCGCTGCTGCCCAGTTACTGGCTCTCGGCGGGCGTGCAACAATGGGCCGAGGGTGCGCTGGCGGCGGCGCTGTTTTTTGCGGGAGTGCTGCTGAGTCACGTGCTGTTTTTCGGCACGCTGCTGTTCACCCGCATGGGCGGGGCCTTTTACCGGGCGGTCTCGGCGGTGCAAAGTCGCGGCAGCGTGCTGGGGCGCTGGGGTTGGTTCCGCCGCTGGCAGGCGCGGCGCCGGCAGGCGCGGGCCCGGCGCGGGCCGATCGAGGCGGCGCTGGGCTGGCTTCCCGGACTGCCGCCGGACGTGCGGGCGCTCCTGGTCAAGGACATCCGGTTGTTCTGGCGAGACACCACGCAGTGGGCGCAGACGCTGGTGCTTTTCGGTCTGCTGGGGGTGTACATCCTGAACCTGCGGCATTTCAGCACCCAGCTCACGAACACCTTCTGGGTGACGGTGGTGGCGTATCTGAACCTGGGCGCCTGCGCGTTGAACCTGGCCACGCTGACCACGCGCTTCGTGTACCCGCAGTTTTCGCTCGAGGGCAAACGGCTCTGGATCGTGGGCCTGGCGCCGCTGGGGCTGCCGCGGGTGATGCTGGCCAAGTTTGCCCTGGGCGTGACCGTCTCGCTGGGCTTGAGCCTGGGGCTGATCGTGTTGTCCTGCCGTTTGCTCGACCTGCCCTGGAGCCGCACGCTGCTCTACGCGGGGGCGATCACGGTGATGGCGTTTACCCTGAACGGGCTGGCGATCGGGCTGGGCGCGGTGTACCCGAACCTCCGGGAGGACAATCCCAGCAAGATCGTCAGCGGCTTCGGCGGGACGTTCTGTCTGGTGCTGAGTTTTGTGTACATCGTGGGCTCGGTGTTGCTGCTGGCCTTTTCCTCGCCCTGGCATCCGGCGGCGGCGTATCGGACCGGGACGTACGCGGCCTGGGGGGTGTTCCTGTTGATCTCCGTCTTGCTGGGCTGGCTGCCGTGGCGTTGGGGCCGGCGGCGCGCGCTGCAGTTCGAGTATTGAGCGCGCGGCGGGTTGCGCGATTCGTCGGGGAAGCCGGGCCCGCGGCGGCCGGCACAGGCAGTTTTTTGACGGCCACGCGCGGTCGTGACAGATTTCCGCCGTTCCACCATCTCGTGAAGTCCGCCAGAGCAGGGCGTTCATGGGGTCGGTGGTTCTGGCAAAACCTGTGAAACGATACACCCCATGAAACGACCAAAGACCGCATCCCTCCGCACCTCCTTCCGGGCCGCCGGTGCGTTAAGCCTCCTGGCGACCGGCCTCGCGCTGTCCGCCCCCATCCCCAAGCTCTACAACACCGGGGTGAACGACGCGGGCAATCCCTTGCCCGACGCCACGGTGGACCCGCACTACACGCTCCTCGAAAGTCCGGACGCCGAGTACCCCGGACCGAACACTTACACCCTCGAGCCCGGCTGGCCCGTGGCGCCGGCCGGCCCCTGGATCGCGGACAGCGCGGCCTCGCGCTGGATCGCTCCTCGGGCGCGCCAAAGTGTGGGCAACGCAGCGGGCAGCTACACCTTCCGCACCACCTTTGACCTCACCGGCTTTGACCCCGCCAGGGCGCGGATCACCGGCCGCTGGACCTCGGACAACACGGGCATGGACATCGTGCTGAACGGGAATTCGCTCGGGATCAGCCAGCCCGGCAATTTCGGCGTGTTCAGCGAGTTCACCATCGAGACAGGCTTTGTGGCGGGCACCAACACGCTGGATTTCCTGGTCTTCAACGCCGGTGACGCGGTGAACCCCATCGGCCTGCGGGTGGAAATGATCGGCACCGTCGAGGTGGCCGGCGAGCCGCCCCGGATCGTCACCGCGCCGGTCGGCGGCACCTACCTCGTGGGGGACACGGTCACCCTGAGTGTGCTGGCCGACGGCACACCGCCGCTGCGCTACCAGTGGAAACGGAACGGCACGGACCTGCCGGCCGCCAACGACGCCACATTGACCTTGGACAATGTCGCCACCGCCCAGGAGGGGGATTACACGGTGGTCATTCGCAATGACGCGGGAGAAATCACCAGCCCGGCCGTGCGGGTGACGGTCCTGGACCCGATCCCCGGCCTGTACAACACGGGCGTGGACAACGACCGCAACGTGCTCTGGGACGGCTCGGAAGACCCGCACTACAAGCTGGCGGTCAACCCGGACAATCCCGCGGTGACCGTCCCGGTGGTGCAGGATTCCACCGTGTTCCCCATCGTGGCCGGCCCGTGGGTGGCCAACTCGGACACCTCGGTTTGGATCGGGCCGCGCTTCGAGACCAGCGGCGCCGCGGGCGGGGATTACGTGTACGAGCTCGAGGTGGACCTGACCGGGTTCGATCCCCGCACGGCGTTCATCGAGGGGCGCTGGGCCACGGACAACGCCGCGCAGCTTCTGCTGGACGGCGCCAGCACCGGCATCGCCAACGCCGGCAATTTCGACACGCTCTCGCCCTTCCGGCTCGAGGGGCTGTTCCTGAGCGGCAAAAACAAACTCCAGTTCAAGGTCAACAATGCCGGCGCGGGCTACACCGGCCTGCGCATCCAGGCCCTGCGCGGCGGCGCTCGGAAAGGGTCGCCCGGGGACGCCCCGCGGATCATTTCCCAACCGGTCGGCGGGCTCTTGCTCACCGGGGAAAGCCTCGAGCTGTCCGTGCTGGCCGACGGCGCCCAACCGCTGGCCTACCAGTGGCGGAAAAACGGCGCCCATCTGTCCGGCCAGACCGGCACCCGGCTTTCGCTCACCGGGGTGAGCCGCGCCGACGCGGGCGATTACACCGTGGTGGTGAGCAATTTTGCCGGCTCGATGACCAGCACCGTGGCCACGGTGACTGTGCTCGAGCGCGTGCCCGGCGTTTACAGCACCGGGGTGGACGCCACGGGGGCGGTCCTCGCGGACGGCGCGGTGGACCCGCATTACAAGCTGGTCGTCAACGCCACCGACCCGAATTCCCAGGACGCCCTGGTCCATGACTCGACCATCTTCCCCATCGTGACCGGCCCGTGGGTGGCCAACACCGACCGCTCGAAATGGATCGCGCCGCTGGTCAACTCGGGCTCGGCCTCCGGCGGCGACTACGCTTACCGCACCACGTTCGACCTGACGGGCTACGACCCCGCCACGGCCGTGTTGCTGGGCGCCTGGGCGACGGACAACCTGGGTACGGACATCAAACTGAACGGCGTCAGCACCGGCCTCCTCAATAGCGCCCAATTCGGCAGCCTGACCCCGTTCACCCTTACCACCGGCTTCGTGGCCGGCGTCAACACGCTCGAATTCCACCTCAACAACTCCGACCCGGTGACCGGCTTCACCGGCCTGCGGGTGGACAACCTGCGCGTGGGCGCCCTGCCCCTCGAGATCGCTCCGGTCCTGACCGTGCAGCGCAGCGGGAGCAACGTGGTCCTCTCCTGGCCGGCGGCCGCCGCGGGCTACAAGCTGTTCGGCTCGCCGGCACTGGGCGCGGGGGCTGCATGGACGGAAGTGCCGATCGCGCCCGTGTCGTCGGGCGACCGGCTGACCGTGACCCTTGCGCCGACCGGCAGCCAGCAATTCTATCGCCTGCAAAAGTAATCCGGCGCACTCGGGAACGGGCCGGCGGGGGAAAACCCGCCGGCTTTTTTGTTCCGGCACGGCAAAGACCCGAGCGCCCGCCCCGCGCCGTCAAAGGGTCATCATTCCTGTCCTCCCGCGGTCTGGGAGAACCGTGGTGTTTGCCTGCGGGGACGCCGGGCGGCCGAACGCGGCCTGTGCGTTCAAACGACCGGGGCCGGGCGGCCTCCGCGGCTTGGCAGTCGGGCGCGCGAGTGGTACATCACCGCAGAGATTCATGTTGGGCTTCGGAACCAAAGCCAGGGTGGACAGCGAAGGCCGGCGTCTGCCGGGGCCGTTCGGACGGTTTTACCTGCGCGAGCTGATCAACAGCGGCGGCATGGCCGACCTCTGGCTGGCGACGGACCAGCACCACATGACCTGCGCCATCCGGTGCCTGCGCGAGAGCGGCCGATTTGACTTCGCCGCCCGCAAGCGTTTCCAGCGCGGGTGCGAAATCCTGGCCGCCGTCCACGACCACGACGCCATCATCGGCTACCTCGAGCACGGCAAGATCGAGGGCACCTGGTACGTGGCCCTCGAGTACGTCGAGGGCGCCAACCTCAAGGTGCTCATGGCCCACAACGACCCGCAGCTCGAGGAGTTCGCCGGCAACGTGCTCATTGACGCCGCCCGCGCGCTCGAACACGTGCACGACCGCGGCTATATGCACCTGGACTTCAAGCCGGAGAACCTCATGGTCACCCGCAACGGCAGCGTGCGGCTGGTGGACTTCGACCTGGCCCGGCCCCGGCCCGAGTTTCCGGAAAAACTGCCCGAGAACCCCGGCACGCCGGCCTACATGGCGCCCGAGCAGTTGCAGCGCGAGCCGGTGGACCATCGCGCGGACATCTTTGCCTTCGGCGTCACCGCCTACGAACTGCTCACCTTCCAGAAGCCTTTCCCCGGCGAAAGCCCGACCGAAATCCTCGCCCGCCAGTTAAACCGCACGCCGGACTTCGTGCCGCCGCGGCAACTGAACGAGGCCATTCCCCCGGCCCTGGAGCGGGTGATTCTCAAGTGCCTCGAGGCCGACCCCGCGCGCCGCTATCCCTTCATGAGCGTGGTGGTGCGCGACCTGCAGGCGGTGTTGTACGTGTAGCCGGGACCGCCCGGCCGCCACTCGGGAATATCCGCACGCTGCGTCGGCCGCCCGCGGCTCAACGGCGCCGTGTGCGGCGGCGCCGGTTCACCGGCCCTCCACCCGCAGGAACTGGTGGTCCGGCTCGGCCGGGAAGGCCGCCCAAGGCACCGGACGCCACCCGCCCCAGGGCGTCCAGTGGTCCGGTCTCAAGTTCCACGACTGCCACACGCGGAACGGCCCCCGGCCGCCGACCCAGTTCAACAGCACCTGGTCCGCCTCCACGCGCAGGAAGACCCGCGGCACGTTCCCCACCCCGCTCGGCAACACCAGCGCCGCGGCGTGTTCGGCGTGCGCGGCCGGGACGACCAAGTAGCCCGCGCCGGGCACGGCGGCGTCGCTGAAGCGGGCGGCGTTGTTGCCCCAGGCCACCAGCCGCCCATCCGCCGTCCAGGCCAGGCTGAAGTCGGCCCCGGCGGCGATGGCCACCGCGTTGGTCAGGTCCGGCGGCACTTCCGTCTGACCCCATTCGTTGTCGCCCCAGGCCACCACCCGGCCATCGGCCCGCAGGGCCAGGCTGTGGTGCCCGCCCGCGGCGATGGCCACCGCGTCGGCCAGGTCCGCTGGCACGGTGGTTTGGCCCAGGTCGTTCAATCCCCAGCCCACCACGCGGCCGTCCGTGGTGAGGACCAGGCTGTGGTGGTAACCCGCGGCCACAGCCAGCGCGTTGCTCACGCCCGGCGAGCGGTCGCCCTGGCCGTACACGTTCCAACCCCAGCCGGTCACGCGCCCGTCGGCGGTCAGGGCCAGGTTGTGTCCCCAACCGGCGGCGACGGCCACGACCTGCCGCAGCGGCGGCGTCAGGGCCACCTGGCCGTAGCCATTGTCGCCCCACACGCGCACGCGGCCCTCGCGGGTCAGGGCCAGGCTGTGGTAAGCCCCGGCAGCGATGGCCACGGCCGTGCCGAGGTCCGCCGGCACGGTGCTCTGACCCCGGCGGTTGTCGCCCCAGGCGCGCACCTGACCCTCGGCGGTCAGGGCCAGGGTATGCTCGGCGCCGGCGGCCAGGACGAAGGCGCGTTCCGTGCCCGAGGGCACCGTTTCCTGGCTCGGGCCGACGGGTCCCAGCTCAAGGACCGGCGTCACGCGCACCAGCCAGTTGGTCTGCACCGTGCCGAAGCGGTTGCTCAGGGTGAGGCTGATCGCATAGTCGCCGGGCGTGTCGGCCGTGCCGGTGAGCAGGCCGGTGGCAGGGTCCAGTTGCCAGCCCGACGGCAGGCCGCTGCTCAGGAACCGCTCGGGGAGCGAAAGCCCGGGGAAGGGTTGATGCACCTGCCGGCCCAGCGTGACCACCAGCGGCTTCAACTCCGGCGGCAGGGTGGGCAGGGCGGGGTTCACGTGGAGGCGGAGCCGGGTCTCGCCCGTGCCCCGGGCATTGATGGCCCGCAGCGTGACCCAATAGGTGCCCACCTCGGTGGGTCGGCCGGTCAGCAGGCCGCTGGCCGGGTCCAGGGACAAGCCCGGTGGCAGGCCCTCGGCCTCGAAGCGGTCCGCTCCGTTCGCAACCCGGACTCGCGACCAAACCGGCAGGCCGTAATAGGCCACCATCGCGCGCGGCCCGAGCACCTAGGGCGGCGCTACGCCGGGCGGGAGGTCCAACAGGGCCAGGCTGAAATTCCCTCCGGCGGCGATGGAGACCGCGCGTTTCAGTGCCGGAGAATCGAGGACCTTGGGTTCTTGATAGATGCCCCAGCCGACCACGCGTCCGTCGGCCGTTAAAGCCAAGCTGTGTTGATCCCCGGCCGAGATCTCCACGACGTTGCTCAGGCCTTCAGGCACGGAAGACTGTCCGTAGTACATATAGCCCCAAGCCACCACACGTCCCTCAGCGGTCAGCGCGAGGCTGTGCTCCGAGCCCGCCGCGATGGCCACAACATTGCTCAAGCCCGGGGGGACGTTGATTTGACCGTGACCGTTGTCTCCCATGGCCAACACGCGACCCTCAGCAGTCAAGCCCAGACAGTGAGCGTCGTAATACCAGTTTTCCCTGCCCTTGGCCGCGGCGGCGATGGCCACCACGTTGCTCCAATTTTTGACGATGGATGGATTCCAGCGGTATGGCCTGGGGCTACCCCCCCAACCAACCACTTGCCCGTCGCCGGTCAAGGCGAGGTTAAAAGTGCTGCCGGCGGCGACTGCCACGACCTCGTTCACAAATTGCGGCACGGTCGAGTTCCACGCGAACAATCGGCCTTCATCCGTGAAACCCAGACCGTGCCACACGCCGCCCGAGACCCCCACGACGTTGGACATGTAGATGGGGTAGTTCAGCCGCCCATCCTTGGTGTTGCCCCACCCACGGATGGTCCCGTCCGCGGTCAGCGCGATGGCGAACTCAGCGCCCGCCGCGATGGCCACGGCGTTGGTCAGGTCGTCCGGAGGATCACATTGGCCATAGGTGTTGTCGCCCCAGCCCAGCACCTGCCGGATTTTGAGGGTCACCCAGAGGCTGGCGGTGCCGTACTTGTTGGTGGCGGTAAAGCGTACCGGGAATGCACCGGCGACGAGCGGTGCTCCGGAAAGTTCCCCGGTGTCCGGGTCCAGGTGCAACCCCGGCGACAGGGGCGTGCTCTCGAAGTGGTCCGGGTTGTTCACGGTGGGGAGCCGGAGCCGGATTTCCTGCCCCAGGCCCAGCACCAGCACTTGCTTCATGGTAAAGGCGGGCAGAGGCAGATTCACGTGCAGCCGCAGCGTGCCCTCGCCCGTGCCCTGCGCATTGATCGCCCGCAGATTGACCGTGTAGGTGCCCGCTTGCTCGGGTGCTCCCGTGATCACGCCCGTGACCGGGTCCAAGCTCAGGCCGGGCGGCAGGCCCTCGGCCTCGAAGCGGTCGGCTCCGGGGTTGGCGCGGAGGGCAGCGAAGAACGGGTGGTCCACCGTGCCTACCAGCACTTTGGGCCCCAGCACCCGCGGCGGCGCGCTGCCCGGGGGCTGGCCGACCGCGACGAGGCTCACGGTTTTGTAGGCCGCAATGGCCACAGCGTTTTCCACTTCGGCGAAGAGGTCGCTGGCGTTTTGACCCCAACTATGCACCCGACCGTCCATGGTCAGCGCCAGGCTGTAATCGCCCGCGGCGATGGCTTGGATTGGCGGAAGGTCTTCCGGGATGTCGAGGCCTTGGGTGAGATTATTCCCCGAACCTTGCACCCGACGGTCCGGGGTTAAAGCCAGTTCGTGATCTGTCCCCGCCACGAGCGCGACCACGTTGGTCAGCGGCAGTTTTTCGGGAGCCGGCACAGGGGGGTACTTGAACTGGTAATTGCCCCAGGCCCGCACTTGGCGGTCGGCCATCAAGACCAGGCTGCGATCGTCTCCCGCCGCAACCGCGACGGCGTTGTTGATCCCCGGAGGAACCTGGACCCCGTTCCCGTAGCCCCAGGCCCACACCTGGCCGTCGGCGGTCAGGGCCAGGCTGTGCCCCCAACTGCCCGCGATGGCCACTGCGTTGTTCAGTCCGGACGGCACGGCGGACTGGCCTACATTATTCGCTCCCCAAGCCACCACGCGGCCATCAGCGGTGATGGCCAAACTGTGGAACCCGCCGGCGGCGATGGCCACCACATTGCTCAAGCCCGCCGGTACATTGGTCTGGCCGTGGGTGTTGTCCCCCCAGGCCACGACCCGGCCGTCGGCAGTCAGCGCCACTGCATGGTTTACGCCCACCGCCACCTCCGACACCGCGTCCAGACCGGGCGGCACGTTGGCCACCGGGTGACCGGCCGGTGCCTGCACTCGCAGCGGGCTGACCCGGACCGTGAAGGTGCGGGTGTGGACTTCGTACCGGTTGCTCACGGTGAGTTGTACCGCAAAGTCCCCCAACTGGGTCGGCCGGCCGCTCAGCACCCCGGTCTGCGGGTCGAGCGTCAAGCCGGGCGGCAGTCCGGCCGCCGCCCATTCGCCGGAGCCGCTCGTCAGCCGGACCGGGTATTGCGCCGGTGCGTGGAGGGTGAGCGGCAGCACCTCCGGCAGGTCGAGCTGAATCGGGTACCGGTGAAGGTACAGACGCAGCGTCGCTTCATGGGACCCGGACCGATTCTCGGCGCGCAGCCGGACCTGAAATTCGCCCGCCTCGAGGGCCCGGCCGGAGATGACGCCGTTGGCCGGGTCGAAGGCCAGCCCTTCAGGCAGGCCGGTCGCCTCGATCCGATCCGCGCCGTTGGCCACGCGGACCCGGGCAAAAAACCGTTCGCCTAGAAACCCCAGTGCCACCCGGGGTCCCAGGACTTTGGGTGGGAAATACCCGTCTGGCACGTGCACCAAGGCCAGGCTGTAGGCGTCGTCGTACAGCAGCGCAATGTATTTTCCCCCGGCGGCAACGGCCAGGGCTCGGGCCGGGCCAAGCTCAAACGGCAAGAGGGATTCTCCCCTGTCGTTGCTGCCCCAACCCACCACCTGGCCCTCCGCCGTCAGGGCCAGGCTGTGCCGCGGTCCGGCAGCGATCGCGATCACGTTGGTCAAGTTCGCGGGCACATTGGTCTGGCCGCGTGAGTTGTCCCCCCACGCCACGACCCGCCCTTCGGCGGTCAGGGCGAGCGCGTGCATCTGGCCGGCGGCGATGGCCACCACATTGCTCAAGTTGAGCGGCACGTTGGTCTGGCCGTAGTCATTCGCGCCCCAGGCGACGACCCGTCCCTCGGCGGTTAACGCGAGGCTGTATTGCGTGCCCGCAGCCACGTCCACGACCTGCGCTAGATTCGTCGGAATGGTAACCTGGCCTTCCACATTGCGACCCCAGCCCACCACGCGACCTTCGGCCGTGAGCGCCAACGAGTGCAGGTCCCCCGCGGAAATGGCTAAGACGTTAGTCAACCCGGCCGGTACATTGGTTTGGCCGTAGCCATTCAAGCCCCAGGCCACCACCCGGCCGTCCGCGGTCAGTGCCAAGCCATGGAACCACCCGCCGGAGATGGCCACGACGTTGCTCAACCCCGCCGGGATTCTGGACCGCCCGTCCCCGTTGTAGCCCCAGTTCACGACCCGACCCTGCTCGGTCAGGGCCAAGCCATAGGCGCCAATTCCTCCCGCTATGGCCGTCACCCCCTCCACGGAAGAATACGGGCTGGCTTGCCAGTAACGGTTGTCTCCCCACCCGACGACCGAGGTGTCACCCCAGGCCACCGTGGCCGGAAGTCCGGCGGGCGCGATGTAGAAGCGGACGGTGCGTCGCTGCGCCCCCAGGGCGTTCGAGGCTTGGAGAGAGGCTTCGTAAATGCCCCGCTCGGCAGGGATGCCGGTGATCCTCCGCTGGGCCGGATCGAGGACGAGTCCGGCGGGCAAACCTACCGCTTCAAGCTGGTCCGCGCCGTTGCCCAAGATCAGAGACACCTGCAAGGGTTGTCCCTCCGTACCGGCGACCCAGTGCGGCGCCAGAATCTGCGGCGGCGCCTTGCCCCGCGGAAAACCGGTGAGCACCAGGCTGAAATCTTCTCCTGCAGCCGCCGCCAGACCATTGCCCAAGGCGCCGGGAATCCGGGTTTGTCCCACATGACTCCGTCCCCAGCCCACCACGCGGCCATCCCGGGTCACGGCCAGGCAATGGTAGTACCCGGTGGCGAGGGCCACGACGTTGGTGGCGTTGGCCGGAACGTCCCGTTGCCCAACCCGATTATCCCCCCACACCACCACCCGCCCGTCCGCCGTCAAAGCGGCGCTGTAGAGGTAGCCCCCGCCCACAGCCACCACGTTGCTGAGCGATTGCGGAACGTTGATTTGACCATAGAGGTTAGAGCCCCAAGCCACCACCCGCCCTTCCGCCGTGACGGCCAGGCTGTGGGAAGCGCCGGCGCCGATCGCCACGAAGCGATGCCCATACGGCACGTTGCACTGCCCCGCGCCGTTGGCCCCCCAGGCCACCACCCGGCCGTAACGGGTCAGGGCCAGGCTGTGGAATTGTCCCGCCGCCACGGCCACCACGTGGTTCAAGCCCTCCGGCACCCGGGCCTGTCCCTGAGAGTCAGCACCCCACGCCACCACCCGGCCCTCGGCCGTTACCGCCAGGCAGTGCCCGGCCCCGGCGGCGATGGCCACCGCGTTGGTCAGGTCGGGCGGGACGTTGGTTTGGCCGTACAAATTGTTGCCCCAAGCGACCACGCGTCCTTCGGAGGTCAGGGCCAGGGCGTGAGCCCGGCCCACGGCCACCGCCACCACGTTGGTCACGCCGGGTGGCACGTTGAGCTGTCCCTCCTTGCTTTCACCCCAACCCACCAGCGGCACCAGGTGCACCACCGCGGCGTCGCTGAGCACTTCCCCCGCCTGGTTGCTCACCCGCACCCGGTAACGCCCCATCTGCGTGCCGTCGTTCACCACCCAACGCCATTCGGCCCGGGTGGCGCCGGGCACGGGCTCGTCCAGGAAGGTCTCCGGATTCTGCTTGAGCCACTGGTAGCTCAACGGCTCGTCTCCTTCAGCCACCACGCGCAAGACCACTTCCGTGCCCGCGGGCACGTACTGGTCCACGGGCCGTTGGACAATCCGCGGAAGTGTCTGGGCAGGGGCTGGAGCGGCCAGCAGCACCACACCCAGGGCCAAGAGGGCCAAGGTCGGGGGAGTGCTTCGGGTTATCATGGGCGTTCTGGGTTGCTGAAAACCTAGCAGGTGCGGTGCCGGAAGCCAGGGCGACGCCCACCCCGCCCGGCCGGCAACGACGGCCACACGCCGCCGCCGAGGCGTGGGGAAGCTGCCCCGGATAAACCGTGCCTGCGCCGCGCGTTCATCTCGCGCACCGGGATGACGTGGGTTAAGCAAACGCCGCGCCGCGCCGACCGCAAGCCCTAAGCCCCGGCCGCGGCGAAATGTTACAATCCCCCGCCAATGTCCGCTCGGGGCGCTGCGTCGGCGCCGCTCCCCCGGCCGTGCCGCAGCGCGACGCTCCCGACAGCGCCGGCAAGCCGGCGCACTCCACACGCTTCGCGCCGTAGGGCGCCGCGGCTGCATCAGGTTCATGTACGGCGTGTTCTGCCCATACGCTTCGCGCGGTAGGGCGCCGCTGCGTCGGCGCCGCTCCCCCGGCCGCGCCGTAGCGCGACGCTCCCGACAGCGCCGGCAAGCCGGCGCACTCCACACGCTTCGCGCCGTAGGGCGCCGCGGCTGCATCAGGTTCATGTACGGCGTGTTCTGCCCATACGCTTCGCGCGGTAGGGCGCCGCTGCGTCGGCGCCGCTCCCCCGGCCGCGCCGCAGCGCGGCCCTACCAAGTGGCCATTGGCCAGCATCAATCTGCCGCCGATGCCGGGTCTTCAAGCCGCCTCTACAAAAGGCGCACTCGAACCGGCCTCCCTGCGGCGCTGGTAGCCCGCTGCCACGGGCCTATGGTCCGTTTCACTCACCGACCAGACCACCTCATTCGGACTCAAGCCCCCGACTGCGGATTGCGCCAAGCGTGGCCGGCGGCGCGGAGCAGTTCATCCGCCGCGGGTGGCCCCCAGGTGCCGGCCGGATAAAACTCCGCCTCGCTCAACGGCGCGTCCGCCCAGCCGGCGCGGATTTGGTCCACCCAGGCCCAGGCGGCCTCGACCTCGTCCCGGCGGATGAACAGCGTGGGGTCGCCCTCGAGCGCATCAAGCAGGAGCCGCTCATACGCCTCGGGGGTGTAAGCGCCAAACTCGGCGTCGTACCGGAAGTGCATCCGCACCGGACGCAAGGTCAGTTCGGTCCCGGGCACCTTGCCGTTGATGTGCAGTGAAATGCCCTCGTCGGGCTGCAGGCGCAGGGTGAGCGAATTGGCGTCCAGGCGCGGCCCGCAGCGCGCGGCAAAGAGCACGTGCGGCGGGCGGCGGAACTGGAGGCGCACCTCGCTGGCGCTCAACGGGAGACTCTTGCCGGTGCGCAGGTAAAACGGCACGCCGGCCCAGCGCCAATTGTCCACCCAGAGCCGCAACGCGACGTACGTTTCCACGTTCGAGTCCGGCCGCACCCCGGGTTCCTCGCGATAGGCCCGGCGCGGTTCCCCCGCGCCGGCCCCCGCCGTGTACTGCCCGCGCACCACGTGCCGGTGCACCTCGTCTGGCGGGATGGGCCGCAGCGAGCGCAGCAGCTTGACCTTTTCGTCGCGGATGGCCTCGGCCTCGAGGGCGACCGGCGGTTCCATGGCCATCAGGGCCAGCACCTGGAGCAGGTGGTTTTGCACCATGTCCCGCAACGCGCCGACCTCCTCGTAGAAGGCGCCGCGCGCGCCCACGCCCATCCGCTCGCTCACCGTGATCTGCACGTGGTCCACCGTTTGCCGGCTCCAGAGCGGCTCGAACAACGCGTTGGCGAAACGGAAGGTGAGGATGTTCTGGACCGTCTCCTTGCCCAGATAATGGTCAATGCGGAAGAGCTGGTGCTCGTGCGCGTGGCGGGTCAGCGCGGCGTTGAGCGCCCGGGCCGAGGCCAGGTCGTGGCCGAAGGGTTTTTCGATGACCACCCGTTGCCAGAACGGCGGCGCCTCCTCGCGCCGCAGCAGCCCGGCGGCGCTCAGCCCGGCCACGATGTCCGCAAACCGGCTGGGCGAGGTGGCCAGGTAGAACAGCCGGTTGCGCCGCAGCGGCTCCGGCGCGAACCCGGCCAGCCGCTCCGCCAGGTGGCGGTGCGTTTCCGGCTCGGTGCCGTCGCCGGGCAGGTAATGGAGGTTGGCCGCGAAATCTTCCCAGCGCGCGCGGTCCACCGGCTGCGTGCGGGAGTACTGCTGGAGCGCCGTGAAAAGCTCCTCACGCCAGGCCGCGTCGCTTTTTTCGCGGCGGGCCACGCCCACCACGCGGAACGGGTCGGGCAGGGCGCCCTCCCGGTGCAGATGGTAGAGCGCGGGCACGAGCTTGCGCGCGGTCAGGTCGCCGCTGGCGCCGAAAATGACCAGCGAGCACGGGCTCAGGGGCGCGCGGCCGGCCTCGAGCTTGCAGACCAGCAGTTCGTCCAGTTGGGCGGCGTCGCCGGGAAGCGCAAATTCATCCATGCCCCCCAGCGTGGGCCGGCTTGCCCCGCGCCGCAAGCCGGCCGGACGCGACCTTTTTCGGCTTCGCGCGCGCGCCGGCCCCGGCCATGCTCGGCGCGATGAGCGCACCCGCCACCCTGCAGGTCTCCTGCGTCCAGCTTCACTGGGCACGGCCGCTGGCCTTCAACCTCGAACGCACCCTCCATTACATCCGCGCCGCGGCCGACGCGGGCAGCCGCGTGGTGCTCTTCCCCGAAACCAGTCTCACCGGCTACTACTTTCCCGACGTGGTCCGGCAGGACCCGCGCGAGGTGCAGGCGGCGCTGGACCGCACCTGCCGCGCCGCCGCCGAGGCCGGCCTGTGGGTCATCGCCGGCTCGCTGCGCCGGACCGCCGACCGCTTCCTGAACCTCGCCCACGTCATCTCCCCGCGCGGCGACATCGTGCACGAATACGCCAAGGTCCACCTCGCCGGCCGCGACGAGCAGACCTATTGCCGCGCCGGCGACAAGCTCTCGCTTTTCGAGCTGGACGGCATCCGCTGCACCCTGGCCATCTGCCGCGACGGCCGGCATCCGGAGGTGTACCGCCTGCCGGCCATGCTCGGCGCGCAAATCTTCTTCCACCCCTCGTGCAGCTCGGACGAGCTCGAGGCCGTGGTCTGGAAACGCACCTCCGGCCGCGCTCAACTGCCCGCCGGCCCCACCACCCGCATCTTCCACTGCGTGGCCAACACCGTCGGCCAGTCCCCCGACGGCCGCCAAAGCTCCAGCGGCCAGTCCTTCATCCGCAACCCCGACGGCCTCCCCCTGGCCGAGGCCGGCTGGTACCAGGAGGAAATGATCACCGCCGTGCTCGACCTCGCCCAAGCCGACCGCCAATACGCGCTCGACAGCCTCCGCGACCCGCCCTTCCTGCGGCCCTACTGGGAATCCATGCTCCGGGCCGTGGCCGAGCGCGCCAACCTGCCCCCCGCCTGAGCGCGCGCCGCTGGTCAGCCGCCGCCCCGCGCCTATACTCCCGCCATGCAACCGCGCGTGCTCTGCCTGTTGTTTCCCGGCTTCGAGGAAATCGAAACCCTCGCCCCGGTGGACCTGCTCCGCCGCGCCGGCGCCACGGTTGTGCTCGCCTCGCTCACCGGCGAACGGCTCGTGCCCGGCCGCTGTCAGATCACGGTGCAGGCGGACGCCGCATTGGCCGAAGTCGCCGACCAGCCCTTTGACCTCCTGCTCCTGCCCGGCGGCCCCGGCGTGAAGACCGTCCGCGCCGAAGGCCGCGCCGCCGCGCTGGCCCGGCGGTTCGTCGAGGCCGGTCGCTCCGTGGCCGCCATTTGCGCCGCGCCCACCGTGCTGGCTGACGCCGGCCTGCTGTCCGGGCGCCGTTACACCGCGCACTTCTCGGTGCACGACGAACTGCCCGCGGCGCTGGCCGGCGAACGGGTGGTCGAAGACGGGCCGCTGATCACCTCGCGCGGCGCGGGCACGGCGCTCGAGTTCGGCCTGGCGCTGGTCCGGCGCCTGTTTGATGACGCCCGGGCCCGCGAGGTGGCCCGCGCCATCATGCACTGAGCCGCCCGCCTTCCCGCCCCGCATTCATGTCCTCCGGCGCGCGCATCCTGGTCACCGGCGGCGCCGGGTTCATCGGCTCGCACCTGGTCGAGCGGCTCCTCGCCGAGGGGTGCCGCGTGACGGTGATTGACGACTTTTCGACCGGCCGGCCCGAAAACCTCGCCGCGGTCCGGACCAACCCGCGCCTGCGCGTGGTCGAGGCCCGCGTCTCCGCCTGCGCCGGGTTGGACCGGTTGGCGGGCGAGGCGGACGCGATCTACCACCTCGCGGCGGCGGTGGGGGTCGAGTTGGTGGTGCGCTCGCCCATCCGGACCATCCGGACCAACCTGGACGAGACCGAGGCCATCCTCGAGGCGGCCGCCGGCCGCGGCGTACCGGTGTTGCTGGCCTCGACCTCCGAGGTGTACGGCAAAAGCCAGCGCGAGGAGTTCCGCGAGGATGACGATCTGCTCATCGGCCCGCCGCACCTGGGCCGCTGGAGCTACGCCTGCTCGAAGTTGATGGACGAATTCCTCGCCCTGGCCTACGCGCGCGAGCGCGGCCTGCCGGTGATCGTGGCCCGGATTTTCAACACCGTCGGGCCGCGCCAGACCGGGCAGTACGGCATGGTGCTGCCGCGCTTCATCGCGGCCGCCCGCGCCGCCCGGCCCCTGCAGGTGTACGGCGACGGCGCGCAGACACGCTGCTTCTGCTACGTGGACGACACGGTCGAGGCGCTCGCGCGCTTGATGCGCTGCCCGGCCGCGCGCGGCGAGGTCTTCAACGTCGGCAGCACCGAAGAAGTCAGCATCCTCGAACTGGCTCGCCGGGTGATCGCCGCGCTGGGCTCGCGCTCGCCCATCGAGCAGGTGCCCTACGACGCCGCCTACGCGCCCGGGTTCGAGGACATGCGCCGCCGCCGGCCCGCGGTGGACAAGCTCGAGCGCTTCACCGGCTTTCGACCCGCCACGCCGCTGGACGAAATCATCCGCCGCACGGCCGGGCTGTGAGGTTGCCGCCCTGGCCCCCGTCGCCTGAATTTCCCCGGCATCGCCGCCCGCGCGGGCGCTGCGCCGGCGCTCAAGCGCGGGCCAGGCCGCGCCGCCACAACTCGAAGTGGTACAGCGCCGCCACCACCAGCGAGTGGCGGATGCGGCCGCGGGCCACCAGCCCGGGCACCTCGGCCACGGGCACCAGGTGCGTGGCCAGGTCCTCGCCGTGATCGAATTCGCGCTCGTGCCGGGGCACGCACCGCTCGATCAACACCACGTGGCAGGTGTTGCTCATGATGGCCGGGTTGGGCCGCACGGTGCCGATCACCCGCGCGTGCTCGCCCGCGTAGCCGGTTTCCTCCCGCAACTCGCGCACGGCGGTCGCTTCCGGCGAGGCGTCCGCGGCGTCCATCACCCCGCCCGGCACCTCGAGTTCGACCGCCCCGGTGCCGTGGCGGAATTGCTCGACCAGCACCATCCGGTCGTCGGGCGTGAGCGCGACGATGTTCACCCAGCCGGGCGTGTCCAACACGAAAAAGTCGTGCGCGCGGCCGGTGCGGGGCGAGCGGCGCAGCACGCGGCGCACGCGGAAGACGCGGTAGTCGGCCAGGGTCTCGGCAGCCAGGGTGGGCCAGGGCGCAATCACGGAGCGAGCCTTGCCGGGCGCGGCGGGTTTGGCAATGCCGGCCTGCCGGCGCGGGCCGCCCGCGCGGCGGCGCGCGCCGCCGCGTGCGAAACGCTCGACGCCCCGGCCGGCGCGCCGTAGCCTGCCGCCATGATGGACCCGCGCTATCCGAAGCTGGCCCGCCTGCTGGTGGAATATTCCACCGCGTTGCGCCGCGGCGATCACGTGTTGCTGGACCTGATCGAGGTGCCGGACGAATTCGGCGTGGCGCTCCTCCGCGCGGTGCGGGCCGCCAGCGCCGTGCCGGTCGTCGAGGTGCGCCACACGCGGATCACGCGCGAGATCATGCGCGAGACCGACGCCCGCCACGCCGCGCTGGTGCGGGACCTCGAGCTGCACCGCATGAAACGGATGCAGGCTTACATCGCGCTGCGCGGCGCCCACAACGCCAACGAAAGCGCCGACGTCCCCGCGGACCGCCTGGCTCTCTTCACCCGCACCCTGCGGCCGGTGCTGGACCGCCGCCTCAATCACACCCGCTGGGTGGTGCTGCGCTGGCCCACTCCCTCGATGGCCCAGGCCGCGGGCATGAGCACGGAGGCGTTCGAGGACTTTTTCTTCCGCGTCTGCACGCTGGATTACCGCCGGATGGCCCGCGCCATGACGCCCCTGGTGCGCCGGATGCGCCGGGCCGACCGCGTCCGCCTCACCGGCCCGGGCACGGACCTGACCTTCAGCATCAAAGGCATCGGCGCGGTGCCGTGCTCCGGGCTGCGCAACCTGCCCGACGGCGAAGTCTTTTCCTGCCCCACGCTCAAGTCGGCCAACGGGGTGATCCAGTTCAATACCCCCAGTCTGTACGCCGGCACGCGCTTCGAGAACGTGCGGCTCGAGTTGCGCGACGGGCGCATCGTGAAGGCCACCGGGACTCACGAGCAGCGGCTCAATCAAATCCTCGATACCGACCCCGGCGCGCGGTACATCGGCGAGTTCTCCCTCGGCTTTAACCCGCACATCCGCGAGCCGATGTGCGACACGCTCTTCGACGAGAAGATCGCCGGCTCGCTGCACTTCACCCCCGGCCAGGCCTACGCCGAGTGCGGCAACGGCAACAAATCGGCCGTCCACTGGGACCTGGTGCTCATCCAGCGACCCGAATACGGCGGGGGCGAGGTGTGGTTCGACGACGAACTGATCCGGCGCGACGGCCGGTTCGTGCCGGCGGACCTGCAGGGGTTGAACCCGGAACGACTGCGGTAGCCGGCGGCGCCACGGGCGCGCGTCGTGGCCCTTTCCGTGCCGCCGCCATCCCGGGAGCATCTCCGTTTACTGTCGGTTGGGATTCCCGGCGCAGCGCAGGTTTCCCAACCTGCCGTATCGCCGACTCGCAGTCGGCCCCGGCGAGCGATTCGCCCAGCCCTGGCGGGTTGAAAACCCGCGCTACGGCAGACTCGAAGTCTGCGCTACGGCATCGTCCCGGGCACAAGAGGCGAGAACGGGGAAGCGTCGCGGGCGCGGCCGCCCGGCCAATGCAGCCTTGCCAGCCGGCGGCGGTTCGTTTCAACTCGGCCGACCTTTGACCTCCAACCAACTGCTATGGATGCCAACAATCGTCCGCCTCCGGCCTTCGCCCGGACCCGGCTGCCGTGGCTGGTCGCCGCCGCGGCGCTGGTCCTTTACCTGGTGACGTTGAACCGCTGGCTGCAGCTCACCAGCCTGCCGCTGGTGGCGCGGGTGGCCGGCTGGGACACCTCGCCCAACCTGAGCGCCCCGTTGCTGTACCTGGTCACCCTGCCGGTGCGCGGGTTGCCGGGGAGCGTGCTGCCGGTGGCGTTGAACGTGCTCACCGCCCTGCTGGCCGCGCTGACCCTCGGCCTGCTGGCGCGCGCGGTGGCGTTGTTGCCCTACGACCGCACCCGCGAGGCGCGCTTGCGCGAGCGGGACGCCCAGGGGCTGTTGAGCATCCCGCTGGCCTGGGTGGGGCCGGTATTCGCGGTGCTGCTCTGCGGCCTGCAGCGCTCCTTCTGGGAACACGCCACCGTGGCCACGGGCGAAATGCTGGACCTGCTGCTCTTCGCCGCGGCGGTCTGGTGCCTGCTCGAATATCGCCTTTCCCGGAACGAGACCTGGTTGACGGCGCTGGCGTTCGGCTACGGCCTGGCGGTCACAAACAACTACGCGATGATCGCCTTCTTCCCGGCCTTCCTCGTCGCCCTGGTTTGGATCAAAGGCTTTGACTTCTTCCAACTGGGCTTTGTGGCGCGCCTGGCCGGGGCCGGGATCGCGGGATTGCTCCTGTACCTGTTGCTGCCGGCGCTGGCCGCGCTCTCGCCGCACGCCGAGGCCGGCTTCGGCACGTACCTGCGCACGCAACTGGCGGCCCAAAAGGCGGCCCTGGCCTCGGTGCCGCCCTTCGCGGTACTGCTCATCTGCCTGAGCACGGTGCTGCCGGTGTTTGTGCTGGGCCTGCGCTGGCGCCGCACCGCCGAGGACACCAGCCGCGCCGGCGCGGTGATGGCGGATTTCTTCACCCGCTTCGTGCACGTGGTCATGCTCGTGGCGGCGGTGTCGGTGTTTCTGGACCCGATCTGGAGCCCGCGCGTGCTGGGCTTCGGGCGGGCGATGCTGCCGTTTTACTTCCTGGCCGCGCTGGCGGCGGGTTACTACACCGGATACCTGCTGTTGATGGCGCGCGAGCCGGTCGGCCGGGCCGCGTATCTGGTCACCTCCGGGGGCCGGCTGCTGGGCCGGGCGCTGGCGGGGGCGGCTTTGCTGGCGGCGGTGGCGTTGCCCGCCACGCTGGCGGCGCGCAACGGCCCCGCCGTGGCGGCGCTCAACGGCCGGGAATTGTCCCGCCTGGCGGACCGCCTGGTGGACGCGTTGCCGGCCCGGGACGCCTACGTGCTCAGCGACGACCAGACCAACCTGCTCCTGCTGGAGGCGGGCCTGGCCCGGCGCGGAGCGGCGGGCGCGCACGTGCTGCTGTGGTCGCGCCTGATGCCCTACCGGATTTACCAGCAGCAACTGCACCGCCGCTACGGGGCGCGCTGGAGCTGGGGCGCAAAGGAGGATTTGCCGGAAGTGATCGCTCCCACGGGGTTGGCCATTCTGGTGCGCAACGTGGCCGCCTCGAACCAACTGTTCTACCTGCACCCGAGCCTGGGCTACTACTTCGAGCAGGTCGAGCAGGTGCCGACCGGTCTGGTGTTCCAGGTCCGCCCCCGGCCGGACGAGTTGACGCCGCGTCCGGCGTTGACCGGCGAGGAACTGGCCCGCGGCGAGGCGGCCTGGGAGGCCTTGCGGCCCGCCCTCGAGGCCCTGCCGGCCGCCGAGCCCGACTCCCCGCTCGAGCGCCGGTACGTGAACGCCTTTTACGCCCGCGGGCTGGCCTCCTGGGGCGCCGCTGTCCAGCGCGCCGGCCAGCCGGACCGCGCCCGCCGTTGGCTGGAACTGGCCCTGCGCCTGAATCCGGCCAACACTGCCGCCAAGATCACCCTGGCCTTCAACGACGCCCTGCGCGCCGGTCGCCTCCCCGCGCTGGACGGCCCCACCCAGCCGGACCTCTCCGAGGAGCGCCGCGGCTGGGACCAATTGGTCGTCGAGGACGGGCTCTTCGACCACGCGCAGTTCTCCTATCGCCTGGGGCTGCTCTTCGTGGAGAGCGCCTACTTCCGCCAGGCGCTCACCGAGTTTCAGCGCGTGCGCGCGCTCCTGCCGGACCACGCCGAGGCGGGCATTTGGGAGCAGGTCATGATCGCCCTGAGCCGGTTCACCCGCGGCGAAGTGGAGGCGGCCGAGGCCCAGGTGCTTGAACTGCGCGCCCGGCATCCGCGCAACGTGAACGTGCTCGAGGCGCTCAACCAGATTTACCAGGCCACCGGCCGCCTCACCAACGCGCTCGAGACCCTGCGCGCCCAGATCGAAATCGAGCCGGACAACGCCCGGGCCCTGCTCAACCTGGCGGCGCTGCACATCCAGATGAAGAATTACGACGCCGCGCTGGCTCCGCTCAACACCCTGCTCAAAAACAACCCGAAGAACACCGCCGCCCTGCTCAACCGCGCCATCGCCCACCTCCAGGCCGGGCGCTTGGAAGAAGCCCGCCAGGACTACGAGGCCCTGCGCGCGCTGGTGCCCGAGTCCTACGCGGTGTACTTCGGCCTGGGCGAGATCGCCCTGCGCCAGCAGGACAAGGCCGCCGCGTTGCAGCATTTCGAGACCTACCTCAAGTACGGCATCCGCGGCTCCGAGGAATACAAAAGCGTCGAAGAACGGGTCCGCCGCTTGAAAGCCGGCGGCGCCTAGCCCGCCATGCGCGTCACCCACGTCATCACCCGCCTCGTGGTGGGTGGGGCGCAGGAAAACACCATTGCCTCGGTCCTCGGCCTGCGCCGCCGCCCCGGTTTGGAGGTGGACCTGGTGGCCGGCCCCACCGCTGGCGCCGAAGGCTCGCTCGAACCTCTGGTCGCGGGCGAACCCGGCCTCTTCACGCGCCTGCCTTGGTTGGTGCGCGCGGTCCATCCCTGGCAGGACACGCGCGCGTACCTGGCGCTGCGCCGGCTCTTCCGCGAGCGGCGACCGGACCTGGTGCACACCCACAGCGGCAAGGCCGGCGTGCTCGGACGCCTGGCGGCCCGCGCGGCCGGCGTGCCCCTCATCGTCCACACCATCCACGGCCCGTCGTTCGGTCCCTTTCAGGGTTTTTTGGCCAACGCGCTGTTCAAGGCGGCGGAACGCCGGGCGGGCCGCGTGACCACGCACTTCGTGGTCGTGGCGCAGGCCATGGCCGAACAATACCTGGCCGCCGGCATCGGCCGGCCCGAACAATACACCCGCATCGTCAGCGGCTTCCCCCTCGAACCTTTTCTCGCCGCCCGCAACGACCCCGATCTGCGCGCCCGCTGGGGGCTGGCGCCGGATGATTTCGTCGTGGGCAAGATCGCCCGCCTCTTCAAACTCAAGGGTCACGACGAGCTCCTCACCGCCGCCCCGCACCTGGTCCGGCAATGCCCGTGGATGAAATTCCTGCTGGTGGGCGACGGCCCCTGGCGGGCGCGCCTGGAAGCCCGGGTCCGCCAGCGGGGCCTCGAGCGCCACGTGGTCTTCACCGGCCTGGTCCCGCCCGAGCAAATCCCCCCGCTGGTGGGCGTGATGGATGTGGTGGTGCACCTTTCCCGCCGCGAAGGTCTGGCGCGGGCGTTGCCCCAGGCCCTGGCCGCCGGCCGGCCCGTGATCGCTTACGATTGCGACGGCGCCGGCGAGGTCTGCCGTGACGGCGAGACCGGCTTCCTCATCGCGCCGGGAGACCTGGCCTCGCTGCAGCGCCGTTTGCTCGAATTGGCCGCCGACCCGCGCCTCCGCCACCAACTGGGCCGGCAGGGTCAGGCGCTGGTGCGCGACTGGTTCCCGCTCGAGCGGATGATCGAGGAGCTTTACCAACTCTACCGGCGCCTGGCCGCGACGGCGGGGCTGCGCGTGGCCGACACCCCGACGGACACCTCGACCGACGCGGGCTGAAGCGCCCCGCCCGACCGCGCCCGGACCGCGGCGCCGGACTCCGGGCTGTTCGGCCGGTCACCCGTTGCCGTAGGCTGCGCGCGCGGTTTGCGGCATGAGTTTTCCCCTCAAGGTCTATGCCCTGGCCCTGACCGGCGGTTTTTTCGCCACCCTGGCCGCCGTGCCGGCGTGGCGCGCGTGGTGTCGGCGCGCCGGCTGGGTGGACGAGCCCGGGCACCGCAAAATCCATCACACCCCCGTGCCTTTGGCCGGCGGACTGGCCGTGCTGACCGGCATGGCGGTGCCGCTGGCGCTGGGCGCGCTGGCCCTGCACCTGGGTTGGTTGGACCTGCCCACCCGCGGCGCCTTCAGCCACGGCTACGCCCGGCGCGCGCCGGAACTGCTGGCCATTCTGGCGGGCGCGCTGGGCATGGTGGGCCTGGGCTGGTGGGATGACCGGTACGAGTTGAGGCCGGCCGCGAAGTTCATCGGGCAGGTCCTCATCGCGCTGGCCGTGGCGGCCGCGGGTGTGCGCGCCACGCTGTTCGTGCCCAGCCTGGCATTCAGCCTGGCGGTGACCACGCTCTGGATCGTGACCGTGACCAACGCCTTCAACTTCCTCGACAACATGAACGGCCTGTGCGCGGGCGTGGGGGCCATCGGCGCGGGCTGTTTCGCGCTCAAGGCGGCGGTGGGCGGACAATACCTCGTGGCGGCACTGGCCCTGTTGGTGACGGCCGCGTTGGCCGGCTTCCTGCCGTACAATTTCCCCCGCGCCACGGTCTTCCTGGGCGATGCCGGCAGTCACCTCGTGGGCTACCTGCTCGCGGTGCTGGCCATCTTGCCGGACTACTACTCGCCCGCGCACCCCGTGCGCACCGCCGTGCTCAACCCGCTGCTCATCCTCGCCGTGCCCCTGGGCGACCTGGTGCGAGTGGTGCTTTGGCGCTGGCGACACGGCCGGCCGGTGTACGTGGGCGACACGAACCACCTCTCGCACCTGCTGGTCCGGCGCGGCCTGCGCCCTACTACCGCCGTGCTCCTCATCTGGCTGTTGGCCGCCGCGTTGGGCGCGCTGAGTTTCCTGTGAATCCAACGGCCGGACTCAGCCACGCCCCGCTGCTTCCGGCCTTCAATAAAGCCGAAACTCAGAAACTCAGAAAAGGCGGCTTGGAGAAACCGGAAAAGGCAAAATGCCGAAGGAAAAGCTGGCACGCGCCAGGCCACGCGCGTCGGCGGCATCCGGCATCTGGCATCTGGCATCTGGCATCTGGCATCTGGCATCTGGCATCTGGCATCCGTCTCCTGACTTCTGACTCCTGACTCCTGATCTTCCCCCGCAGCGCAGGGTCGGCTTGACGCCCGCGCCGGCGCCGGCCAAAACCCGGGCGTGAACCACTGGTTTTGCGTCCCGCCGTCCCGCTCGCCGCGCGCGTCGCTTTCCCGCCGCCAGTTCCTGGGCACGGCGGCGGCGCTCGCCGCGCCCTTGGTCATTCCCGCCACGGCCCTGGGCCGGGGCGGACGGGTCGCGCCCAGCGAACGCATCGTCATGGGGTGCATCGGCGTGGGCGGGCAGGGCACGCGGCAAATGGCCGGCGGCATCTGGTCGCCGGCGGGCGGCTTCATCAGCCAGCCGGGCGTGCAAATCGTGGCGGTGTGCGACGTGAACGCGGCCCACCGCCAGCGCGCCCGCGACATCGTGAACGAAAAGTACGGCCACCAAGACTGCGCCGCCTACGTGGACTTCCGCGAGCTGTTGGCCCGGCCGGACATTGACGCCATCCTTTCGGCCACCGGCGAGCGGTGGCATCCGCTCATTGCCCTCGAAGCGGTCAAGGCCGGCAAGGATGTGTACTCGGAAAAACCGCTGTCGCTGTCCATCGGCGAGGCGCGGGCCGTGGCCGACGCCGTGCGGCGGTACGGGCGCATCTTCCAGATCGGCACGCAGCAGCGGTCCTGGTACGAGTTCCGGTTCGCCTGCGAGCTGGTCCGCAACGGCTACATCGGCGAGGTGCGGCTGGTCACGGCGGACGTGGACGGCCACGCCGCGCATTGCACGCTGCCCGGCGAGCCCGCGCCCGACCCCGCGGTCTTTCACTGGGACCTCTGGTTGGGGCCTTCGCCCTGGCGTCCCTTCAACGCGAAAATTCCCGGCAGTTGGATGGCCTGGCGCGATTACTCCGGCGGCGACATGACCAACTGGGGCGCGCACGTCTTCGACATCGTCCAGTGGGGCCTGGGCATGGATGAGAGCGGCCCGGAGGAAATCCTCCCGCCCAACGGCCGAGACGTGCCGCGCCTGACCTACATCTACCCGAACGGCGTCCGCTGCGTGCGCGACCGCGTGCCGGGCCACAGCAAGGGCATCATGTTCGAAGGGACCCGGGGCGTGGTGAAGGTCAGCCGCGAGCGGTTCGAGACCGAGCCGGCCAGCCTCAAGAAGGTCCGGCTCGGGCCCAACGACCTCCGCCTGCACGAGGCGTACAATCACCACACCGATTTCCTCGACAGCGTGCGCTCCCGCCGCCCGCCCGGGGCCAATGCCGAAGTGGCCTGCCGCTCGATCACCGTGGCGCACCTGGGCAACCTGGCCGAGGACCTGGGCCGCCCATTGAAATGGGACCCGCGCCGCGAGCGCTTCGTGAACGACCCCGAGGCCGACCGCTTCATCACCCGGCCGCTGCGCGCCCCGTGGCATCTTTGAGGCGCGGGCGAACCCGCGAAGGGGACCCCGGGCCGGCGCCTTTGGGAAATCCGCCAAGCCGCAAGGTCGGACCGCGCTGCGGCCCGCCGTGCGTGCGCGCCGCACCCGCCCCGCTTTGGACTCGACGCCCGGGCCGGACGCCGAGTAATTGCCGACGACCATGAAACACCCGTTGACCCGGCTCGCCCGCGGACTCCGCGCCCTCGCGGGCCTGCTCGGCCTGCTGGCCCTGGCGCTTCCCGCGCGGGCCGAGCTCCGCGCCGCCATCATCGTCCGCGACGTCACGCCCGACGCCCTGTTGCCCGTCTCGGGCGGCGTCGGCTCGTCCCATCCCGCCACCCGCGAGGCGGGCGAGCTGACCGCCTGCGGGCTGCTCTTGGAAAACGACGGCACCGGCTTGACCTTCCCCAGCGCGGACTCCCTCAGCTTTTCTGCCGTGTTCGGCGACAACGTCCTCGCGCGCGTCTCCGGCATCCTCGACGCCAACATTCCCATCGAGCCCACGCACACTCACGACGCGTCGGCTGCCGAATCGCTTTTTCTGGGCGATCATCCGGAGCTGATCCTCGCCGCGCAGCAGGCGTGGGGTGTGTTGGGCCTGAACACCGCGGCGCACGCGCCGGGCCAGCAGGCCGCGCCCCTGCAAATCGGCGGGCAAACCTTTTCCAAGGGCCTGGGACACCACGCCGGCGGCTCGCTAACCATCCTGTTGGAAGAGCGGTTTAGCGCCTTCGAGGCGCTGGTGGGCCTGCAGCCGTGCGGCGGCACGGGCAGCGTCGTGTTCCGCGTGTGGGTGGACGGCGAGAAACGCTTTGACAGCGGCGTGCTGCGCGCGAGCGACCCACCCCGGCCGGTGCGCGTGCCCGTGGCGGGCGCGTCGGAACTGCGGTTGGAGGCCGCCGACGCGGGCGACGGCATCGAGTGCGACATGGCCAACTGGGCCGAGGCGCGGCTTGTCCCGTCGGACACCGCGCGCGCGGTCAGGTCGGAAACGGCGGTGGACATCGCCCCCTTTGGCCGGGTCTTCACCTGCGATCCGAATCGGCACGAGGGCACGCGCGCCACCCGCACGGAGGAGTTCCCGGCGGAGGACTTCGTGCTCGAAACCGAGTTGCGGCCCGGCCGGGACGGCAACTACCGCGTGCCCGTCAGCGCCAACGGCCTGGCCTGCGTCGGCGTCCGGTGGCTCAACCGCCGCGCCCTCCGGACGCTGGCACTCGAGCTGCCGGAGGGAGCGCCGCGACTGCGCGCCGACCGGGTGCGCGTGCAGGCGTGGTTTGGCGAGTCGCTCTGGCAGGGCCAATGGAAAAACCTCGACGGACAACTGCAGGCGCAGGGCCGCCGGCTCGAGTGCGAGGTCTCCCCCAAAGCGCCCGGCGGCGGCCTGCTGCGCACGTGGAAGGTGCGCTGGATTCTCCCGGCGGAAGGGAATGCGCTCTCCGTGCGCCGGCTGGTCGCCTTCACGCGTTCGCCGTGGCTGACGGGCAAATTCCGCGTTGAGCTTGGTCCGCCCGAGGGTGAGAGCGCGCGCGCCCGCCTGCCGTCGCGGGCGAGCGTGGAGGTCGTGGACGGCGCGCTGCTTGATCCCCCGGGTGCGCGGTTGAGTTCCCGGCAACCGGCCACACTCACGGTGCGATACGCCCGCCCTTCGGCCTTGTTGTCCGAGTTGACGCTCCTTCGGATTCGGCGCGGGGGCGAAACGGTGAATGTGGCCGTGGAGGACGTGCTGGCGCGCGAGGTCGTCTATGTGCCCGCTGCGGGCGTGCTGGTGTGCCGTGACGACCGGCCCGTGACGATCGCCGAATACCGGCGACGCATTGCCGGTCGCCAGACCATCCTCGAACAGGTGCGCGCGTTGCCCGACCAAACGCTCGCGCAAGCGCTG
This sequence comes from uncultured Verrucomicrobiota bacterium, assembly GCA_964466945.1. Taxonomy (GTDB): domain Bacteria; phylum Verrucomicrobiota; class Verrucomicrobiia; order Limisphaerales; family J093; genus DSVZ01. The sequence continues at coordinate 2,043 of CAYXPA010000029.1, read as the reverse complement.
GCCCGCACGCACCGCGCGGCCCAGAACGAAGGCCCGGTGCTGCTCTCGCTGGCCTGCGACAACGCCAAGCTCATCGTCGAGCGCAACGGCGACCTGTGCTGGCACACCGCGCTCGCCACCGACGCGGATTGGCCGGCGACAAGCCCCGTCGTGAGGGTGCGATTGGCCGGGGCGGGCGCGGCCGGGAGCGAGCGCCGGTTGGACGGCGGCTGGTTGCCCGTGCCACTCATCACCACCCGGGCCGGCCCGGTCACGCTCGGTCAGCGCACGTTCGTCGCGCCGGCGGATGCGGCGGGCGAAAACCCGGCCCGGCTCAACCGCCCGTCCGTGGCCGTGGCGGAGTTCGCCTTGACCAACACGGCCGCGGCCGATGTGGAGGCCGAATTGAGCCTGACGTTCGTGGCGAACTCGAAGACCGGCCAACCGGCCGAACTCGCCCGACGGGACGGGTTCTTGGAAATCCGGCACGGCCACCAGGTTTTGGGGCGCGTGACGACAGCTCGCCCCGTCGCGCTCCGATGGGATGACGCCAGCGGGCGGTTGACGTGGCGCGAGGCGCTGTCACCCACAAGCGCGGCGCACCTGACGCTCTTCCTGGCGCTGGCCGGCCAGCCGTTGCCCGACGCACTCGACGCCGCGGCCCTGCGCGCCGAGGTCGAGCGTTACTGGCGGGCGACGCTGGCGTCGGCCACGCAGATCGAGACGCCCGAGCCGTTCTTGAACGATCTCATCCGCTCCTCGCAAGTGCGCTGCCTGATTGACGCGCGCAGCGAAGCCGACGGCGAGCGCGTCGCGGCCTGGATTGCGGCCATGGCTTACGGCCCGCTGGAAAGCGAGGCGCATTCGGTGATTCGCGGGATGGATTTCCTCGGCCACCACGAGTTCGCCCGGCGCGCGCTGGACTTTTTCATGCAGCGCTACCACACCAACGGCTTTCTGACCACCGGCTACACAACCTTCGGCACGGGCTGGCATTTGTGGACGCTGGGCGAGCACTGGCAGTTGACCCGCGACACGAACTGGCTGCGCGCGCACGCGGCCGAGCTGGCGCGGGTGGGCCGCTGGGTCGTGCGCCAAATCGAGAAGACGCGTCGCCACACTCCGGCCGGCGAGCCGGTCCGTGGGCACGGCCTGATGCCGCCCGGCGTGTTGGCGGACTGGAACGCCTACGCCCAACACTTTTGCCTGAGCGCCTACTACGCCGCCGGCCTGCGCGAACTCGCCGGCGCGCTCGGCGCGGTGGGGCATCCGGACACGGCGCAATTCGAGCGCGCCGGCCGCGAGCTGGCGGCGGCCACGCTGCGCGCCTTCGAGCAGACAGCGCGCGAAGCGCCGGTCGTGCCGTTGCGCAACGGCACCTGGGTGCCGTTCTACCCGGCGCAGGCGCACACGCCGGGTTTGGTGGCGCGGTCGTTTCCGGGCGAGGACGCGGGGCGGAGCTGGTGCTACAACGTCGAGTTGGGCGCGCACCAGATGGTGCCCACTGGCGTGCTGCCCGCCCGCGCACCGCGCACGACCTGGATGCTCGAGCACATGGAAGACGTGTCGTTCCTGGAAAGCGGCTGGTTCGATTACCCGGCGGCGGAGAACGAGCGGGACTGGTTCAACCTGGGCGGTTTCGCCAAGGTGCAACCCTACTACTGCCGCAACACCGAGATTTACGCCCTGCGGGACGACATCAAGCCGTTCCTCCGCTCCTACTTCAACAGCCTGGCCTCGCTGGTGAACCGCGAGGTGCTGACCTTCTGGGAGCACTTCCGCCACAGCGGTGCCTGGGACAAGACGCACGAGACCGGCTACTTCCTGCATCAGACGCGCACGATGTTCGTGCAGGAGCGGGGCGAGGCACTCTGGCTGGCGGCGTTCGTGCCGGCGGCGTGGCTGGCCGACGGCAAGGGCATCAGCGTCAGCAACGCCCCCACACGGTTTGGCCCGGTGAGCTACCGCGTGCGCTCGCGCCCGGCCGAGGGCTGCCTCGAGACCACGATTCATCCTAGATTCCGCAGTTGAGGTTCAGCCGGAGGCGGGTTGAAAGAAGGGTTC
>CAYXPA010000028.1:0-38781 GCA_964466945.1 uncultured Verrucomicrobiota bacterium | reverse complement strand
CACCAACCGGTGGGTTGAGCTGGGCGCATGCGAATCCGCGCCGCTGCGCGAATTGTTGCCGCGGATGCTCAAGCCCTCGCAAAACCTCCACGCTCAACTCTGGCTCCTGCACGCCGGCGCCACGCTCGCCCCCGCCGGGCCGGAGGAGACCAGCGAGCAGGCCGGGCGGCGGGCGCTGAACGCCTTTCTGGCGCGGGCCGGCATCCCGGCCGGCGAGGTGCGCCTGGAGGAAGGCTCGGGGCTTTCCCGCCACAACGTGGTCACACCCCGGGCGCTGGTGCGGCTGCTCGAATTCATGACGCGGCATCCGCACGCCGAGGTCTTTCGCGCCGCCCTGCCCGTGGCCGGGGTGGACGGCACGTTGCGGCTGCGGCTGCGCGGCACCCCCGCCGAGGGCAACCTGCGCGCCAAGACCGGCAGCCTGGACCTGGTGAACACCCTGGCCGGCTACGTGACCAGCGCGGCGGGCGAGCCGCTGGTGTTTGCCCTCCTGCTCAATCACTACGCCGGGGGCGAACGGCCGGGGCGGGCCGAGCTGGATGAAATCGCCGCCTGGCTGGCCGGCCTGCGCCAACACAGCCGCGAGTGGCGCGAGTGAACCGGCGGCGCCGGGAGCCCCGCCTTTAGCGCGGGCGGATGACCAGTTCCTCGACGATGGCGTGCGGGGGTAGGCTCACGCACAGCCAGACACATTCGGCCACGTCCTCGGGGCGGAGCATCCGCGCGCGGGCCTCGGCGGAGGGCGGTTCCGGGCGTTTGTCGAGCAGGGGCGTGTCAATGTCGCCGGGGAAAATCGCGCAAGCGCGGATGCCGCGGTGGCGTTCCTCGGCGTTGATGCTCTGGGTCAGACCGGCCAGGCCGAACTTGGCCATGACGTAGGCGGGGCCGGCCTTGGGGCTGGCCTGTTTGCCGGCGTCGGAGACGATGTTGACGATGGTGCCGGCGCCGCGGCGGCGCATTTCGGGGAGGAAGGCCTGCACGCAGTAGAAGGCGCCGTGCAGGTTGGTGCCGAGCAGGTCCTGGTAATCGAAAAGCGACAGCTCGGCCAGCGCGCGGCGCGGGGTGTTGGTGCCGGCGGAGTTGACCAGCAGGTGCACCTCGCCCAGCTCGGCGTGCACCCGCTCGGCCATGCGCGCCACGGCCGCGGCGTCGCGGATGTCGCACGGTACCGGCCGGAGCTGCCCGGCGCGCTCGCCGGCCAGCCGGGCGGTCTCGTTCAGGGGCGCGACCTGCCGGCCGACCAGGGCGACCTGCCAGCCCTCGCGGGCCAGGCGCAACGCCACGGCCCGCCCCACGCCGCTGCCGGCGCCGGTGACCACTGCGTGTTGGCTCATGCCCGGCAGCCTGGCAGAAACCGGTCCCGGGCGAAAGCGGCAAAGTGTTTAGCCGTGCTGTTGGCCGGCTTTGACAACGGCGCCGTTTTGCGGGAGTCTCGCCCCAAATGAACGTCATTCGGCACGATGAGCCGGGCTTCACCGAGGCGCTGGAGGCGCTGACGCGCGGCACCAGCCTGTTCGACCCGGAGATCGAGGCGCGCACCCGGGACATCCTGCGGGCCGTGGCCGAGCGCGGTGACGCGGCGCTGTGCGAGTTGACACGGCGGTTCGACGGCGCGGACCTGCGGCCGGAGCAGTTGGCGGTGACGCAGGCCGAGTTGTTCCAGGCCGCGGTGCGGGCGGGACCGGAGTTGCGCCGCACGCTGGACGTGGCGGCGCGGAACATCGAGCGGTTCAGCCGCCGGGCGCTGCGCCGGGATTGGTCGGTCCGCAACGCCCAGGGCGGCCGGGTGGGCGAGAAGTTTGATCCCTTCGACCGCGTCGGCGTGTACATCCCCGGCGGCACCGCGCCGCTGGTGTCCACGGCCCTGATGACCGTGCTCCTGGCGCGCGTGGCCGGCTGCCCGCAGATCGTGGTCTGCACGCCGTGTGACGCGCAGGGCGGGGTGAACCCGAACCTGCTCTTCGCCGCCCGCCGCGCCGGGGCCACGGAGATTTACCGCGTGGGCGGCGCGCAGGCTGTCGCGGCGATGGCGCTCGGCACCGCGACCATCGCGCCGGTGCAGAAAATCTTCGGGCCCGGCAACGCGTACGTCGTCACCGCCAAGCGCCTGCTGGTCGGACACGTGGCAATTGACCTGTTGCCCGGCCCGAGCGAGGTGCTGGTGCTGGCCGATGACTCGGCCGAACCCGCCTTTGTGGCGGCGGACCTTCTGGCCCAGGCCGAACACGGCTCGGGGCACGAGCGGGTGTGGTTGATCACCCCCGCGGCCCGGCTCTTGCGGGCGGTGCAAACCGAGATCGCCCGACAACTGCCCGGCCTGAGCCGGCGCGCGTACATCGAGCGGGCGCTCGAGCACCACGGCTGGCTCATCCACGTGCGCTCGCTGGCCGAGGGCGTGGCGCTGGTCAACCGGCTGGCCCCGGAGCATTGCGAGGTGATCACCCGCCAGCCGGCCCGCGTGGCCGCCGGCATCCGCACCGCCGGCGCGCTGTTTCTGGGGCCCTGGACGCCCACCGTGCTGGGCGATTACCTGGCCGGGCCCAGTCACACCCTGCCCACCGGCGGCGCCGGCCGCAGTTTTGCCGGCCTGACGGTGGACCAGTTCCAACGCCGCACCAGCGTAGTGCAGTACGACCGCGCGGCGCTGCGGCGCTCCCTGCCCGCGCTGCGGGCCCTGGCCGGGCTCGAGGGCCTGGACGCCCACGCCCGCTCGGCCGCGATTCGTTTGGAAACCCGCCGGCCCCGCCGCGCCGGCTCGCGCTCCTCTCCGTCATGAAGAAACCCAAACCCGAAGCCCTCAACCCCGCCGAGTTGGTGCGTCCGCTGGTGCGGGACCTGCAACCCTACACCCCCGGGGAGCAACCCAAGACCGACGGGGTGATCAAGCTCAACACGAACGAAAACCCCTACGGCCCCTCGCCCAAGGTGCTCCGCGCCGTGCGCGAGGCCGTGGACGAGCGCCTGCGCCTGTACCCGCCGCCCACGGCCGATGCCCTGCGCGAGAGCCTGGCCCGCCTACACCGCTGCACGCCGGCGCACATCGCCGTGGGCAATGGCATGGACGAACTGCTGGCCCTGGCCACGCGCGCCTTTGTGGATTGCTCCCCGCCCGGCGCCATCGAGCACTACCGCTACTACCACAGCCACGGCGCATCCAAGGTGAGCCTGCGCACCATCCAGTACTTCACCCCCAGCTACACTCTTTACCCGGTGCTGGCGGACCTGCACGGCGCGCAGAAAAACCCGGTGCCGCTGCAAATGGACTTCGCCCTGCCCACCGTGAGCGAGTTGCGCCGCGGCAAGGTGTGGGACTTCGCCGCCGCACTCACCTTCATCACCACCCCCAACGCCCCCACCGGCCGCGCCTACCCGATCGAGGCCCTCGAGGACATCGTCCGCGCCCAGGAACGGGTGGTCGTGCTCGACGAGGCGTACGTGGATTTTGCCGAAGCCGACGCGCTGGCCCTGGCCCTCAAGTACCCGCACGTGCTGGTCTTCCGCACCTTCTCGAAGGCCTACTCGCTGTGCGCGCTGCGCGTGGGCTACGCGGTGGGTCACCCCGAGTTGATCGCCGCCCTGCTCAAGGTCAAGGACAGCTACAACGTCAACGCCCTGGCCCAGATCGCCGCCCGGGCCACGCTCGACGACCCCGAGTACTACCGCGACACCATCGCCAAGGTCCGCGCCACGCGCGCCTGGCTGGCGGAGGCGCTGACGGACCTGGGCTTCACGGTGCTGCCCAGCCAGACCAACTTCCTCTTCGCGCGCCCGCCGGAGCACCCGGCCGAGGTGTGGTATCAGAAACTGCGCGCGCGCAAGGTGCTGGTCCGCTGGTTCGACGCCGCCGAGACCCGCGCCTACCTCCGCATCACCGTGGGCCAGGACCACGAAGCCCGGGCACTGGTGGACGCCGCCAAAAAAATCCTCGCCAGCAAGGCGTGACCCGGCGGCCCGGCCCGGGAGCGGTCAACGCCCGTAGTCCTGCAGGGGCTGGAGCACCTTGAGGCGCACCAGCCCGAGGAGAAGCGCCGTGTAGGCCAGGGCCACGAGGGCGTCTTTGAGCAGCTCGCGTCGCGAGTACGGCGCGGGCCGGTCGGCCAGCAGCTCCCGCGCGGCGCGGGTCAGGAGCACCAGACCCAGCACGTTGGTGAGCCAGTAGCCGGCGACAAACGCGGCCGTGAAGGCGGCGGGCCAGACCAGGGCCACGAGCCAGGCAAAGCCCAGCGCCAGCGGGAGGTTCACGAACAGGTCGTTCCACCACGACAGCGGCGAGAGCAGGAAGCCGATGAGGCCCAGCCAACCGCCCCGCCGCCAGCGGCGCCCGCGGGAGGGCATCGGCGAATCCGGGCGCGGCCGGTCCACGGGCTTCAGCGGGTGGCGGCCCGGCGCTCGGCCCGTTGCAGGTCGCGCAGGGGCCGGTAGCCGATGCGGCGGATGCCCAGATCGGAGAGGGTGCGGCGCATGTCGGCGTCGTGGGTGAACAGCGCGTATTCCTCGCCGCGGGTTTTCCAACTGCCGGTGATGGCGCGCAGCTCCTCGGTGGGCTTGGCGGCGTGGATGTAGAGTTCGGTTACGCCGGGTTTGAGTTGGCGCACCACCCGCAGCCAGAAGCCCTTCACGTCGGCCGGCTCGTCCTTGAGTTCCTCGTAGATGAAGTCGTCCGGGAACAGAATCCCGTCCCGGGCGAAGCGCGCGCGCAACCCGGGTTGGCCATGCTTTTCGAGCGTGGCCTGCGAGGCCATGCGCACCGGCAGGTCAAACTCGACCGCCAGTTGCCGGTACACCTCGACGTAGCGCAGGTCGAGTTGGAGCGTGCCCATGTGCGAGTCCAGGTGCGTCACGTCCACGCCCGCGGCCAGGGCCTTGCGGATTTGGGCGCGGGCTTCGGTGAGCGCTTCCTCGGGGGTGGCGTGGGCATAGACCTCCGGCACCGAGCGCCAGAGATAACCGTCCGGGTCCACCAGCCCGGGCACTTCGGCGCGCGGCGCCACCGGTCCCCAGCGATAGAACTGCCATTCCGAGGTGTGCGTGAGGTGAATCCCAAAGTCCAGTTGCGGATGTCGCCGGGCGTAATCGGCCAGGGCGGGGAACCACGGGCAGGGCACCATCATGGTGGCCGAAGTGACGAGGCCCTGCTCGAGGCCCTCGAGGGTGCCGGCGTTGGCCGCGTGGCACATGCCGGCGTCGTCGCTGTTGATGATCAACAGCCGGTCGGTGGCGCGGTAGCCCAGCCGCTCGGCCAGCGTTCGGGATTCGGCGGCGTGGAGCAGCAGACCGCCGCACAACAGGGCCGCACCGGGTAACAGGGTCAAGACACGCATGGCCGCAGGATGCCCGGGCCGCCGCGCGGCGGGCAAGTCCGGGCGCCAGCCCGCGGCGTCGGGGCCGGGACGATGCAGTCTGACCGGAGGTAGAACGGGCCACTGCCCGTGGCGGCGGGCTACCAGCCCGCCGCAGGGAGGCTGGCGGGCGGCCGCTTGGCGCGGGGACGGTCCGAAGCTAGGTTTGCCGCCATGCGCATCCTCGGGCCGTGGCTGGTCTATTTGTGCGTGGTGGTGCTGGGCGGCGCTTTGCTGGCGCCGTGCGCCTATCGCGCCCTGCAACCGGCGGCGGCGCGCTTCCCCAGCCTGCGCCCGTTGGCGGAGCAGCCGTTTCACCGTTACGTGAACCGTTCCCTGCTGGGCCTGGCGCTGGTCGGGCTGTGGCTGTTGTTGCGTCGGCGCGAGTTCATGTCCTGGCGGGAACTGGGCTGGGCGGGCGAGGCGCACCCCGGCGGTCTGGCGGCGCGCGGTCTGGCGCTGGGCTTTGCGGGACTGGGCCTGGCCGGGGGACTGGCCGTGGCCGCCGGCGCGCGAGATTGGCGGACGGACCTGGCGCTGGGGGAAGTGGTCCACGGGATGGTCCTGGCAGCGGGGTCAGCCGTGGCGGTGGCGGTGATTGAAGAGACGCTGTTTCGGGGTCTGCTCCAGGGCACCTTGCGCCGGGTTTGGCGCGCCAGCGCGGCCGTGACAGCGAGCAGCGCGGTGTATGCGGTGGCGCACTTCCTGAACCGGGTGCGCTGGGACGCGCCGGTGGACTGGGCGGCCGGATTTGGGGTGCTGGCGCGGATGCTGGCCGGCTTCGGGGAATGGGCGCAGGTGATGCCGGGTTTCCTGCACCTGGGGTTGGCCGGCGTGCTGCTGGGGGTGGCCTTCGAGCGCAGCGGCAGCCTGTATTTTTCCGCCGGCCTGCACGCGGGGTGGGTTTTTGCACTCAAGCTCTACCACGCGACCACGCAGGCGACGGCCGCCGGCCCAACCGCGCTCTGGGGGAGCAGCAAGTTGACCGATGGCTGGGTCGCGCTGCCGGCATTGGCGGTGACGGCGGTCTTGTTGCCGTGGGCGCTGCGGCGGCCGCCCTCCAAGGCGCAGTTATGAGCGTCCTTGCCTCACTCCGGGCGGCGGGGCAACCGTGGCTTGAAGCCGCACTGAGTTTTCTTTACCCTCCGGTTTGTCAGATTTGCGGAAACGCCCGGGCGGGCCCGGTGGAGGGGTACGTGTGCGAGGGCTGCCGGCGCGGGCCCGACGGGGTGCGGCCGATACGCCCGCCGTGGTGCGAGCGGTGCGGATTGCCCTTTGCGGGTGCGTTAACCACCGCGTTCGAATGCAGCAACTGTCGCGATCAAGACCTCGCCTTTACCACCGCGCGGGCCGCGGCGGCGGCGGCCGGATTGGTGCTGGAGGTGATCCACCGCTACAAGTACACGGGCGCCACGTGGTTCGAGCCGTTCCTGGCCGGGCTCTTGGTGGAGGCGGCCGCACCGGCCCTGGTCGCCGGGGGTTGGGGCGCCCTCGTGCCGGTCCCCTTGTTTCCGCTCAAGGAACGCGAACGCGGGTTCAACCAGGCCGAACGCCTGGCCCGGCATCTGAGCCGCGCCACGGGGATTCCCTTGCAAACCCGCTGGGTGCGTCGCGTGCGGCCCACCCGCACCCAGACCCTGCTCGATCGCGCCGCGCGCGCCGCCAACATGCACCGGGCCTTTGCGCCCGCGCCCGGCGCGCGGTGCGACGGCGCCCGGGTGGTGTTGGTGGACGATGTGCTGACCACCGGAGCCACCACCAGCAGTTGCGCCCGGGCCCTCCGGGCCGCCGGGGCCGCGGAGGTGTGCGTTTGGACCGTGGCCCGCGGCATGTGAAATCGCTTTAACCCCGCCCTGACCCCATGAACAACCCTGCCACTCCGCCCAAGAAAAAAGACACCACCCCCATTCCGCCGGTGAACCTGGCGGCGGCGGCGCTCCCCCGCAAGCCCAAGCTCAGCCCGGTGCGCTCGCGCAAGCGCGAAATCCCGGAGGGCCTCTGGACCAAGTGCCCCAAATGCGGCGTGATGCTTTACGACAAGGAGCTCGATGACCACCTGAAGGTCTGCCGGCATTGCGGTCACCACTTCCCTATCAGCGCCCGCGAGCGCATCAACGCCCTGGTCGAGACCTGCTCGTTCGAGGAGATGGACGCGGACATGACCAGTGTGGACGTGCTGCAGTTCACCGGCGTGTCCAGCTACCCGGAACGGCTGGCCGCGTACCAGAAAGCCACCGGGTTGAAGGACGCCGTGGTCACCGGCATTGGCCGCATCGGCCCGTGGCGGACCGCGCTGGGGGTGATGGATTTCGGGTTCCTGGGCGGCTCGATGGGCTCGGTGGTGGGCGAAAAACTCACCCGGCTCATCGAGGCGGCCACCGACCGCGGCCTGCCGGTGGTGATCATCTCGACCAGCGGCGGCGCGCGCATGTACGAGGGCATGTTCAGCCTCATGCAAATGGCCAAGACCGCCGCCGCCCTGGCCTACCACGCCAACCACCGCCTCCCGTACATCAGCGTGCTCACCCACCCCACCACCGCCGGGGTCATGGCCAGCTACGCCAGCCTGGGCGACCTCATCCTGGCCGAGCCGGGCGCCATGATCGGGTTTGCCGGGCCGCGGGTGATCAAGGACACCACCCAGGCCGAGCTGCCGCCGGGCTTTCAAACCGCGGAGTTCCTGCTCGATTGCGGCCTGATTGACGCCATTGTCCCGCGCCGCGAGCTCAAGGAAAAACTCATTTACTACCTGTCCTTCCTGCTCCACGGCCAGCCCCACGCCGCCGCGGTGTGAGGCGGGCCGGTCCGCCCGGCACTCAGTAGCTTCGCATTGCCCGGCGCGTCCCGCCTGACTAGGCTCCCGCTCGCGTTTCCCGGTCGGCCTGCCGGCCGGGCCGCGCACCACACCCCATGGACATCCAAAAAGCCGTCATCACCGCCGCCGGCCCGCGCGAGCATCACCTGCCCCTGCAAACCCTCGTGGATGCCGACGGCCAAACCAAAACCGTCCTCGCCATCCTCCTCGAGGAACTGGCCGATGCGCGCCTCGAGGAAACCTGCGTGGTGGTCCGCCCGGGCGACGAACCCGCCTACCGCGCCGCCGCCGGGCCCGCCGCCGCGCGGCTGCGCTTCGTGGTCCAGCCGGAGCCGCGTGGCTACGGCCACGCCGTGCTCTGCGCGCGCGAGTTTGCGGGTGACGGCCCGTTTCTGCTGCTGGTGGGCGACCACTTGTACGTGAAAGGCGCCTCGCCCCAGCGCTGCGCCCGTCAACTGGTCGAAATCGCCGCTGCCGAACACGCCGCCGTCTCCGCCGTCCAGGCCACGCACGAAAGCAAGCTGCCATACTACGGCGCGGTGGGCGGGCGGTTGATCAGCGGCCGCCGCGGGTTGTACCAGGTGACCGAGGTGCTCGAGAAACCCACCCCCACCGAGGCCGAGCAACGCCTGGTGGTGCCGGGACTGCGGGCCGGGCATTACCTGTGTTTTTTCGGCCTGCACGTACTCACGCCCGCGGTCTTCGCCCTGCTCGAGGCCGAACAGGCCCACTTGGCACCCGGGGAGCGCCTCCAACTGAGTCCCGCCCTCGCCACGCTGGCGCGTCAGGAGAAGTACCTCGCGGCCGAACTGGTCGGCCGGCGTTACGACCTGGGCGCCCGGTACGGACTCTTGACCGCCCAACTGGCCCTGGCCCTCGAGGGCCGGGACCGCGAGGAGGTCCTGAGCCTGTTGGTGGAACTCTTGGCCAGCCGCGCCCGTTGAACCCGCCGCCCCCGCGCCGCCATGAGCCGCCTGCTGCCGCTGATCACTTCCCCGGACCCGGCCGTGCGCCACACCGCGCTCGAGGCCGTCTGCGCCGACCTCTCCGCTGCCGACCTCCTGGCCGAGTGCGCCGCGCTGGACGCCTTCCGCCGCCGCCACGAGAACCTTTACGAGCGCGTGCGCGCCCTGTTTTTCCTCTACGCCATTCACCGCTTCTACCTGCCGCCCCGGCTGACCGGCGCCGCCACCGGCGCGCAACCCGGCCGGGGCCTGGTGCCCTTTGCCGGATACACGCACCTGCTCAACCGCCGGTTCGAGGAGGCCATTGACCACTTCCTGGCGCGCCAGGCGGCCGAGGGCCCCAGTGACGGCCTGAGCAGCGCGCTGGCCGCCGCCTATTACCGGCTGGGCTTCCAAACCCTGGCCGACCAGGTCCGCCGCAGCGTGCGCAGCGTGCGCGGCAACCAGTGGATGTTTCGCATGGGCCACCCGCTGGACCAACCGTTGCGCCTGCGCCCCGAGTTGCGCCAGCCCGATCCCGACGGCGCCTACCCCGTGTTGCGCGAATGCACCCCGGTGCGCATGGACCTGACCCATTGCGGCTGGAGCGACATTTTCTTCCTGGGCATGGACTATCCCGAGGGCGCCAAGGTGCTGAACGTCTCGATTGACCTGGCGGTGCACGGCCGCGACGCCGCGCCGCGCCCGCCGGTCGAGGTGTACCTGCGCGTGCTGCCCGAGCCGGTCCTGCGCCTGACCAGCGTGGACCTCGGGTGCACGGCGGACGTGACGCACCTGGCCGACGTGTTCGACTTCGCCAAGGACTACCTCGGCTTGCTCAAGGCGGCGGTCATCGCCAGTGGCCTGGTTCCGCCCGGCATCGAGGGCAGCGGCCACGACCTGAGCGAACTGCTCGCCCGCCTGTGCGGACCGGGCTGTGGCCTCGAGCTGGTCAGCCGCGTCAACGACATCCCCAAGGGCTCGCGCCTGGCGGTGTCCACCAGCCTGCTGGCCGCGCTGGTCTCGGTGTGCATGCGGGCCACGGGCCAGGCGGCCTCGCTCACCGGCCCGTTGCAGGAACCCGAGCGCCGCCTGGTGCTGGCGCGCGCGCTCCTGGGCGAATGGCTCGGCGGCAGCGGCGGCGGCTGGCAGGACTCCGGCGGCGTTTGGCCGGGCATGAAATTGATCGAAGGCGCGCTGGCCACCGAGGGCGACCCCGAGTACGGCATCAGCCGCGGCCGGCTCATGCCCACCCATCGCATCCTCACCGAGGCGGACGCCCCGGCCAGCACCCGCCAAAAACTCCAGGACAGCCTGGTGCTCGTGCACGGCGGCATGGCTCAAAACGTCGGGCCCATTCTCGAAATGGTCACCGAGAAATACCTGCTCCGCTGCGCCGCCGAGTGGCAGGCGCGCCGGAGCATGCTGGGCATCCTCGAGGAAATCCTGGACGCCCTGCGCCGGGGCGACGTCCTGGCCATCGGCGCCGCCACGACCCGCAACTTCCGCGGCCCCATCCAGACCATCATCCCCTGGGCAACCAATCACTTCACCGAGACCCTCATCGCCCGGGCGCAGGCCGCCTTCGGCCCGGACTTCTGGGGCTTCTGGATGCTCGGCGGCATGAGCGGCGGTGGCATGGGGTTCATCGTCGCCCCGCACCGCAAGGCCGAGGCGCGGACGCGCCTGCTTGAAATCATGCGCACCACCAAGCGCGAGCTCGAGCACGCCCTGCCCTTTGCGATGGACCCGGTGGTCTATGACTTCGCCATCAACGAGCGCGGCACCTGGGCCGAGCTCTTGCGCGGACCCGACGCCCTCATGCCGCCCGGCTACTACGCGCTCATCCTCCCGGCGCTCCTGCGCCAGGACCGCCAGGCGCTTTCCCCCGCCCGCCGCGCCGAACTGGACCGCGTGGGCGAAGCCTGCCGCACGCGCGAGACCTGGCGCGGGCTGGTGCCGACGCTCTTCGACGCCATGCTGCCCCGCGCCCGGCGCGAGGGCGCGGACGGCAAGTCACTCGCCCAGTTGCTCGCCGAACTGGGCTTCGACCGCGCCCAGCACGAGCAAATCCGCCGCGACCTGCGCGAAGGCCGCATCGGCCTGGCCCAAAACCGCCTCCCCCCCAGCGCAGTCATCGAGGACGTGCGCCCGGAGGACGTTTCCCTGGCCGAGACCGCCACGCCCGAGGAACGCGCGCTGGGCCTGGCCGCGTTGCAGCGCGGCGAACTGGCCGTGTTCACGCTGGCGGCCGGCGCCGGCTCGCGCTGGACACAGGGCGCGGGTGTGGTCAAGGCGCTGCATCCGTTTTGCCGGCTGGCCGGGCGGCATCGCACCTTCCTCGAGACCCATCTGGCCAAGAGCCGGCGCGTCTCGCGCGCGTGCGGCGCGTGGTTGCCGCACCTCTTCTCCACCAGCTACCTCACCCACGAGCCCATCGCCGAGTGGCTCGCCCGTCACGGTAACTACGGCTACGAAGGCCCCGTGCGGCTCTCGCCCGGCCGGGCCATCGGCCTGCGGCTGGTGCCCACCGAGCGCGACCTGCGCTTCCTCTGGGAGGAGATGCCCCAACAGGTGCTCGACGAGCAGCAGCAAAAGGTGCGCGACAGCCTCCGCCACGCGCTCATCGCCTGGGCGCGCCACCTGGGCGAGGCCAGCGACTACTCGGACAACGTCCCGCTCCAGTGCCTGCATCCCGTGGGCCACTGGTACGAGGTGCCGAATTTGCTGCGCAACGGCGAGCTGGCCCGTCTCCTGGCCGAGCGGCCGCAGTTGAAGTACCTCCTGCTCCACAACATTGACACGGTGGGCGCCGACGCCGACCCCGCCCTGTTGGGGCGGCACATCCGCAGCGGCGCTACGCTCACCTTCGAGGTCATCACCCGCCGGCTCGAGGACCGCGGCGGCGGGCTGGCGCGCGTCAACGGCCGCGTACGCCTGGTCGAGGGCCTGGCCATGCCCCGCGAGGAGGATGAGTTCCGCCTCACCTACTACAACTCGAACACCTGCTGGATCAGCCTCGACCCCCTGCTGGCGGTCTTCGGCCTGACCCGGGCGGACCTGGCCGACGAGGCGAAGGTGCTGGCCGGCATTCGCGCCGTCGCCGCCCGGATGCCCACCTACATCACGCTCAAGGAAGTCAAAAAACGCTGGGGCCACGGGCAGGAAGACGTCTTCCCCATCACCCAGTTCGAGAAGCTTTGGGTGGACATGACCACGTTGCCGGAAGTGGACGCGCGCTTCGTGGTGGTGCCCCGCCTGCGCGGCCAGCAACTCAAGGACCCCGCCCAGCTCGACGGTTGGTTGCGCGACGGCTCCGCCGCCTACGTCGAGCAACTGGGGGACTGGGACCCCTCACCGCGCGCCTGAAACTCCGGCGGCCGCCCGACCGGCGGCGGCACAACCCGGACCGCGCGCCTACCGCGTCCAGGCGTGCAGCCGCACCGGCTCGCCTTCAGGCAGCGTGATCTGGGTCGAGACCTCCGGCGGGTTGGCGCCCGCGTCCAGGGTCAGGTCGTAAACGGTTGCCGCCGTATGCTCGGGCGTGACCACCACCCGGACGGGCACCTGGCCGGTGAACCCCTGGCCGCGAAGGACCACCGTTTGCGTGGCGGGCGCGCCCGCGGGCAACTCGAAGCTCACGCCGTTGGCCGCGCCCACCGGGATGCTCTGCCCGGCCACGGAGACGATGTGCAGCGAGGGTTGCGGCCCGGCCGGCAGAGCGAACATCCGCGTGCCGCGGGTGGTCGAGCCGTTGAGGGTCAGGTTCCGGAAAGCCAGCGAGTCCGTGCAGTCCAGGCGCACGCGGCCCGGGCTGCCACTGCCGCCTCCCACGGACGAAAGACTGCCGTTGCCGGTGATCACGGGGGCCACCAAGCGTAGGCTACCACCGCTGCTGCCACCGTAAGGACTGAACCCGCCGTTGGCCCGCACGACGCCGCTGACGGTGATGCGGGTGTTGGAGGCGATGAGCAGGGCTCCGCCGCCACCCCCACCGCCGACTCCGGGATTCCCATTGATGCCGGCGCCGCCCGACCCGCCGATGAGCGGCACGATGAGCACGTTGCCGTAGGTGCGGTCGTTGGCGCCCGCCGGCGCCGCGTAGGCCGCGTGGCGTTGGCCTTCGATGTTCACGCCGCGGCCCGGCCCCTGTCCGTCGCCGCCGAGATGGGCGGGCGCGCTCGGGCCGAAGCCGCCAAAGCCGCCGTCGAACCCGCCCGGCCCGCCCGTGCCGGGAATGGCGCCCGAGGCATTGGCGCCTGAGACGTCAATTGTGCCGGCGATGGTCACGTCGCCCTGGGCCAGCAGGACCACGGGGGTGTTGAGCGGGTTGCGGTTGAAGCGGAGCGTGGCGCCGGCGCTGACGTTGATCGTGGTGCAATGGAACACCCCGTCGGGGGGCAGATCGAGCGTGGTATTCTCCGTGATGTTCAGCGGGCCGTAGCTGCCGTTGCTGCCCGCGTCGAACTGGGCGAAGGCTGTGCCGGGCAGCAGACCGAGCAGGAGGCCGGCGCCGAGCCCGGCCAACCGATGGCGAAGGAGCATGTGTTTCATGGGTTCTTGGGGATTGCGGGTGATGCGGAAAAGTCAGTTGCGTTTCAAACTCACCGGCGGGCGGCCCAGATACGGGCCCGGCGGCGCCTCTTCAATGGTCGGGGCGCGGTGCAATTGCACCGGCGGACGGCTGACCACCGGACCCGCGGGCGCCGTTTCGTCAGCGGGGGCGATTTGCAATTGCACCGGCGGGCGCGCGACGTACGGACCGGGCGTGACCTCTTCGTTGGCCGCGCCCCGCAGTCCCGCCACGGGAGGTCGCGCCGCAAAGAGCTGTCGCGGCCGCGAGGCCGGGTCGCGCGGGTCGGTGCCGTCGTGGACCTCCACTTCGTCGGCCCAGCCGTCGCCGTCGGTGTCTTCGGCAAAGGGATTCGTGCCGGCGGCGCCTTCCCGGGCATTGGTCAGCCCGTCGCCGTCCGGGTCGCCCTCCGGTCCGCCCGGGGCGATCCAGAACTCGCTCACGGCCGCGCCGGCCTGGCTGTTGCCGGTCAGGTCGCGCACGCCCTCGACCGCGAAGCGATAACGGCCGTTCGGCAGCGGCGCGGGAAATTCGAGCACGGCGGCCCGCCCGGCGGCGTTGTAAGCCGCCGCGCCGCCGCCCACCGGGGCGTCATCGGCCGTGCCAAACTCGAGGTCCGGACCGGCCGAAAACAGGCGCACGTTGGCCGGGGTGATGGAGGCGAAGTCGAGCGGCTCGTTGAAGCGGGCGGCCAGCAGGGTCAGGGCATCCGCCACGGCGCCGTTGGCGGGCAACAGCGCGACCACCCGCGGCGGGGTTTGATCCGGGATCAAGGCGAGGTTAAGCACGACGAACGGGCCGGCGTTTCCAGCCATATCCACCGCCCGGGCGGCGAGGGTGAAGTTGGTCTGGTTCGCGGATAGCTCCGGCGCGGTGAAGCGCCACTCGAACGGCCAGGCAAGGTCGCGCGTGACGAGGACGCCGTCGCGGTAAAACTCGACCTCGCGCACCAGCACGTCGTCTTCCGCCTGCGCGGTCAACCGGCCCGGCTGCCCGGACTCGATCCGGGGCGGGTCCAGGGGGAAACTCGTTTGCAGGGTCAGCGTGGGCGGTACACCGGCGGTGTCCGCGGGCGCGAAATTCACGACTTGCAACCCGGCCGGGCCGTCTGCGACGAAGGCCAGCCCGGCATTCACAGTGAGCGCGCGGCTGACCCCGGGCGTGACGAAGCTGCCCAGGAATTCCAACTGCGTGCCGTCCGCGCCCAGGCGGTAGAGCGAGAGGTCCTGCGGTTCATCGCCCAGCGGGCTGGTGCCGTCCGCCGCCAGGCCCAGCGCGGGCTGCACGGGCAGCAGTTGTTTCCAGCCGAACTGCGGCGTGTCGTGTACGGCCGCGAGGACCGGAGCAGCCGGGTTGGTGAGGTCAAAGACGGCAACACCGCGCGGGAAGGCTCCGTAAGCCCGGTCGCCGGCCACGCTCAGGCGCATGCGCCGGCCCAACTGGCCGCCGGTGCGGCCGCTGGCCGCGCTGGCGCGCCAGGTGAGTTCGCCATCCAGATTGTCCACCTGGTGCAGAGTGCCGCCGGCCCACACCCAGACGACGCCTTCACCGGTGACGAGGTCCTCAATCATCGGCGCGCCGGGCAGCGTGAGGCGGGAAAGTTCGGTGCCGGTTAACAGGTCCACCGTCACGACTTGGCCATTTGCCAGCCCCACGAAGACCAGGCCGGCGTCCACCGCCAACGCACGGGCGTCGGCGCCCGGGCTCAGTTGCGCGGTGATGACCGGATTGGCCGGCGTGGTCAGGTCGAGGAGCAGCAGGCCGCCCGGGCCGTCGGCCGCGGCGCCGCGCGCCCCGGCCAGGGCCACGGCCAGCGTGTCGCCGAGCGTTTCCACCTGCTGGATGAGCACCGGGCGCAGAGGGTTGGCGAGGTCCACCACCGCCACGCCGGCAGCGCGGTCGGCCACGAGCGCCAGCGTGTCCTGGATCGCGATGTCCACAGCCTCGCCGGGGGTGTCGAGCGCGGCTACGACGCCGTTGGCCGGCGGCTGGCCGTCCAGCGGGTTGGTGCCGTTGCGAAGTTCCTCCAGATCGTTAATCCCGTCGCCGTCGGTGTCGGCCCGGGTGTCGCTGGTGCCCAGTACGAACTCGGCTTCGGCGGGAATGCGGTCGCCGTCGGCGTCGGTCGCACTCAGCGGCACCGGGGAGCCGTAGGGGATGCGGGTGGGGAAACCGGCGTCGGCGCTGACAAACTCGCGGTCATGAAAAAGCAGCGTCGGGCCGAGCAACAGGCGGATGCGGTAGGGCGTGTTGGGCCGCAAGACGAGGTTGTTCAGGTAACCGCGCGGCTCGGTGCGCCCGCGTTGGACCAGGCCGGTGGTGAGGTCCTCGAGGGCGTAGTACCCGCGCACGGGGGGGTAAGCCAGGTCGGCCAGGGGCGATTGCAGGATGAGTTGACGGAGCCGGGCCAGACGCTCTTCGGCCCAGTCGCCCGGCTGCCGCCCGCCCATGAACGCGAGGATTTGATCCACGAGTTGATCGAAGCGGGTCCGCGCTGACGGGCTCAATTCTTCATAGGTCGGGGCAGTGTCCGCAAGGGAACTGAGTTCGTCCCAGAGTGGTTCAAGCTGAGCTGCGTCTTGAAGAATCCGCTCCGCCTCGAGCACCACGCGGTCCGCAGCCAAGTCCGCGACATTGGCCGGACGGGCCTCGTGCTGCACTATCCGACGTCCCGCGCCGAGGAAACACGACTGCCAGTGCTCCTTGCACTCCTTGCCCTTCTGCTCGCATTCCTTGGCACAAATGGCTCCCTTGGGGCAGAAGATGGCCACTTTAAGGACCGTCAACCAGCCGGCTTTGGCTCCCGGATAGCATTTCTGGTAGCACTTCATGGCACACTCGGCGCCCTCAGCCACGCAGAGTTGCTCGCGGCGCTTGTTCTCAGCCGGTTCATCGGAACAGCGACAACCGGAGTTGCCCGAGGTGCCCTCCTCAAGAATCCCACCACCCCCGCCGCCGCCGGGACACGGTGGAGGTCCGCCGTCCGGACCTCCGTCGCCATTGGAGCCGGGCGAAACCCCGTGCCAGCCGGGCTGGCGGATGCCCACGCCGGGGTCGGTCTCTACGTAGTTGCCGTCGGGCGTCACGGTCATCGGCCCCTGCATCTCCCAGCGGCCGGTGTCGTGGTTGAAGCTCCACAGCGCCGTCTTCGCGCCGGGCGGCAGTTTCTCCCCGGTGACCGGATCGGGCAGGTTGGGGAAGCGCGCCGGCACGGGCTGGTTGAAGTTTTGCGGGCCGCTGGTCTGGATCGAGATGTCCAGCGCGTGGTTCAGGCCCGCCGGCAAGGGCTCGGGCAGCCGATCCGAAGCCACGGGTGCCAGGCCCACCAGGCCGCCGCGGTTGCCGTTGTCGTCGTAAAGGCTGTTGGGCGGCACGCGGATTTCCACCCCGGCGAGCCCGGGATTGGCGGCAATAACCGCCGGCGGGAAGGTCACGCGGGTTTCTTCGGTGGCGCTGACGGGCTGGAGCGTCCCGGCGGCGATGAGCGGCAGGTAAATGATGCCCGTGCCCCCGGCGAGGTTGTTGGAGCGCCCGGCCTCGGCCTCCCAGCCCTTGCCGAGGGTCGGGTAATAGGCGCCATTGGGCCACTGGCTCAACGGCGAGGTGCGCCCGTCCACGTTCACGAAAAACCGGCCCGCCGGGCAGGGCTCGAGGCGGAACTGACCTTGGGCGTCGGTGACCGTGCGCAGCGTCTCTTCCATGCCGTCCACGGTAATGGTCACGCCGGGCAGCGGCACATCCGCGCCGCCGGGACCCGGTTCCGAAGCCAGCACGCGGCCGACGACCGCCGTGCCGGCCAGGGGCGCGGTGCTGGCGGTCTCGAAACTCAGGCTGGTCGCCCCGCCGGGCAAGCCGTCGCCGTCCAGGTCCACCGGCTCACCGGCCGCGCCGCTCCAGCCGGTACCATCGAGGGTGACTTCGACCCGCGCGCCGGCGGGCAGATTCTCCAAGTAGAACAGGCGCACGGTGCGGCGGTCGCTGCCCAGTTCGGCGCGGCTCAGGATTGAGCGGCCGCCCGCCCGGGCAAACAGGCGGGTGGTGTCCACCGTGGTGGCCGCCGACAGCGGCGCGCTGAGGTAAAACGTGGTTTCGCGCCGGATCGAGACGTCGGCCTCACCTCTGGCGGGCGAGGTCCAGGCGACAGTGATCGGCTCGAGCACCATCGCGCGCAGGCGGAAGAAACGGGCGGCGTTCGCGGGCGAGACGGCGAGCACACGACGCTCGCCCACGGTGGTGGGCGGCTCGGGCCAGGGTTGCCAATCGCTCAGCGGGCCCAGGACGGCGGTGGATTCCACCTGATAGGGGCCGCCCGCGGCGGGCCAGCTCAGTTCGATGAGGGCGCCCTCCTGGTGTACCTCGAGGGCGGGTTGCGCGAGTCCGCAGACGGCCCCCATCAAGGCCAACATCCCAAGAAGCCGGCTTGAGATACGCTGGTTTGCTCCGTCCCTCCCGCGGGCCGGGATCGAGAAACCAGGTATCTTCCGATCCGCGTAAATGGCCCGAGCGGAAGGTAACGGATTCACAAAGGCGCGTGAAACAACAAGCCCCAGCCTCGATTGTCAACCGATATCGGCCAAAATCTTTTCGATCGGTGTTCCGGCTTGGCCGCGTCACCGGGGTCGTCGGGTGCAGGGCCAAACGCCGGCGTACGGGCAGGGTGGGTCAAGCTGTTTCGATCGGATACGCCAGCGTGCGCTCGGACGTCCGGCGGAGCGTTCGCCTAGGTCGGCGCCGGGATTTGCTTTTTACAGGGGCGGGCGTTGGCGTAAAACTCCGGTCTGGCGTGAACCGGGTTCATGAACAAACCACAGGTTGAAATCTACGACACCACCCTGCGCGACGGCAGTCAGGGCGAGGGCATCAACTTTTCCGCCGCGGACAAGCTGCGCATCGCGGAGAAGCTCGACGCCTTCGGCATCCACTACATCGAGGGCGGCTGGCCGGGTTCCAACCCGAAGGACCTCGAGTTCTTCCGCCTGGCCGCGCGGCGGCGCTGGCGGCACGCGCGCCTGGCGGCCTTCAGCATGACCCGCCGCAAGGGCCTGCGGGTCGAGGCGGACGAGTTGATGCGGCAAATCCTCGAGGCCGAAACGCCGGTCGTCACCATCGTGGGCAAGACCTGGTTGCTCCACGTGCGGGAAGTGCTCCGCGCCCGGCCGGACGAGAACCTGGCGATGATCGCCGACACCATCCGGTTCCTCAAAGACCACGGCAAGACGGTCATCTACGACGCCGAGCACGCCTTCGACGGCTACAAAGACCACCCGGACTACGCCCTGGACACCTGGCGGGCGGCGGAACAGGCCGGGGCGGATTGCGTGTGCCTGTGCGACACCAACGGCGGCTCCCTGCCGGCGGAAATCGCCCGCATTGTCGGCGCGGCACGGGCGCGGTTGACGGTGCCGCTGGGCATCCACACGCACAATGACTGCGGCCTGGGCGTGGCCAACGCGCTGGCGGGCCTGGAGGCCGGCGCTACGCAGGTGCAGGGCACCATCAACGGCTACGGCGAGCGCACGGGCAATTGCAACCTCACCACCGTCATCCCGCTGCTGCACTTCAAGCTGGGCCGCGCCTGCGTGCCCGCCGCCTCCCTGCCCAAGCTCAAGGAGTTGTCCGAGTTCGTGGACGAGATCGCCAACGTCCACCACGACCCGCGCCAACCCTGGGTGGGCCGGTCCGCCTTCGCTCACAAAGGCGGCATGCACGTGCACGCCATTGACCGCGTGGCCCGCAGTTACGAGCACATTGACCCCGCCGCCGTGGGCAACACCCGCCGCGTGCTGGTCAGCGACATGGCCGGTCGCACCAACATCCTGCTCAAGGCCGCCGAACTGGGTTTCCGGCTCGATCCCGATGCGCCCGAGACCCGGGCCATCACCGCGCGCGTCAAGGAGCTCGAAAACCAGGGCTACGAATACGAGGCCGCCGAGGCGTCGCTCGCCCTGCTCATCCGCGGCGAACTCGAACACAACCCCGAGCTGCTCTTCACCGTGGATTCCTACCACGTCTCGATGCGCCGCAACGGGCAGAGCTCCATCTGCGAAGCCACCGTCAAGGTGCGCGTGGGCGACACCGTGCATCACGAAGTCGCCGAGGGCGACGGCCCCGTGAATGCCCTGGACAGCGCCTTGCGCCGGGCCCTGGTCAAGTCCTTCCCGCGCCTGGGAAAGGTCACCCTCACCGACTACAAGGTGCGTATCTTGGACGGCGTGGCCGGCACCGCCGCCAAGACCCGCGTGCTCATCACCTCCAGCGATGGCCACCGCGAGTGGGGCACGGTGGGCGTGAGCGAAAACATCATCACCGCTTCGCTCCAGGCCCTGGTGGACTCGATCGAGTACGCGTTGCTCCAAGACCGGCCGACCGCTTCCGCGGTCGCGCGAGCCGTGCGCGCTCACCAGCGGAAAAACCGGTAGGGATCGTCCCACTCTTCCGGTTGGTCGAGGTAGAGGCCTTCGAGCCACCGCCCTTTTTCGCCGGGCCGAACCGGCGCGGCCCAGCGGCTCAACAGCAGTGTCGGGCCGCGCACGCCCAGGTTGGCCAACAGCCGGTTCACCAGAAACGACGCGCGGCGGAAGGTGCGTTTTAGCCCGTAGTTGTTGGCGTAATCGAATTGCCAGGGCGGCAGTTGACAAAAGACGACGTGAGCGTTGGTCGCCACGGCCAGCACGCCGTTGCCCACCGGCTGCGCGCCGCCGCTGACCAGCGGAAGCACGCGCGGGTCGCGGCAATGCACGTCCGCCGGGCCAACGCCCGCCAGCGGCGACGTCAACACCGGCGGATCGAACACGGCGTTGATGTGCTCGGCTGAGGTGAAAGTCACCTTGAATGGCAACAGGGCATCGGCGTCGGCCTGCGTCCAGCCCAGGGCCAACAGGCAGCCGCCAGCCTTCAAGAACGCGGCCACGGCGTCGCGTTGACCGGCCAGCTCGGTCGCGCCTCCCGGGCCGACTACGAGCACTTGGTCAGGTGTCAGCCTCACCGAGGTGTCAGTGGCCAACCGCATCCCGGCCGCTTCCAGCGCGGATCGGCCTGCCGCCTCACCCACGTAGCGGGCCTGCCGTTCCGGGCCGGGTCTCCAACCGGCCAGGTAGTCGAGCAGGCTGATCTTCAGTCGCTCGGCCACCAGTTCGCGCTCGGTCCGCCCGGTCACGTCCAACTGACAAAACAGCACCACGCCCGCGCCTTCGCGGTATTCGAGCAGCGGGCTGTATTGGAGGCTGAACCCGCCGTCCATCAGCGGCAGGAAATCGCCCCGGGCCGGTTTCTCGATCAACACCGAGGCCACGTTGCCCTGATTGCCGCACCGCCAGGCGCGCGTCACCGGCAGCCCGCACCAGGTGACCGTGGGTGCGCCGTTGAACTTGGGATTCGGCTCATACTTGAGCCGCGGCGGCAGCAACGTGGCCGCGCCCCGCCAATCGCGCAAATGCTCGGCCCGCACGCCCGCCACGGCCGGATGATCCGGCACGCGCACGAACGCCTGGCGCAAGCCGTATTCGTCCACACGAAAGCCCAGGCGCTGTTCGAGCGCTTCGGCAGTTTGCTCGAACACCAACACCCGCAGACCGTCCCGCACCGCGCGCAGGTCCGGCGCTGGCCCATCCACGCTCAACGCGCCTTTGCCCACCACCAGCAGATCGCCCGGGCCAAGCTGCGCGGTGGCGTCCACGACACGGAATTTGACGCCCGCAACCTCAAGCCACGCCCGCGTTTCGCCTTTGGGATCGAACAACGCCACCTGCGGCAGCGCGCGCCGCGCCGGCGGCGGCGGCAAGACTTCAATGCTGAACTCGTCGGTTTGCACCTCACCGGTGTCGAAGCGCACGCGGGCCGTGAGCTTGTATTCGCCGGCGGCCAGCCCCGCCGGCAGGTTGAACCGCAGCGGCAAGCGCGCTTGCTGGCCGGTTTCGATGCTCAGGTTGGTGCGACCTGACTGCGGCGAAGGCAGCCCCAGCGTCCATTCGCACTCGGCCCGCACCGGCAGGCGGGAGTTGTTGATGAGGATGAGCTGTTTCTCGAACGTCTCGCCCGGCTCGAACAAGTGGTCTTTGCTGGTGAACCGGGCGGGCTTGCCGGCCAGCCAGGCCAGCAGCGGCCGGTTGTTGCGCAGGATGGCCCGGCCCGCGCCGGTGGGCAGCCAGTCGCTGCGCTCGTAGGCCATGTCCATCCGCTCGAACCGTTCGCCCAGAAAATCCGGGCTGTAGCCCGGCCGCTGCAGGTTGGCCCGGTCCACCGGCAGGTCCTGGCGGCGGTTACGGTCCACGCCGGGCCGGAGCTTGAACAGGATGTGATGTTCCCAGGGCGAATTGGCCGACAGCCCCCAGGTGCGGAATGCGCGCCAGTTGTCGGTGAAGTAAAGGGCAAAGACCGGCTCGCGCTCGGGGAAATCGGTCGAGCCGAGTTGATGCGGGTAATCCCACCGATGCCACAACCGGCCGGCGCGGAACTGGCGGGCTTCCCAGCGCAGGTTGCGCTTCTCCATCTCGCTGATGGCAAAGGCGCGGTCGCCGAAAAACTGCGCGTTCCACTCGGCCAGGCAGAATTCCCACGGCACGACCGCGCTGCCGAACTCGCGCCGGCCTTGGTACCAGCCACGATACATCGCCCAGTCCCAAGTGAACGGCGCGCCGTATTCGCACAGGAACACCGGCTTGATCCCGTGGGTGGCCCAGTGCTCGAACCAGTCCGACAACTCCTGCACCGGCACAAAGTTCGGGTAGAAATTGCTCAGGTGCATCGGGCCGAGATTGCCCGAAGCGTGGTGGTAAACGAGCCGGCCCGGATCGCGCGCCCGGATGATCGCCTCGGCCCGCAGCGCCCGCTCGACGTTGCGCCGCGCCCAGGAGTCGCGCGGCGCGCTGCGGCCGTCCATCAGGTCGGGGTTCATGTCCTCGTTATAGCCGGTGGCGTTGTGGCTGGTGGCGTAGACGACCACCGAGGGATGGTTGCCCGCCACCCGCGCGTAAAAGGCCGCGTGCAGCGCGTAGCCGTTGGTCCGGTCGGCCTCGGGCGAGGACCAGTCGTAATGGCTGAAGTGCGGCTGCGTCAGCGCCACCAACATCCCCAGGTCATCCGCCGCCCGCAAAATCTCGCTGAAGCTCAGGTGCGCCCCCGGCAGGCAATCGTAGTTGTGGGCATAGACGAAGTTGATGCCGAACGAGCGCAGCCGGTCCAAGCTCTCGCGCGCAGTGGCGTAGGTGGCCGTCGCGGCGCTCACCTGGGCGTTGTCCAGCGGCACGGCGGACAGAAAAATCCGGCTGCCGTTGAGGTAAAAGTCGCGGCCTTCGATCCAGAACTCGCGGAAACCGAACCGGACCGGCGGCAGCGCGTCCACCAACCGGCCGTCAGCCACGCGCAGCGACAGCTCCAGCTCGTATTGATGCTCCGGCGTGTGCAAGTCCCAGAGCTTTTCCGGCCGCCAACTTTCCGCGAAAACGAAGCGGCCCGCGGGCGCGTCCGTCGCTGTGAACAGCCGGCTTTGGAAAGCTTTGACCTCGCGGCCCTGGTCAGTGATGCGCGCTTGGAGGCGATAGCTTTTGCCCGGCTCAAGCCCGCTCAGTCCGGTGTCGAGCGTCAGTTCCCAACGTCGCACCGCGGTGCGCAGTTGCACATCTTCCAGCCGCGTCCCCGGCGGCTTGCTGCACAGAAACACGTCGCCGCACAACCCGCGCCGGGCCACCGCCCCGCGCACCTCGCGCGCCGCGGCGGTGTCCGTGAAAGACATCAGCACTCCCTGGAGCGGCAGGGCTACCACCAGCAGTGACAACACGTGCCGCTGGCCCGGCCGGCAGGCGGTGGTCAGGTCCAGCTCGCCAGCCGGGAAACGCAGCTCGCCCACCTTGCGCCCGTCCACGAACACCACCGCCAGCGAATTGAGGTACTCGACGCTGAGCGCCACGCGGCGGCCCGCCCACTCGGCTGGCACGGTGAGTTCGCGCTCGTACCAGGCAGCCGCCACGTCGCCCAGCCGCACTTCTTTCCAGGCGGGGTGCACCTGGACGGTCTGCGAATCCTTCTGCATGTAATCCGTGATGCCCGGCCACGGCCCGGGCACTTTGAACCCGCCCCAGCGGTCGGTCGGCGGCTGGGCAGTCTCGTTGGGCGAGACTTCACCAACCGGTTGCCAGCGCCACAGGCCGTTGAGGCAAACGCGTTCGCGGGTGGGCGTGGCTTCGCGCCAGGCGTGTTCAAGATTCCACTCGACCAGTGCCCCGGGCGGCAACGGCGCCGCGGCCGGCTCAGCGCTCCGCACCGCCCCCGCTGTCAGCAGGGCCCACAGGGCGAGGACCACGGCCCGGCACCAGCGGAGCTTCGACCCGCCACGCGCGCTGTGCTCCGCGGCGGTTGTTTCGTCCGAGGGGCGCCATGTGGTTTTCACGCCCCCACAATGCCCGAGCGCGGCCCGCCATGCCAGATTCCTGCCTTGGGAAGCGTGTCACGCCCGAAGCCGCCACCGCATGGCCTGAGGCTGGGACCGATCTTGCCAGTCGCGCACGGCGGTTTTCGACCGATTCTCGCGGGGAACGACAGGACATTCCACCCGGGCCGGCCCCTGTCCCGGTGCTCGCCGTTGAAGGCGCAGGAGTCGAGGGGGCGTGTGTGTTGCGAGGCGTTCGTGACCGGTTCCACGGCCCGCCTCCCACGACGGCGCGGGTATTCACTCTTTACGACTAAACGTAACGTCTGCCTGCATGATTGACCGCCCCTTCTGGAAGGCAAGGTTGACCGCAAGCTGGGAGCACGCCCCCCTCGTCTGGCTGACCGGTCCCCGGCGCGGGCAAAGCGGGAGACAAGGTGCGTCCAGCGGTTCCCGTGCGCGAGGGTACTCCCCCGTCCTGTTTGCCAGTTTGAAAATCTGGACTCGGCAGCAAGTTGCCGCCGAGGACGGCCAAGTTGGCCGTTCCACATGGGACAGAAAAGCGGCAGCAAGCTGCCGCACACGAGACGCTGACGCGCGAGTCGGGCGTCCGGTCCGTCGCGAAGCGTCCGGAGTGCGCCTGCGCCTGCGCGTCCGCATTGCGCAGGCAGCCGCGGGCGGCCGCGCGCCCCGCGCCGCCCGCGCGGCGGCGGCAAGGCCCTTGTCAGGCGGCGGGCGCGGGGTATCCTCGCCACCATGCAAGCGCGGCCCGTTTTGCCCGTGGCGCTCCTGGTGGTCTTCGCCCTGAGCCGGCTGCCGGGGTTGATGCCGCCGAATTTCAGCGCCGTGTACGGCCTGTTGTTTTGCGCCGGGGTGTACCTGGCCGGGGGCCTGGCGTGGTGGCTGCCGTTGGGCGTGCTGGCGGTGACCGACCTGGGCTTGAACTGGTACTACGGCGCGCCGTTGCTCTCGCCGGCGATGCTCGCCAACTACGGGGCGTACCTCGGCCTGATCTGGCTGGGACGGCGGTTTTCCCCGCGCACGCCCTTCTTGGGCCTGCTGGCCGGCGGGCTGCTGGGCGCGATACTGTTTTACCTGGTCACCAACACCGTGGCCTGGTTGCTGGACCCGCATTACCTCAAGACCCTCGGCGGCTGGATACAGGCGCTGACGGTCGGCCGGCCGGAGTTCCCGCCCACCTGGCAGTTCTTCCTGCGCACGCTGCTCAGCGGCGGGCTGTTCACCGGGCTGTTTGTCGGCGCGATGAAGTGGTGCGAGGCCCGCGAACCGCGCGAGGAACCGGCCGCCGAACCGGCCGAGGAAGCCGAGCCGTCCGAGTCCGAGCCCCAGCCCGGCCAGGCTGGCGCTTGAACCGCCGCCCGCGCAGGCGAAGCGCCTGTTGTCGCCGCCCAACGCCCTCCCCGGCCATGCCTCGCGTCGGCCTCATCTCGGACACGCACGGTTTCCTGGACCCGCAGGTGCGGACGCACTTCGCCGGGGTGGACCACATCATTCACGCCGGCGACATCGGCTGGCCCAGCCTCTTGCTCGAGCTGGAAGACCTCGCGCCGATCACCGCCGTCCGTGGCAACACCGACGACCAGCCGCACTGGCCCGAGACCGCGTCCGTGACCCTGGACGGCCGGGTGTTGCTGGCGCACCACATCGTCCACCCGCGGCGACTGACGCCGGCGTTGCGGCGGCACCTGGCCCGCGTCCGGACGGACGTGTTGGTCTTCGGGCACACGCACCAGACGTTTTGCGAAACGATTGACGGGGTGATGTTCGTGAACCCCGGCTCGGCCGGGCGGGGTCGAGGGGGACGACCCCGAAGCATCGCGCGCCTGGAATGGACCCCGGGCGCGGCGGACCTGGCGGTGACGTTCATCGAACTGGGGCCCTGAGTCGGGAAAGCGGCGGTGAACGGTGACCCGCAGGCGTTGGTTCGATCTGTTCGCGCCGCCGGGTCAATCGCGCATTGTGAGCCGGGCCGCCGCGCAGTAGGCTTGCCGCATGTTCACGCTGCGCCGCTTTCTCCCGGGCCGCCTGCTGCTGGCGGCGGCCTTCGCGTGGTGGCTCGGCGGCGCGGCGCTGCACGCCGGCGCCGACCGCGTCGTCAAGGTGCTGCCCCACTATCTCGACACCGCAGGGCGACACGCGCTTTCGCCCAGCCTCTTCGAGCGCGACGCCTACCAGGCCCTGCTCCGCGCGCATCCGGAGCGGCGCGGCGGCCTGCGCTTCGACGTGCAATGGAAGGCCCGCCGGGCGCCCGACCAACCGCGGCGGTTGCGGCTGGAACTGGTCTCCGAATCCCACCCGCGCGGCCGCCCGCTGGTCCGCGAAATCACTTTGCCGGAAAAACGCACGCGCGGCTGGGCCGTGATCAAGCTGGACGCGGACGCCGAGCGCGCCCTGGGCGAATGGCGGGCCTGGCGCGTTTCGTTGCTGGTGGGCGAGCAGGTGGTCTCCGAGCAGCACTCGTTTCTGTGGTAGGGCGCCCTCCGGCGCGACTGCCTACCCCCGGCCCGCCGCTCCCGCGCCGCGTGGCGTTGCCCCCGTTCCGGCTCTCGCCGTGGCGCGGCCTCGCCCACGGCCTCACCGACCCGCCGGGGCCGGCGTCGGGCGCGCGGTCCACACGTAGCGGAACATCACCACGCGGAGCGCGGCGGTGAGCGGGATGGCCAGGATGGCGCCCAGGATGCCGCCCAGGAGCGTGGTGCCCACCATCAGGGCGATGATGATGGTGAGCGGATGCAGGCCCACGCGGTCGCCCATGATCTTGGGCTGGATGACGAAGCCCTCCAGGAATTGCACCAGCCCGTACACGCCCAGGGCCAGCAGCGGGTGGAGCCAGTCCCCGTAAGTCACCACGGCCAGAATCAGCGCCGCGGCGCACGTCAGCGCCGCGCCCACGAACGGAATCAGCGTCAGCACCGTGGCCACCGCCCCGAGCAGCACGGCGTAAGGCAGGCCGATGAGACTGAACCCGACGGCGTAGAGCACGCCGTCGCAAATGGCCACCAGCACCTGGCCGCGGAAAAACGCGATGAGATAGTCGTTGATGGACCGCAGCACGAAGGCCAGTTCATCCTTCAAGTGCGAGTCCGCCAGCGGCAGGTAATCGGTCCACTTCGACTCGATGCCCCGTTTTTCGAGCAGGAAGTAAAAGGCGTAGATCGGGATCAGGAACAGCCCGAGGAGCAGTCCCACCCACGAGGCCATGCGGCCCATCTGGCCAAACAACCAGGCGCCCAGCTTTTGCGCCGCGGTGGTGATCCAGCCCGTGGCGCTGTTCAACCAGGCCGGGTCCACGGTCCGACTCCACTCGCGGGCCCACGCCGCCAGATGGGCGCGGGTGTCGCCGGGGGCGGCCTCGGGCGGGGGCGGCGGTTCGGCGCCGGGGGTCTCGGCGCCGGCGGGCGGCGGATTGGTCAGCCCGCCGGGGGTGGCGGCGGGCGCATTGGTGGTCCCGGCGGGCCCGCCGGCCGGGCGGCTCGGGACCAGGCGCAAGAGCCGTTGCAGCAGCGCGGGCGGCTGCCGCACCCAGCGATCCAGGGTCTGCTCGACCCGCGCGGCATAGACCGGCACGCGTTGGACCAGTTCGCGGGTCTCGGTGATGATCCGCGGCAACACACTCCCCACCACGCCGGCCACCAGCACCAACGCCAGCGCGAAGACGCACAGAATGGCCCGCCCGCGCGGCACCCGCCGGCGTTCGAGAAAATCCACCACCGGGTCCAGCAGGTAGGCGATCACCCCCGCCAGCGCCAGCGGCCAGAGCACCGGCGCCAGCACGTCCAGCACCCGGCCCAACGCCCAGACCAGGCCCGCCACCAGCGCCGCCAGCGTGGCCACTGCCAGCCCGCTCAACGCGGACCAGATCAGGCGCGCCTGGCGTTCGGTGGGCGGGGGAAAGGCCATCGCTCAACCCTGGCCCAGGCGGCGCGCCTTCTCGGTCGCGGCCCGGACGGCGTTGATCAAGGCGCCGCGCACGCCGGCCTTCTCGAGTTCGTGCAGGCCCTCGATGGTGGTGCCGCCGGGACTGGCCACCATGTCCTTGAGCGCGGCGGGATGCTGGCCGGTGTCCAGCACCAGGCGCGCGGCGCCCAAGAGGGTTTGCGCCGCCAGGCGCGTGGCCAGCTCACGCGGCAGCCCCGCCGCCACGCCGCCGTCGCTGAGCGCCTCGATGACCTGGAAGGCGTAGGCCGGACCGCTGCCGCTCAAGCCGGTGACCGCGTCCAGCAGCGCCTCGGGCACCTCGAAAGCCAGCCCCACCGCCGCGAACAAGCGCTGCACCAGGTCCGCATCCTCTCGGGTCGCGTCGCGGCCGCGGGCAAAGGCCGAAGCGCCCGCGCCCACCAGGGCCGGGGTGTTCGGCATCACCCGCACCACGCGCGCGCCGGCGGGCAGGGCCGCCTCGAGCCGGGCCAGCGTCACGCCGGCGGCGATGGAAACGACCAGGTGTTCGGGCGTCAGCCGCGGCGCGATTTCCGCCAGCACGGCCGGGACCTGGCCCGGCTTGACGGCCACGACCAACACCCGCGCCCGGGCGCACAAGACGGCGTTGTCCGCGAGGGCGCGCCCGCCGGTTTGTTCGGCAAAGGCCGCGCGCGCCTCGGCCGAGACGTCGCTGGCGCCGAGATTGTCGGCGGTCACCAGGCCGGCCCGGAGGAAGCCCCGCGCCAGCGCCGTGGCCATTTTGCCCGCGCCGAGAAAGCCGACGGTCAACGCGTCTGCCATGCCTGCAGCCTAGACGCGACGCGGGGGGCGGGAAAGTTGAATGTGGTGCGCGCGGCCCGGCGCCGCCGAATCTCTCCGCAGCGCCCACTGGACGCCCGGCACTGTGAGCGACTTCATGAAGCCGCCGGCTCGATGCCCCCCGGCGCACCGGCCTGGTCGTTTTGGCCCCAAAAAAACCTTGTCGCTGGGGCGCGGCTTCGGCAGTTTCTGCGTTCCCCGCCGCGACCGGGCGGGGCATTTTCACCAACACAACGCGCGTGCGATTGACCAGGTACATCGGAATCTTGCTGATTGTGGCTTGGGCCGCCAGCGGCCTCTGGAGCGGCCGGGCGGCGGGCGGCGAAGCCCACGCGGCCGCGCACCACGAGTTGCCCTTGCGCCCGCTGGAGATCGGCCGGGTGTTCGGCCTGCCGATCACCAATTCGATGCTGGTGACGTGGATCGTGGCGTTGGGGTTGATCCTCTTTGCCCGGTTCGCCACGCGCCAACTCCGGCCCGTGCCCGAGGGCGCGCAGAATTTCTGGGAGTGGTTGGTGGAATCGCTCTACGGCTTCCTCGAGGGCATCCTCGGCGGGCACCTGGTCCGCAAGACATTTTGGTTCTTCGCCACGATTTTTGTGTTCATCTTGTTCTCGAACTGGTTCGGGCTGCTGCCCGGGGTGGGCTCGATCGGCTGGAAGGTCACCCTGGCCGACGGCAGCACGGACTGGCGCCCGTTCTTCCGCGGGGCGAACGCGGACCTGAACATGACCTTCGCGATGGCGATGGTCTTTTTTGTCCTGTGGACGGTCTGGGCGTTGCGGGAAAACGGCGTGGGGGGATTCCTGGCCCACCTGTTCGGGGCCAAGGGCGAGACCACCGGCGCGCTGAAGCTGTTGATGGTCGTGGTGTTTTTCCTGGTGGGCTGGCTCGAGGTGGTCTCGATTCTGTTCCGCCCCGTGTCCCTGAGCTTCCGTCTTTTCGGCAACATCTACGCCGGCGAGAACATGCTCGAGTCCATGGCCGCGCTGGGCGGGGCGTCGCTGGGCTGGCTGATTTCGATCCCGTTTTATTTCCTGGAGGTGCTGGTCGGGCTGGTGCAGGCGCTGGTCTTCATGCTGTTGACCGCGGTCTTCACCCTGCTGATCTGCCAACATGAGGAGGAACATGCCCGCCCGCACCCCGAATGATTTCCGGAGCCGGACCGTGCCCCTGCGCGGGGGCTCCGGGAAACGACGAAAGGAACCACCATGCTGACACCTCTGTTGGCTGAAATGAGCGGCAACCTGCACATCGGGCTCGCCTGTCTGGGCGCGGCCCTGGGCGTGGGTTTCATCGGAATGAAGGCCTCCGAGGCCGTCGGGCGCAATCCCGGCGCGTCCACGAAGATTCTGGTCCAGGCGATCCTGAGCACGGCCTTCGCCGAAGGCATTGTGTTCTTCGCCATCTACCTCGCCGGCAAGTAACGCTCCGCGGCGCCGGCCCCCGCGGGCGGGCGCCGCCCCTTTTCCCCGACCATGCAACCCCTGGCTCTTCTGGCGGCCGCGGCCACCGCGGCCGGCGACGCGGGCAACGTGGTGCAGGAAATCTCCCGCACCTTCGGGCTGAACCTGACCCACTTCATCTCCCAGGTCATCAGCTTCAGCATCGTCGCCTGGTGCCTGCACCGCTTCGCCTACCAACCCATTCTCAAGGTCCTCGAGGACCGCCGCCAGACCATCGCCGAAAGCCTGGCCAACGCCGAAAAAATCAAGCAGGAGCTCGCCCGCACCGAGGCCGCCCGCAAGGAAATCCTCGCCCGGGCCAACGAGCAGGCCAACCAGCTCATCGAGGAGGCCCGCGCCGCCGCCGCCCGCCTCCACGAGCAGGAAACCCAGAAGGCCCGCGCCGCCGCCGAGCAAATCCTCGCCAAGAGCCGCGAGGCCGCCCAGGCCGATTACGCCCGCATGTTGGCCGAGCTCAAACGCGAGGTCGGCCGCTTGGTGGTCGAGACCACCGGTCGCGTCACCGGCAAGATTCTCAACCTCGAAGACCAGCGCCGCCTGGCCGAGGAAGCCAACCGCCAACTCGCCGCCTGAGCCGGACCGGCCTGACCGATGCGCATCAGCAAACAAGCCCGGCGAATCGCCAAGGAGCTGTTCACCCACTGCCGGGTGGACGGTCGGTTGGACGAGGGCCGCGTGCGCGCGGTGGTGGACCGCCTGGTGAGCGCGCGGCCCCGCGGCTACGCCGGCATCCTCCACCACTTCAAGCGCCTGGTCGAACTGGACTTCGCCCGCCGCGCCGCCCGCGTGGAAAGCGCCTTCCCCCTGCCCGTCGAACTCCGGCAGGGCGTACAGGCCAGCCTCACCCGCCGCTACGGCGCGGGGCTGCACTTCACGTTCCTTGAAAAACCCGAGCTGCTCGGCGGCCTGCGCGTCCAGGTGGGCAGCGACGTTTATGACGGCACCATCGCCGGCCGCCTGGCCGCCCTGGCCGTGCGCTTCCAAACTTAAGTCCGCCCCGTTGTGAACCGCCCCGTATGAGCAACCTGTTGCAGGAAATCGAATCCCAGATCGCCGGCCTCCAGACCGGCCTTCAGCGCCAAAATGTCGGCATCGTGCGCGAAATTGGCGACGGCGTCGCCCGCATCGAGGGCCTCACCGACGCGATGATGAACGAGATGCTCGACTTCGGGAACGGCGTCATGGGCCTGGCCCTCAACCTCGAGGAGACCGAGGTCGGCGCCATCATCTTGGGCGACTACACCGGCATCAAGGAAGGCCAAGAGGTTCGCACCACCGGCAAACTCCTCCAGGTGCCCGTGGGCAAGGGCCTGCTGGGCCGCGTGGTCAACACCCTGGGCGAGCCCCTCGATGGCAAGGGCCCCATCCGGGCCGACACCGCCTATCCGGTCGAGAAAATCGCCCCCGGCATCATCAAGCGCCGCTCCGTCAACCAACCCGTGCAGACCGGCATCATGGCCATTGACGCCATGATCCCCATCGGCCGCGGCCAGCGGGAGCTGATCATCGGCGACCGCTCCACCGGCAAGACCACCCTGGGCCTGGACACCATGATCAACAACGCCCGCCTCAACCGCGCCGCGGAAGAGGCCGGCGACAGGGACTACCGGCCCTTGTACTCGATCTACGTGGCCATCGGCCAGAAACAGTCCAACATCGCCAACGTCATCCGCGTACTCGAGGAACACGGCGCCCTGCCCTACACCATCGTGGTTGTGGCCGCGGCCTCCGACTCCGCCACCAGCCAGTACCTGGCCCCCTTCGCCGGCTGCGCCATGGGCGAGTGGTTCATGGACCACGGCATGGACGCCCTGATCATTTACGACGACCTCTCCAAGCACGCGACCGCCTACCGCCAGGTCTCGCTCGTGCTCAAGCGCCCCTCCGGCCGCGAGGCGTATCCGGGCGACGTGTTCTACCTGCACAGCCGCCTGCTCGAACGCAGCGCCCGCCTCAACGAAAAATACGGCAACGGCTCCCTCACCGCCCTGCCCATCATCGAAACCCAGATGGGCGACGTCTCGGCCTACATCCCCACCAACGTCATCTCCATCACCGACGGCCAGATTTACCTCGAAACCGACCTCTTCTACCAGGGCGTGCGCCCGGCCATCTCGGTCGGCCTCTCGGTCTCCCGTGTCGGCTCCGCCGCCCAGATCAAGGCCATGAAACAGGTCGCCGGCCGCATCAAGGGCGACCTGGCCCAGTTCCGCGAGCTGGCCGCCTTCGCCCAGTTCGGCTCGGACCTCGACGCCAAAACCCAGGCCCTCATCGCCCGCGGCCGTCGCATCGTGGAAATCTTCAAACAACCCCAGTACCGGCCCGTGCCGGTCGAGCTCCAGGTGGCCATCCTCTGGGCCGTGCAAAACAACTTCCTCGACGACGTCCCGGTCGAGCAGGTCAAGACCTTCCAACACCGCCTGAGCGAGTTTCTCACCACCCGCAAGGCCGACCTGCTGGCCCGCCTGGCCCGCGAGCGCGAGATCAAGCCCGACCTGGCCGAGGCCCTCAAGGCCGCGCTCACCGAGTTCAAGCAGTTGACCGCCTAGGCCGCCCATGCCCAGCACCCGCGACATCCGCCGGCGCATCAAGTCCGTCAAGGGCACCGCGCAAATCACGAAGGCCATGCAAATGGTGGCCTCGTCGAAAATGCGCAAGGCCCAGCAGGCCGCCCTGCAGGGACGACCCTTCGCCGCGCTGGCCCGCGAACTCATGGACCACGCCGTGCTGGGCGCGCCCGACTTCACCCACCCCCTGCTCGAGGTCCGCGAGTGCGGCCGCACCGCCCTCATCGTGGTGGGCACGGACAAGGGCCTGTGCGGCGCCCTCAACGCCAACCTCTTCCGCGAGGTCGGCCGCTACGACCCCGGGCGGACGGTCTTCTTGGCCGTGGGCAAAAAGGCCGCCCAGTTCCTGGCCCGCACCCGCCGGAACCTTGTGGCCGAATTCACCTACGCGGACACCCCCACCTACGGCCAGAGCCACGCCATCGCCACCGCCGCCGCCGAGCTTTTCCTCAAGGGCGAGGTCAACCAGGTCGAGGTGCTCTACACCCGCTTCATCAACACCCTTTCCCAAAAGCCGGACGTCTGCCGCTTGCTGCCCATGGTGGACCCGGCGGAACGGGCCGCCGCCCGCACCGGCGCGCGCCCCGAGTACCTCTTCGAGCCCTCCGCCGCGGAGGTCATCGGCACGCTGTTGACCTACGAGTTGACCTTCCAGGTGGGCCAGTTGCTTCTCGAGGCCCGGGCCAGCGAGCACAGCGCCCGCATGGTGGCCA
Organism: uncultured Verrucomicrobiota bacterium; assembly: GCA_964466945.1. Classification (GTDB taxonomy): domain Bacteria; phylum Verrucomicrobiota; class Verrucomicrobiia; order Limisphaerales; family J093; genus DSVZ01. Next base: position 5,243 of record CAYXPA010000028.1, on the reverse strand, counting down.
TGAAAAACGCCACCGAAAACGCCCAGCAACTCATCAAGGACCTCACCCTCGAGTACAACAAGATGCGCCAAGCCAACATCACCAAGGAACTGCTCGAAATCGCCACCGCCCAAATGGCCCTCGGCTAACGCCCGCACCCGCTCCCCCTTGACCGCATGAACAAAGGCAAGATCGTCCAAATCATCGGCCCGGTCGTGGACGTCGAGTTCCCCGACCAACTCCCCGCCATCTACAACGCCCTCACCGTCGAGTACGACATGCCCCTGCACGGGCGCGCCAAGCTGGTGCTCGAAACCCAGCAGCACCTCGGCGGCAAATGGGTCCGCACCGTCGCCATGTCCTCCACCGACGGCCTCAAACGCGGCTACGAGGTCGTGGACACCGGCAAACCCATCTCCATTCCCGTGGGCGATGCCGTCATGGGCCGCGTCCTCAACGTCACCGGCGACCCCGTGGACGAGCGCGGCCCCATCCGCGCCACCCAGTATTACCCCATTCACCGCCCCGCCCCGGCGCTGGTGGACCAAAACCCCTCCCCCCAAGTCCTCACCACCGGCATCAAGGTCATTGACCTCATCTGCCCCTTCCTCAAGGGCGGCAAGGTCGGCGCCTTCGGCGGCGCGGGCGTGGGCAAGACCGTCGTCATCATGGAGCTCATCAACAACATCGCCAAGCTCCACGGCGGCGTCTCCGTCTTCGCCGGCGTCGGCGAGCGCACCCGCGAAGGCAACGACCTCTACCATGAGATGTCCGAAGCCGGCGTCATCAACCAGAAAGACCTCGGCCAATCCAAGATCGCCCTGGTGTACGGCCAGATGAACGAACCCCCCGGCGCCCGCCTCCGCGTGGCCCTCTCCGGCCTGGCCATCACCGAGTACTTCCGCGACGAGAAAAACCAGGACGTGCTCCTGTTCATTGACAACATCTTCCGCTTCTCCCAGGCCGGCTCCGAAGTCTCCGCCCTGCTCGGCCGCACCCCCAGCGCCGTCGGTTACCAGCCCACCCTCGCCGCCGAAATGGGCGACCTCCAGGAACGCATCACCTCCACCAAAAAAGGCTCCATCACCAGCTTTCAGGCGGTGTACGTGCCGGCCGACGACCTCACCGACCCGGCCCCCGCCACCACCTTTGCCCACCTCGACGCCACCATCGTGCTCGAACGCTCCATCGCCGAACTGGGCATCTACCCGGCCGTGGACCCGCTGGCCTCGACTTCCCGCGCCCTGGCCCCCGAAATCGTCGGCCAGGAACACTACGAAGTCGCCCGCGGCGTCCAGCGCGTGCTCCAGCGCTACAAGGACCTCCAGGACATCATCGCCATCCTTGGCATGGACGAACTCAGCCCCGAGGACAAACTCACCGTCTATCGCGCCCGCAAAATCCAGCGCTTCCTCAGCCAGCCCTTCTCCGTCGCCGAGGTCTTCACCGGCCGCCCCGGCAAACAGGTCCCCGTGGCCGAAACCGTCCGCGGCTTCAAGGAAATCCTCGAAGGCAAACACGACGACGTCCCCGAGGCCAACTTCTACATGAAGGGCGGCATTGACGAAATCCACGAGGAAGCCTGAGCCGTTGCCCGCCCCGCCCGCCATGCCCGCGCCCCTCCAACTCGAAATCATCACCCCCCAGGGCCCGGTCTTCTCCCGGGACGTGGACATGGTCACCCTCCCCGGCAAGGAGGGCGAAATGGGCATCCTGCCCCAGCACGCCCCCCTCATCACTCTCATCGGCGAGGGCGAAATCATCGCCCGCCGCGGCCTCGAAGAACACCGCTTCCTTATCACCGGCGGTTGCGCCGAAATCACCCAGCAACGCGTCGCCATCCTCACCGTGTTCGCCACGGACGAAGCCGCCATTGACGAAAACAGCGCCGAGGAAGCCCGTCGCCGCGCCGAGGCCCGCCTCCAGGAAAAACTCACCCCCGAGGAAACCGCGCTGGTTCAGGCCTCCCTCACCCACGCCCTGAACCAGCTCAAGCTCAAGCGCCGCACCCGCTGAGCCGGAACGATCCGGCTGGTTTCGTTTGGCATGACCAACTTGGTCGTGGTCGGCCTGCCTGCCAGCGGGCGGGTGGCAACTTGCCGCCGACTCGATTCGGGGAGCGCACGCGCCCCGCGTGTTGCCGACGGCGCCCCCCGTGGGCCGTAGCGCAGGTTTTCAGCCTGCGGTACCGCCAACTTCCAGTCGGCCCTGCAAGCGGTTCGCACAGTTCCGGCGGGTTGGAAACCCTTGATGTAGCAGACCAATGGTCTGCGCTACGACGTCGGCGCGCCACTGCCCCGCCGACTGCCCATCAGCGCTACGCCGCTTCGGGCGCAGTGTCCGCCGTCCTCGACTTCCGCTTCCGGCCTCCAGCCTCCGGCATCTGGTATCCGGCATCTGGCATCTGGCATCTGGCATCTGGCCCCCCCACCACCCTGTCCCACGCAAGCTCTTAAGAGCCCGTTGGACCGGGCCGGCGTTGCCTGCGTAACAAGTTCCATTTCGGCCTGTTAATTTTTGGTGTCGAATTGGCTAGCCGTTGATTGTCAATCGCTTACGTATTAGTTCCAACGGTCTCCTGACCTTGCCTGCACCGTCCATCCCGGTTACTCATCTCGGTGGAGGGCTCAGAGCCCGCAATTTTGGTGACCTTCCGCACCACTCAACCCCGGAGACTCTTGCAGGTCTTCAGCCGCTATTTGCAGCCCGGCGGCGAAGCAAACTCGGTGGCCCGTATGGCGCGCGATTGGGCCGCGGCCGGCCATGAGGTGGTCCGCTTCTGGAAAGCCACCGCCGATTGGCTCCAACCCGGCGGGCCCTCGCGCCTGGCCCAGGTCCGGCTCCTCTGGTACAACGCCGCCGTCCTCCATGAGCTGCGCCAACTCCATAACCGGGTCCGCCCCGACGCCTGGATCGTGCACAACGTGCTTCCGGTCATCTCTCTCGGGGTCTTTCGCCTGGCGCGCGAGCTGCGCGTGCCGCTCTTCCTGTGGCTCCACAACTGCCGCCCGGTCAGCGTCAGCGGCACCTTGATGGCCGGTCGCTCCCCCCTCCGCCCCTCCGATCCCTGGCGCCACGTGAAGGAAATCTTGGCCGGTACCTGGAACGGTCCGCTGGCCACCGCCTGGCTCACCCTGGGGTACACGCTGGCCCGGTGGCGGGGCGACTTCGACGCCGTCACCCGGGCCGTTGCCGTAAGCGAGGCCACGGCGAAGGTGTTCCGAGAAGCCGGTTGGTTTGCCGATCGCCTCGAGGTTCTGCGTCACGCCTGGACCCCGGAACAACCCGCCCGTGAATGGCCGGATGAAGGGTACTTCCTCTTTCTCGGTCGCCTGGTGGACAGCAAGGGAATCCGGTTCCTGGTGCGCCTTTGGCGGCGACCCGAACTGGCAGGCTGCCGCCTCGTGGTTGCCGGCGACGGCCCCGAGGCCGAGCCACTCCGGGCCGGCAGCCCGCCGAACATCCAATGGGTGGGGCACGTCACCGGCGAAGCCAAGCAGCGCTGGCTTCAAGGCTGCCGCGCCGTCCTCTTCCCCTGCCTGGCTCACGAGGCTCTCACCACCGGGGTGTACGAGGCCTACGAGTACCTCAAACCCGTCCTCGCCAGCCGCATCGGCGGGATGCCGGAAATCGTACACCCCGGTCAGACCGGCTGGCTCCTCGAACCCGGCGCCGAACCCGCCTGGTTGCAGGCCGTTCTCGAAACCACCCCGCAAGAAGCCCGCCGTCGGGGCCGGGCCGGCCGCCAATGGCTCGAGACCCATGCCTCTACGGACCGCTGGAACCGCGAGTTCGACGCCCTGCTGGCCCGCGCTTTGCCGCCCCGCCCCGCCTGAGCCCTCACCTGGACCACCAGGCGCGCCGCCTCGAGCTACTTCGTGAGCCCGCCGACGAAACACTCACCAGCCTTGGGAACCTCAAAAGGTGAGAACTGCTGCGCTGATACGATTCGGCTAGTCCCGGGCGGCAAGGCCCACTTGGCCCGATCGGCTTGCCTACGGCAAGCAGGTGGCTACCCGGTGCTGACCCGGTTCCGGACAGCGCACGCGCCTCCGCGTGCTGCTCATCGCGCCTCCGCCGTCGGGCCCGTAGCGCAGGTTTCCAACCTCCTATACCGCCGACTTCCAGTCGGCCCCGGCGAGCCGTGCGCACAGTTCCGGCGGGTTGGAAACCCGCGATCCAGCAGACCAGAGGTCTGCGCTACGACACCGGCGCGCCACAGCAATAGCGCCGACAAGCCGGCGCACTCCACACGCTCCGCGAGTAAGGGCGCCGCTGCGCCGGCGCCGCTCACGCGGCCGCGACGCAGCGCGGCCCCACCGAGCGCCAGCGTTTGAGGTGGGGCAACTCACTGCCGCTATTCTGCTGCGGGTGCCCTGTTCCACCCCGGCCAGACTGCATCGTTCCGGCTGAGCGGCATCCCGGGCAAGCGCAACGCGAGAAGGCCTGCCAAGTGACCACCACGCCCAACCCGACGCTGGTGTAGATACCTGGATGCGGAAACCGCCACCCAAGCGGGGGAAACGCCGCCCCGGCCGCGACCAGCCCCCCTGCTGACCCAGCGCGGCCCAAAGCCGGTTGGTCTTGAACCGGCGGGGTCCGTTCGCTCGAAGTGCCGCTGGCTAACCACCTCCCCGGCCCGGCCGGCGGCCGGGAAAACCCAAGAATCCCTTGACGACGCGGCCTGGACTGACAGGATACCCTCATGAAGAAGGTCGGATAAATCTTTGTCTTTGGACATCAGACTTTGTCTCAATACTACTGATAGCCTGCATCGGACCATGCACAGAGATACACCGCGCCAATTGACGGCCACGATCTTCGGTCGTCCCATCACAGCGTGGCACGGGATCTGGGTCGGAGCATTCTCCCTGCTCGGAGGTCTGTGGCTTCTGTCCACCGCACTCTTCGGCTGGCCTTCACCACGGCTTCCCGCCATCGGTGGCGCGGTCGTTGTGCCCTTTGCCTTTCTCTCCGGCTTGGCGGCGTTTGCCTTCTCAGTCGTCGCTCTTTTTCGTCGCCGAGACTGGCGCCTAGTCATGGGGGCGCTGCTTGGCCTGTCAGGGGTCGTCACAATCACTGTCGCTTTTTTGAGCGCGATGAGAGGAGTTGGGCAATGACCAAGGCTATCAAGCCGGCTGCACCGAACGCCGGGATCGCGGCTCAGTTGACAATCGGACATCGTTGGCCCGGCGTCGGTGAGCCGGGACGTTAAACCGCATCAGCGCCTGGGCGTCTAGCACCGGCGTAGCCTCCTCGAAAGG
>CAYXPA010000027.1:0-38793 GCA_964466945.1 uncultured Verrucomicrobiota bacterium | reverse complement strand
GGCGGGTGGAGGCGTGGGGCTGGCACACCCGCCAGACCGGGGAAAGCTGGCCCGGTTACGCCAACGCCAACGAGGTGGCGGTCTTCCCGCCCGCCCCCGCCGCCCTGGTGCCGTTGGACACCGACGGCGATGGCCTGCCGGATTTCCGCGAAGACGCCAACGGCGACGGGCTGACCGGAGCGATGGAAACGGATTTCACCTCCTGGGACTGCGATGAAGACGGCTGTTCGGACGCGGAAGAGGTCCGGCAGGGCACGGACCCCCGGAATCCCGACTCGTTGGTTCCCAAACGGTTGGGGTGGTGGCGTTTCAATCAGCCCGGTTGGGAGGGCGAACAGGGGCAGTTGCCCCGACAGGTGGTCGGCTTGCAGCGTCTCCCCAGTTGGAGCGGTACGGCCCTGGGCATCCCGTACAGCGGTACCGCCAACCTGAAATACCACGACACCGAGCCCGGGGGCATGAACATCAATTGCCGCCGGGGTACGGTACGGTTCTGGTTCCGCCCCAACTGGAGTACCGGCTCGGGCCCCTGGACTTGGGCGCGGTTGATTGAACTGGGGGCCTACACCCCCGACGGCAGCTACGGCTTCTGGGCCATTTATCTGAACCCGGAGGGCAATTTGCTGCAGTTTCTTACGCAGGGCGGCGGCACGGGCGCCGCGGCGGCTGCGACGGTCAACTGGACCGCCGGCGTCTGGTACCAGATCACCGTCACCTACGGTCCCACGGCCAGCATCATCTACGTGAACGGAGAGCCGGTAGCCACGGGCAGCGGGGTGACGCGTTATCCTGCGGCGACGGTGCGGCAGGCCACCGGCCTGAACGTGGGCAGCAATTCCAACGGCGACCAGCGCGTCAACGGTCAGATCGAGGAACTGGAGACGTTTAATTTCGAACTTAGTGCTGCCACCATCCAGGCCGAGTACGAGGCGATGCGGGCGCCATCGAATGACCTGGACATTCGCCTCCCGGGCCTGCGGGTGAACACTCCGCTGATCCCGGCCACCGTGACGGGACCGCCCGCCGCCCAGATGGCCGTGCGGCTCTACCTCACGGACGTGGAAACCCCGGACTTCAGCAACCTGTGGGGGCCCTTCCTGCCGGGCTTTGGCGTGGACCTGGGCACCGGCGACGGGCCGCGCTACCTCTGGGTGGGGTTCCGCGGGGTGGACTCCCAAGGCAATCCCGGCTTGGAACTGTGGCGCAAGCTGCGCGTGGTGCTCGACACCACCCCGCCGGTCATCACCCTCATCGAGCCGGCGGGGGCGACCACGTCACAACCGGTCATCCAGGTCCAGGGCACCGCCAACGAAGGCTTGAACCACGTCTCTTACGACCTGGTCAACGGCAACGGTACTTGGCTCCACGAAGCCGGCTTGGTCCTGCCGGAAGTGGTGGACGAAGCCACCTTCGACCCCATCGCCTGGCCCTTCCAGCTCTTTGACGTGGAACTGGCCCCCGGCGTGAACTCCCTTACCCTCCGCGCCACCGACCTGGCCGGCAACACCGCCACCCTTCCCTTGAACTACACGCTGGACCTGTCCGGCGACACCACTCCACCAGGCATCACCCTGCGCTGGCCGCTTGATGGCGCGGAGATTGCTAGTGATACCTTGGATCTGCGCGGTCAGGTGGACGATGCCTGCGCGAGCGTGACGGTAAGCGGTCTGACCCCGGAGCCCGTCGTGGGCTTGGTGGAACGGAACGGCCAATTCTGGGTCGAGGGACTGCCGCTGCGGCCCGGCGCGAACGTCCTCACCCTCACCGCCACCGACGCAGCCGGCAATGTCCGCAGCCAGACCCTGACCGTGAACCGGAGTTCCGTGACGCTCACGATCCACGAGCCCTCCGAGGCCGAACTGGCCCGGGCGCGCCTGACCGTCACCGGTACCATCAGCGAGGCCGGGTATGCGGTATGGGTCAACGGCGTGCGGGCCAGCCTCACGCCCGACGGCACGGTCTGGGCCTGGCGGGCGGAGGCGGTTCCCTTGGGCGAGGGCGGCACGGCGGTGCTCCAAGCGCGGGCCATCCCGCTCAGCCACCACAACGGCGCCGGCGACGGGGGCGGTCCCGCCGGCAGCACCGCCCAGGGCAACCCGGCCGACTCGACCGCCCGGGATACCGAACTCCAGCGGGACCGCCCGGCGCGGCTGTACGTCGGTTCGTATTTCGAGCACCTCACCCATATCCTCCCGCGGGGTTATGCCGACTGGCGCATCGAGACCACGGAAATGCACGTCCGCTGGGGCTCCGAAGACGGGATACGGCGCCTGACAACGCAAGACCCGCAGTACGGGGTCACCCAGACCGTGCAAACCTGGCCCGCTTACGACGATCAGGGCATCGGCATCGGCTGTGTGCCGCCGGCCGGCAACTGCCCGGAATGCGAGCCGGAAAGCTACCGCTACTTCTGGGCGCTGCCCACCGAGTACTGCAATGTGGCCGACGTTCAATTCCAATGGAACTATTTTCGGCCGGACAATTACGTGCGCTTTGCTCGGACGACGATGTTGCTGGACACGGGAGGCAAGGCGCGGCCCCTGCGGCGCAATCTGTTTGCCTTGTGGGCGGCAGCCTATGCCCCGCAGGATCCCCGCCTCAAGCCGCCCTACACCGACGCGACCCAACGGCAGCACACCATGACCCGGATCGAGCCGTCGGATCAAATCCGCGTGCTGGGCTGGCCCCTGGGCCGCGACGGCTACCTTTATGTGAGCCTGCCGGATGGAGTCACCGTGGAGGTGACCCCGAAGGCTCCCGGTCGTTTCTACTACTTCGAGGTCTCCGCTACCAAGCACCGGCTGGTGCTCACCGCCGACGGGCAGGACCTGGAGAGCACGGTGCCGGAGTTCTGCGTGGGCGAGCGGGTGGACTTCAAGGCCCGGTTGGAACCGCCCGTGGACGCGGCCGTGCTTCAACCCTCCTCTGGCGTAGCGCAATGGGTTCTGCCTGGGAAGTTTGTGAACGAGGCCTGGCAAGGGGAGCGATGGGTTGGGGTTTGGCCTGGCGTGTACTTGGCACCCTACGGCTCGGTAAACTACCGGGTGAACCCTGCGCTCCTGAGGCGGTGGGACACCTCCTGCTGGTACGTCAACAAACCCGGCGGCCCCGTGCGCTTCGGTGCCGGTCTGCAGTTCAAAAACGGCCAGTACGCCATTGTCACAGGTAGGGGGAAGATTGAAATCTACCGGCCATCGGCAACTCTGATGCATTTAAAAGCTGGAGGCGCTAGGATAGTTTATGGTTTCCCTTATAATTCTGTCAATCTCGATTTTCCGGAATTCCAGCTAAACGCTCGTATATCAACGCGATATCTTGGCGTTGCTAACTGGGCACAGCTAGTAAGATGCGATAGGGTTTCCGACATACTATCGACAGGTTACCGACAAAACACTCACGGTGAATATTGGCTCGACAACACATATCCGTACAGCCAAGATGATTTGATTGACAACACCAATACTGACACCTTGATGAGGGATAGCCCGCAGTTCGCGTTTATAGCGACGCTAGTACTGGAGGACTATTTTAAAACATACCTTATTTTTAAGCCGGCAAATGGGTTACCTAGCGAGAATATTTATGTTACACTCAAGAAAATTGAATGGCAGTGGAATGCGGCCGTCGTTGATCCTTGGGGTTCAGGCAATGTTCAGTTCAGCTGGGATGCTCCAATGCCAGTGGAGCAAGACTCAGATGAGTTTCCTGAATGGCGAGAAACATTGCTCAATTGGAGAACCTACCCTTAATTTCAGAAACAGCTTATATTGAATACAAGGTCTATTTGTCAATCGGCACCAACCCAATTTGGCATGACCAAGAAAAGAAAACCGCTCTGGCCAAGCCCAATTGGTGTGATACTCTTGGTGTTGGTCATTGCGTGGTATGTAGCGTTACCGTTTTGGGTCTCATTTCTAGAAGATAGCACAGCAGCAAGTAGATCTACTGCAGTATATGTATTACTTTTGCTACTATCGTTTATGTATCAAATGTTAGCACTGATTTTAGACAGGCGTAAGATACAATCCATTATAATAGTTCTGATTTATTCCGTACTGCTTGGCTACTTCCTTGTTCGGATGTTAATCTATGGGGTCAGGTAAATTATGAACGGCGGTCGGACTGCTGAACTCGTCAAGTTCAAGCCGTTGGAGGTCCAATTACCCCCATTTGAATCAAGCCCGTCCCCAACCGCCCCCACCCTCGCGCCCGCTTCCAGCCCGTACCCTGTGGATCCCAACTGGGCCAACCCGGACCGGGTTGCCGCTTTGGCCGACCTGCCGGTGCCGTCCGCGAGTTGGTTTCCCTGGGCTGCCTGGGGCACCGCCGCGGCGGCGCTTGTCGCTGCCGGACTGCTGTACCGCTGCCGCCGCCGAGCCGCGAGCCAGGAGAAGTCAGGGAATTGAGCATGAAAGCGCCGACGACAGCTCCGATGGAATCGCTCGCCCCACACAGCGGCCACTTCTGGGTCGAGGGCCTGCCGCTGCGGCCCGGCGCGAACGTCCTCACCCTCACCGCCACCGACGCAGCCGGCAATGTCCGCAGCCAGACCCTGACCGTGAACCGGAGTTCCGTGACGCTCACGATCCACGAGCCCTCCGAGGCCGAACTGGCCCGGGCGCGCCTGACCGTCACCGGTACCATCAGCGAGGCCGGGTATGCGGTATGGGTCAACGGCGTGCGGGCCAGCCTCACGCCCGACGGCACGGTCTGGGCCTGGCGGGCGGAGGCGGTTCCCTTGGGCGAGGGCGGCACGGCGGTGCTCCAAGCGCGGGCCATCCCGCTCAGCCACCACAACGGCGCCGGCGACGGGGGCGGTCCCGCCGGCAGCACCGCCCAGGGCAACCCGGCCGACTCGACCGCCCGGGACACCGAACTCCAGCGGGACCGCCCGGCGCGGCTGTACGTCATGCGCTACACGGAAAACAGCCAGCACTCCTACGGAACTTGCGGCGGATTCCGCGCCTCCTACACCACCTTCATGCGGGTTCATCACAACTCCGGAGGCTACCGTCACTGTGTTTACTGGGACAACGCGGGGGGTTCCGTGGACCACCCCTACCAGTACTGGACGGGCCTGACCGACGAAGGCGGATGCAACGTCTGCGACCCGGAATCCATTTACCCCCACGGGGATCCGTTGTATTGGAAGGAGGTGCCCTGGGAAGTATGCAACGTCACGGATGTCCAACCTCGCGAGTGCGTGAACGACACCTACTCGCGCGCCGCACGGACGATCCTGCGCCTGCAAACCGGCGGGAAGGGCATCGCCGGGCGCCAGCTCTTTTCCTTCACCGTCAATGCCTGGAAGTTCACGAACCCCCGGGAGCAGCCCCCCTATCCGCAGGATTCGTTTGTCCGCGCGCAGATTACGGACGGCGTGGACCCGTCGACCATCCGAGTGCTTGGCAGGCCCGTGGGGGCCGACGGGTACCTCTACGAAGTCCTGCCGGACAACGCGGAGTTTACCGTGACTCCCCAAGCGTCGGCAGATTTCTATCTGTTCGTGATGACCGCCCAAAAGCATCAGCACTCACTTTTCTACAGAGTGCCAACAATGTCTGGATTGAATTGCATTGACCCTTATCGAGAAGAGGACCTTCCCCCCTTGGCTTTCATGCCTAGAATTGGGGTTCTCAAGGAGGATGTCATTGAGTTTACGTGTCTACTCCGCCCCCACGCGGCTGTCCAGACACAGGAAGTTGTCTGGAATGGTATTGGACAGGGTAAAGGCTTTGATTTGAGCGTCACATGTCGGACGCTTGGCACCACGGATCTGGAAGTCAGAGTCAAGACGAGCGATCCACGACGTGCCAGAGTTACCGTAATGGAGATATCGCCACCGAACGAAGACGTATGGGCTGCCAAACACAGGTTAGCTGCGGCGATGGCTTATGCATACGCCTCTGAGGCTTCTACGTTGGCAGATTCGTTGTGTAGTGGTCATGGTGTCCACAATTGTCGAGCGGATGCTGTTCGACATTCTTACTGGGTGGCCCTTATGTGCAGCTCACCGATCCTGGGTCCTAATGTTGCGATTGCCGCAGCAACTGCCCACGAGCGGACGAATCTCGAGCAGGGCGCACCCCACAATGAGATCGTGATGGACATGGAGAACAACCTGCGGGCGTGTTCGATCGTCAACGGCATGAACTTTCCTCCGGAAGCCACCGAAGAGCAGAAGAAAGCGGCGATCCAAACCGCAGTCCGGCAGGCTGCGGACTCTGGCCAGTTGACCGTACTCGACGACCTGACCAATTCAGAGGGAGGCGGCCTGCTTGTTCCTTCCAGCGAACAACCTTACTGACCGGAGGACCAACGTGAGCGCAACTGACATTCCAGCGAGGCACGGACCTTGGATCTCACCAGGGCGGAGACGGCACTTTTCTAGAACGCTGGCTGCTACCTTCCTGCTCGCTGGGTGTTGGTTGGCCTATCCTGCACTGGCTCAGCCGCTGCCGCGAGGACTGGAGGACGTGCACCTAGCGATGCCCTTAAAGGAACTCGCAGTCAAACGTCCCGAAGCTGCGCCGCTCTTCAAAAAGCTGGACCTGTCGAAGACGAACCAGACGATCTACGAGGTGCGACGGGGGCGTGATCCAACGGGGAATGAAGTCGCTGGCCCATATCATCCTGCTGGCACGCTGTTCACCTTCAAGATTCTCAACGGCCGACTTCGCCAAGCGGAAGTCAGGGTTTTCGGAAAGCCGGGCTCACTCCAACAATACCAATCTGTCGTGATCGAAGAGTGTTTAAAGCATTGGGGAACGAACTATATGGTCTGGTTCTCGCTCCAGGAAGTGAGATCGAACGTCACGCAGGTAGTACCCGTGGTTCAGTGGCGATCCGATACGAACGCAGTAGCCATTATGACCATGAGACCAAGGCTCCCTTCTTTCGAGTGCGATTTCTTGTGGATCAGAGTATTTGACCCAACCGGGGAAGATCTGCGAATAGAGTTACCCGAAACGGACGTGAACCCCACTGCAGCGGCGCGCTTACTGCGCGAACTTGATACGCGTCTGGAACCCCAGCCACAGCTTCGGGAGGGGCCACCACGAAGTAACAGATAGTAGTCGCCGTCGCCCCACAATGATTCCCACGAGGATGTTGGCCGATACCATTTTGACTGTCTTAGTCTCGTTTAAATCTTTCAATGTGAATAATTCACAGTCTCCGGCGCCGCAGTGAATCTCAACGCCACCCGGGCACGGCCCGGGCGGGGGGCGACAGGGGCCTCGACATCACCCGGCGGCCGCGTATTTTGGTGACATGGCACACGGTTGGACGCCCCGCGGAAACTCCCTGCTGGTGGGCGTTATGCTCGGCTTGGAGTCGGCGCGCTGCTCCTAGCGGCCGGCTTGGGCGTGCGGCACTGGCGGGCAAGTCGTTCGAGCGAAAACCCCGGCGCCCCTTTGCTCGGCGGAAGTTCCGGCTCGGAGCCGGCGGCTCCGCCCGCGGCGAACCCCGGCCGCCAACACCGACCCCACCCGTTGGAGCGACCACCTCGGCCGCGCCCGCCACGGCCGCCGGTCCGGCCCTGACGCCCCTGCCCCGCCCGGGGTGGGTCGAGGTCCTCCTGACCAACGGGGCCGCGAAAATTCCCTATCCCGTGCTGCTCGCGCAACCGGTGGGCCGGGATGTCGTGGACGTACTGTTGAAACGGTTTGATGAACTCCCGGCGCTGCCCTTCCGGAATAAACTGGGCATCGCGCAGGCGCTGGCCGATGTGGGGGACTCCCGGGTGGGGGACCGGTTCCGGCGGGCGCTCTTCGAGGATTACCGGGGGCAGTACCTGACCCATGACGACGGTTTAGCCCTGTGCAGCCTCGTGTCGCTGCGGGGCCACGTGGCGCGCCGGCATCCCGAGGCGCTCGCCTTGCTGCGCCAGGGCTTGAACGAGGAATTCTGGGAAACTCAGATTCCCTGGTGGTGGGAGCAGGGCGACATTCCAATGCCGTTGCAAGAAATCTTGGTGGTCAGCGCCATTTCAGGTCTGGCCAGGTCCGGGCGCGATGAGGCTTGGGAATGGGTGCTGGAGAAGAAGCGGGAGAACAATCCGCGGTATCTGGAACGCTACGCCAAGTTTATGGTCGAGGCCGCCGCCGAACGCCGGTACCTGCTCGACCACGGGCCCGCGTTTCCGCCAACCGAGCAGTTTATTGACTATTTTTTCCGCTGGGCCAGGACCCCGGAGGGGCGGGAATGGCGGAGGTGGCGCGCGCAGATTCTTGGCGACCCGTTGCCGCCTTGAAGGCCCGGCCCTTGGACCGGAGCTTGGGTAAGTGGCCATGACCCCTCTGCCACGGGTCAGGTCCGCCTCCCCGGGCGACGGCTCGTGGAACGGAGTGTCCCGGCGCTGGGAGATTTACATGACCGACAGCGGCCGCAGCGACCCGGTCCAGTGGGGCGCCCCGGCGGCGGGGTTTATCCCGGTGCGGGTTCGTAGGCCAGATAGGGCCCCAGCCAGCGCTCGACCTCGCGCGCGGGCACGCCTTTGCGGCGGGCGTAATCTTCGATCTGGTCGCGCCCCAGTGGGCCTACGGCGAAGTACCGGGACTCCGGGTGGCTTAAGTAGAGGCCGCTGACGCTGCTGCCCGGCCACATGGCGAAACTCTCAGTCAGGCGGATGCCAGCGCGCGCCTCGACGTCGAGCAGTTGCCAAAGCGTGGCCTTCTCGGTGTGGTCCGGACAGGCCGGATAGCCCGCGGCCGGCCGGATGCCGCGGTATTGCTCCGCGTGGAGCTGCTCGGGCGTGAGGTTTTCAGCGCGGCCAAAGCCCCAGTCTTCGCGCGCGCGTTTGTGCAGGTATTCGGCGAAGGCCTCGGCCAGCCGGTCGGCCAGCGCCTCGGCCAGGATGGCGCGGTAGTCGTCGTGGTCGGCGCGGAAGGCTTCGACCAGTTCGCGCAGGCCGTGCCCGGTGGTGACGGCAAATGCGCCCAGGTAGTCGCGCACCGGCGGCGCGGCGCCGGGTCCTGCGGCATCCGTCCGAGGCGCGACAAAATCCGCCAGGCACCAGTGCGGGGTGGTGTCGCCTTTCTCGATTTGCTGGCGCAGGAAGTGAAAGCGAGCCAGCGGGTGCGCGCGGGACTCGTCGGCGTAAACCTCCACGTCGTCGCCCACGGCGTGGGCCGGGAAGAAGCCGTACACGCCGCGCGCGGTCAGGCGGCCCCGGCTCACGAGGTCCTCGAGCAGGCGGCGGGCATCCTCGTATAGCTTGCGGGCCTGCTCGCCGTATTTGGGGTGGTCGAGGATTTTGGGAAACACCCCGCGCAACTCCCAGGCGTGGAAAAACGGCGACCAGTCAATGAACGGCACCAGGTCGGCCAGGCGGAGGTGCACGCGCTCGAAGACCGGCGGCTCGGCGGCACCGGTCCAAACCGGGGCCGGCGCGCCCGGCGCGGTCGGAGGTTCCGAGGTCAACACCCGTACGCCCAGGAACTCCGGCCGCGGCGGCACGTAGGCGGTCCAATCGAAGCGGGGCGCGCGCGCGCGGGCCTCGGCCAGGCTCAGGAGCCGGGTGGTCCGCTCGGTGTGCTGGTGGCGCAGGCGCTCGTACTCGGCACGCACCTGTTGGACCAGCGCCGGCTTTTGGTCGGCGCTGAGCAGCGCGGACACCACCGGCACGGCCCGGCTGGCATCCAGCACGTGGATGACCGGTTGGCGGTAGGCCGGGGCGATCTTGACGGCAGTGTGGGCCTTGCTGGTGGTGGCGCCGCCGATGAGTAGGGGTTGTTGAAAACCCTGCCGGTCCAGCTCGCGAGCCACGTGCACCATCTCGTCGAGGGACGGGGTGATGAGGCCGCTGAGGCCGATCACGTCCACCTGCCGCTCGCGGGCGGTTTCGAGAATTTTCTCGCCGGGGACCATCACGCCCAGGTCCAGCACTTCGTAGCCGTTGCACGCCAGCACCACGCCCACGATGTTCTTGCCGATGTCGTGCACGTCGCCCTTGACCGTGGCCAGCAGCACGCGGCCGGCGGCGCGCGCGGCAGCCTGCTTTTCCGCCTCCATGAAGGGTTGGAGGTAGGCGACGGCTTTTTTCATGACCCGGGCCGCCTTGACGACCTGGGGCAGGAACATCTTGCCGGCGCCGAAGAGGTCGCCCACGACGTTCATGCCGGCCATGAGCGGTCCCTCGATAACGGCCAAGGGGCGGCCGTACTTGCGGCGGGCCTCCTCGACGTCGGCCTCGATGTAATCGGCGATGCCCTTGACCAGGGCGTGCGTGATGCGTTCTTCGACCGTGGCCTGCCGCCAGGCGGCGGCTTCGGGCTCGGGCCTGGCCTCGCCGGCGTGGGCGTCGGCCCGGGCCTTGCGGGCTTCGGCCCAGGCGAGCAGGCGCTCGGTGGCATCCGGGCGGCGGTTGAGGAGGAGGTCTTCGACCAGTTCGCGCAGCTCGGGCTCGATTTCCTCGTACACGGCCAACATGCCGGCGTTAACGATGGCCATGTCCAGCCCGGCCCGCAGGGCGTGGTAGAGGAAGACGCTGTGCATGGCCTCCCGCACGGCGTGGTGACCGCGAAAGCTGAAGCTGATGTTGCTGATGCCGCCGCTGACACGCGCGCGCGGCAGGTGGTCCTTGATCCAGCGCGTGGCCCGCAGGAAGTCCACGGCGTAGTTGGCGTGTTCCTCGATGCCCGTGCCCACGGTCAGGACGTTCGGGTCGAAGATGAGGTCCTCGGGCGGAATGGCGGCCTGCTCGGTGAGCAGGCGATAGGCGCGCGCGCAGACCTCGACGCGCCGCTCGAAGGTGTCGGCCTGGCCGCGCTCGTCAAAGGCCATCACCACCATTGCCGCGCCATAACGGCGAATGCGCCGGGCCTGTTCGAGGAAGCGGGCCTCGCCTTCCTTGAGCGAGATCGAGTTGACCACGCCCCGCCCTTGCAGGCATTCGAGCCCGGCCTCGATCACCGCCCATTTCGAGGAGTCAATCATCACCGGCACGCGCGCCACGTCCGGCTCGACGGCGATGAGCTGGAGGAAGCGCCGCATGGCGGCCACGCCGTCGAGCATCCCCTCGTCGAAGTTCACATCAATGAGGTGGGCGCCGTTTTCGACCTGCTGGCGGGCGACGGCCACCGCTTCGTCGAACTTCCCCGCGAGGACCAGCTTCGCGAACTTGGGCGAGCCGGTCACGTTGGTGCGCTCGCCGATGACGATGAAGTTCTGCGCCGCCGTGCCGGGGTCGGCGCCGGCGCCGTTTTCGGCCACGGGCCGGTTGAGCCGCACGGTCAACGGCTCCAGGCCGCTCAGGCGCAACTCGGGCGGCACCACGGGCGGACGGCGCGGGGGCAGGTCGCGCACGGCAGCGGCCAGGGCGCGGATGTGGTCGGGCGTGGTGCCGCAGCAGCCGCCGAGGATGTTCACCCAGCCGGCGCGGGCCCACTCAGCCAGTTGCGGGGCCAGGGACTCGGGCGTCTCGGGGAAACCCGTGGGCGAAAGCGGGTCGGGCAGTCCGGCGTTGGGATAAAAGCAGGTGTAGGCGGGGGCCAGGCCGGCGAGTTCCTCGGCGAACGGCCGCATCTCGCGCGGGCCGAGGGCGCAGTTCAGGCCGATGGTCAGCGGCCGGGCGTGCGCCACGGAGTTCCAAAACGCCTCGACCGTCTGGCCGGTGAGCGTGCGCCCGGAGCGGTCGGTGATGGTGCCCGAGATCATCAGCGGCAACGGGGCCGCGGCGGGCGCCGTGCCGCCGAGTTCGTCGAGCACTTCCTGAATGGCGAACAGCGCGGCCTTGGCGTTGAGGGTGTCGAAGATGGTTTCCACCAGCAGCAGGTCCACGCCGCCCTCGATCAGGGCGCGCACCTGTTCGGCGTAGGCCTGGCGCAGTTGGCGGAAGGTCACGGAGCGAAAGCCCGGGTCGTTGACGTCCGGCGAGAGCGAGGCGGTCACGGGCATCGGCCCGATGGCGCCCGCGACGAACCGTGGTCGGCCCGTCTCCTCCGCCACGCGGTCGGCGGCTTCCCGGGCGAGGCGGGCGGCGGCGAGGTTCATTTCCACCACCAATTCCCGCAGGTGGGCGTCGTTGATCACCTCGTCAAAGAAGGCCGGGTCCTTGCGACCGGGCGTGTGCCGGCTGAAAAAGAAATCGTGCTGGCCGATGATGGTGGCGGAAAAGGTGTTGGTCTCGATGAGGTCCGCCCCGGCCAGGAGGTACTGGCGGTGGAGGTCGCGAATCAGGTCCGGGCGGGTCAGGACCAGCAGTTCGTTGTTGCCCTTGAGCGGCTTGCCGGACCAATCGGCAAACCGGGCGCCGCGGTAGTCCGCCTCCCCCAGCCGCTGGGCCTGGATGAGCGTGCCCATCGCGCCGTCCAGGAGGACGATGCGCTGACGGAGGCACTGCTCAAGCTCGGGTGTGGCAAGCCGCAAACGTTGCATGTCAGGACGCCCGCCCGCAGGGGCACGGCGTGGGCAGAATCTGTCGGGAAGTCGAGGGGTTCGCAACAATAAAATCAACGAATCTGGATTTGTTGATATGAACTAAGCCGACGCCTCAAGATTTTCACCGTTGTGTCATCGGTTTGTCACAAGACAGGGGCACATTGTGAGCGTGATGAAAACGAGGCACGACACTCGGATGACAGTCCCGCCGGAAGCAGCCAGCCGCGCCGGCCAGGACCGGGTGCATTTCCCGGCGGACCTGCGGGAGTGGTGGGGCACCGAGCGGCTGCTGGCCGGGGTGCTGGAAGAGGTCAGCCACCTGGAGTCAGCGGCGCGCGGGAGCGGGTTCCATCACGCGGGTGAAGTGCTCAACTTCAACCAGACCCTGGCCACGCTGGCCTATGCCTACCTGTGCGGCTTGGAAAGCTCCGAACAGATCGAGGAGGCGCTCGAAACCGACCCCGGCTTGCGCTACCTGGGTCGGGGCGTGCCGCTGAGTGCTGCGGCCATACGCCGGTTCCGCCGCCTGCACCGGGGCGCGCTGGCGCAGGTGCTCGGGCAGGTGCTCAGGCGGGCCGCGACCGAGCGTCTGGGCGACGCGGCGAGTGCAGGCAAGCCCGACGCTGCCGCTGGCGGCTCGGCGACGCCTGCCCTCCCGGGACTTTGCGCCGCCGAAGCCGAGGCGCGGCTGGGCCGGGCGGTTTTCGCGGACACGATGGCGTTGGACCTCTGAGGCGCGGTCCCGGGGGAACAATCCTCGTCTTACCGCGCCTTTTTAGCGCCGCCGCATGGTGTCGCCGGCATTGCATTCCAGCAAAGGGTCGCGACGGAGTCCGCCCCCGGCGGTTTCCGCCATTGAGCTTGGGCCCGCATTTGGGGCACAGTGGGGCCGATGAACACTGCATCGGAAAAAACCGCCGCCAAGCCCAAGGCCAAGGACAGCCCGGTGGGCCGCTGGCTCTCGTACCGTCCGGAGATCAAGGTGCTCGACTGCACCATCCGGGACGGTGGCCTGATGAACAACCACCAGTTCCCCGACGAGGTGGTGAAGGCCGTGTACGAGACCTGCGTGGCGGCGGGCATTGACTACATGGAGATCGGCTACAAAGCCTCGCGCAAGGGCCTCAAGGTGGGCGATTACGGGGCTTGGAAGTACTGCCGCGAGGAAGACATCCGCCGCATCGTGGGCGACAACCCCACCCCGCTCAAGCTCTCGGTCATGGCCGACGCCGAGAAGTGCGACTACAAGGAAGACATCCCGCCCAAGAAAGAAAGCGTGGTGGACATGGTGCGCGTGGCCACGTACATCAACCAAATCCCCACCGCGCTGGACATGGTCAAGGACGCCCACGACAAGGGCTACGAAACCACACTCAACCTCATGGCCGTCTCGACCGTCCCCGACCGCGAGCTGGCCGAGGGCCTCGAGTTGATGGCGCAATCCGAGGCGCGGGCCATCTACGTGGTGGACAGCTTCGGCTCCCTGTACAGCGAGCAAGTCAATTACCTGGTCCGCAAGTACCTCAGCCACTGCAAGCCGGCCGGCAAGGAAGTGGGCGTGCACATGCACAACAATCTCCAGCTCGCCTTCGCGAACACCATCGAGGGCATCATCCAAGGGGCGAACTTCCTCGACGCCACGATGGCGGGCCTGGGCCGCGGCGCCGGCAATTGCCCGATGGAGTTGCTGCTGGCCTTCTTGCACAACCCCAAGTACGACCTGCGCCCGGTGCTGGGCTGCGTGCAAAACCACATCGAACCCCTGCGGACCAAGCTGCTCTGGGGCTTTGACCTGCCGTACCTGCTGACCGGCTATCTCAACCAGCACCCGCGCGCGGCCATCAAGTTCAAGGAAGCCGAACTCACCGGCGAAAAGGGCGACATCCTGCACTTCTACGACACGGTCACGGAGTAGGCGGCCCGCCGCGCGAGCCGGCGCCGCAGCGTCCCCGCAAGTTGCCCGATGTCTTCACTCGGTAGGGCCGCGCTGTGACGCGACCGTGGAGCGGCGCCGACGCAGTGGCGACCTGTCCGATCAGGAGTGAGAAGCGAGGAGTGAGGAGTGAGGCGAGGGAAGACGGATGCCGGATACCGGATGCCCGAAGCCGGAGGCTGGAGGCGAGGACCGGAAAGCGGCAGCAAGCGGCCGCAGTCCAAACGCTGGCGCGTGGGTCGAGCGCCCAATACGTCGCGAAGCGTGTGGAGTGCGCCGGCTTGCCGGCGCTGTGAGGGCGAGTCCAGATGCCGAATGCCGGATGCCGGATACCAGATGCCGGATGCCGGAGGCGGAACTCGGGAGTGGCGGACGCTTCGCCCTGCGCGGCGTAACGCCGATTGGCAATCGGCCGTATCGCCAACTGGCAGTCGGCGGGGCAGTGGCGTGCCGACGTCGTAGCGCAGACCTCTGGTCTGCTGTATCGCGGGTTTCCAACCCGCCGGGGCCGGGTGAACCGCTCGCCGGGGCCGACTGGAAGTCGGCGATACGGCAGGCTGACAGCCTGCGCTACGAGGTCGACGGCGGGGACGCCTTTGACAGCACGCGGGGGCGCGTGCGCTCCTCTCGTTTCGGCTCAGTAATCCGGGTGTTTGGCGCCCCCGAAAACGCAACGCCCGGGACAGCGTGTCGCCATCCCGGGCGTGGTGGATTTCAAACCGGCCGCCCGCGCGGCCGGGACCGGCTCACTGCTTCAGCCGGAAGAACTGGTTGCCTGCGCCGATGGCCACGGTGGTGGGGTTCTGCGTGCCCACCGCCGTCCACGGCCCGGTGATGGCCGGGGCGGATTCGAGCGTCCAGCCGGTGCCGGCCGGGGCCCAGCCGATGGTGACGTTGTTGCCCGTGCGGCTGATGCTCAGCGCGGGAGCGGGACCGCCGCCCACCGGCGGGGTGGGATCGTCGGCAGGCGCCGGGTGGCTGAACACGGTGTAGAAGTTGACCTCGTTGGGTGAGTTGGGCCCGAGTTCGGGCTTGTTCTCATAGTTGATCTCGCCCTTGGCCGCCACGCAGATTTGCTTGGTGGTCATGGCCACGGTCATCTGGTAAGTGCGGATGCCCTGCTTGGCATTGTTGATGAAGGGGAAGAAACTCCGCGTCAGCGGGGTGAACTTGGTCCCGTCGAAGGCCAGCACCCGGGCGGCCACCTGTTGCTTCTCGTAGCCGACGGGTTGCGATACCCAGGCGACGGTCAGGCGGTTGAGCGCGTCCACCGCGCCGTTGACGCGATCAAAGTTGCCGGTGAAGGCGCCTTCGCTCACGTCGGCGGCGGCCACGAACTGGCGGGTGCGCGAGTCGAACGCGGCAACCTTGACGATCTGCGTGTTCGCCGGCCGGCCGGCCAAAAACACGTACGGGCTATTGATGTGCCCGAAGATGCGTGTGCCGTCGCCGCGGCCGGTGTCGAAGGCGATGCCGGAGGTCGCCTGATCCACGGTGCCCAGGCGATTGCCCGCGTTGTCGAAGAAGTGAATCAGCCGCACGCCGCTGGTCCCGTCTTCCGGACGGGCCCGCACGGCGAACCCGCCCTTGAACGGCGCGACGTTGGACCAGATGTCGCCCAGCGCCACGATGAAGGTGTCCTTCACCACCGAACCGTCCGGGGCGAAGATGGTGGCCGCCACGCAGTCGCTGTCCGGCGCGCGGGTGCGGGATTTGTCCTCGACGACGGACACGAAGTTGCCGTTGTCGAGGCAGACGATTTCGCCGCCGAAGCGGGTGATCTGATTGCCCGGCGCCACGCCGGAGGTGAGCCGGCCGTTGGCCGAGTCGAGTGCCTTGCTCAGCGGGGTGGGCGTGAGGGTCGCCGGGTCCAGTCTGAAGATTTGGACCGTGCCGTAGCGCCCGTCAGAGAGCCGGTCGAAGCCGAGATTCCAGCGGTTGTCGGACTGGAACTGCGGGAAGCCGTGCGGAGAGGCTTCGGCGCCGACCATGTAATTGACGGCGCCGGGGCGCATGTCGCCCGCCACGCGGCCGGGGTTGCCGTTTTGGCGGGAGAGGTTGATCTGGCCTTTGTAGGGTTGGCCGGCGTCGGTGTAGAAGCCTTCCGCCAGCTTCATGGGGCCGCCGGCGGCGGGCTGGAGGGCCACGACGAACCGCTGATTGGAGAAGGTGCCGTCGTCGGCGAAGGTGTTGCCCTCGATCAGGAATGTGCTGGTCCCGAGCGTGCTGGCGTAAGGCTCCCAGTTGCCCAGGGCGTTTTGGTCATGCTTGACGATCGGGGTGTCCGGCACGATGCGGGTCAGGCCTTCAGCCTCGATGCTGCCCGGAGTGAAGGTGGAGAAGATGCGCAGGGCGACCACGGTCAACGTCTCGCCCGAGAAAGGGTCCAGCGACTCGAGGTCGTTCTTGCTCTCCCACACCACCGCCACCTGACCGTTGCGCCAGGCCACGCGCGGGTTGTTGGCCTGGAAGGGAGACAACTCGGGCGCTTCCTTCTCGCTCACGTAGAAGGTCCCGCCCACCGGGTTGCCCGCGGCATCGAAACGCCGGCCCATGACGGTTTCATACACGTTGTCCGGCGAGTACTTGCCGCCGAAGACCACGATGACGTTGCCGTCCCGGTCAATTGCCGCATCGGTCCGGCCCACCGAGACGAGGCTCAGATCATCGGCCACGTTGCGCGACCAACGCACGGTGCCGTCAGCGTTGAGCACGGTCACCCAGGCACCCGGGCCATACGAGCAGACCGCCACGTAGGCATCCCGGCCGTTGCCGTGGAAGCCGGCGCCGTCACCGCGTCCGCCGCCGCCTGCCTCGGGGTGGCCGGTCAGGTCGGCCAGCACCAGGTCGCCGGTGGTCGGATTGCCGGCGTTGTCGAACATGCGGACCACCACCGGGCCGTTGTGGGCCTTGTAGCGGATGGCAAAGCCGTTGGCCGTGACGCCGGCGCCGTGCCACATCTCGGCGTTGCCGACGAAGTTGGGCGACTCGCTGACCAGGGTTTCGGCCTTCACCACGTTGCCGGCCGGATCCAGGATGCGAAAGATGACATGCCGCCACGGGTCGCTACCGCCAAACACGTCCACCAGGTCCGCGTTCTGCCGGCTTTCGCCCACGATCACAACGTTGCTGTTGGACAAATACTCCCAGTCACCAATGCGGATGTTGCCCGGGTCCCGTACGGCGAAGGCCTCGCTGACTCCGACCAGAATCCGCACCGGCTGGCCGTTATTGCTGAGCAGTTGGACGGCCGGGTAGTCGCCGTTGCCGTCACCGTAGTAGCCGGCCAGCGCCGGGACTTCCTGATCGAGGCCGAACGACGTGGCGCCCATGCCGACGCCATCTCCGAACAAGTTGGCCTTGATCTTGGGTCCCCACGATTGCCAGCCGTGAACGGCGCTGCCGTCCGCGCGGAAGTAGGAGAGGAACTTCGTGGTGACACTGCCGCCAAGCGCCACCGAGGTGGTTTCGGTGTTCGGCGTGATCGAGTTGCCGGCGGAGTCGTACATCGTCCACACCGCCTCGATATCTTGCAGACCGTCGCCGTCGTCTTCCCAACCCACGATGACGTTGCCGCCGTTGGCAATGGCCACGCCGAGGCTCTCGGTGTTGCCGTTGTTGATTTGATCAATCTCCAGCGTCTTGCGGTTGACGTAGAGGGTGTCGGTCTTGGGCGTCAACCCGTTGTCTTGCGGAGCGCCAGGGACGGCCTGGCCCCACGCCATTGCACAGCCCAAGGCTGCCAGGGAGTACAGGATGCTTTGGGTCTTCATGGTTTCTGAACCTTACAGGGTTGCTTGCTGTTTACCGTTCAAGGTGAATGTCTATAGCTATCCCCCTTTCCTGCTGATGCGCAAGCACATTTTTGGCTTCCGGGCGCTGCTCCGGCACGGGCCTGTTGCCGGCCATCGCGTGGCGGTGGCCCCGGTGCAGGATGGGACCGACGGGCGGCGCGAAATCCCCCGGAGAAACCCAGAGGCAGCTCAATTCGCCGGCGGTTCGAGCCGTGGTGCCTTGATCATCCAGGGCTTGAAAGGCCGCTCTTCGACCGCCGCCAGCCACTCCGCCACCTGCCCGCGCAGCCGGGCCAGGTCCAGGCCCGCGTATCTGGCCGGATAGCCTTCCCACTGCTCCCGGCACCGGCGCAACAAGGCCCGCACCGGACCCGGGCGGCCCCTCTGCCAGTGCACAAACGCGCCCGCCAACTGGATCAGCCCCTGGTAAAAGCGCGCTTCGGCCCGACCCCGCACCGCCAGCCACAGCGGCTCGAGCACTTCGTGCGCCTCGTAGTACCGGCCGGCGTTGAAGCAGGCGAAAAAATCGAGGTAAGCCGCGGGCAAACCGCCCGCCGGCGCGGAGGGCGGCGCTGGCAATTGAGCCGAGACAGGTCGGTTCACCCGCGCAAAAAAGCGCGGTTCGACCGCCCGTCAACCGGCCGCCCGTCCACCGCTGGTCTTGTTGGCCGGCGCACGCCGCGTTAGCGTGGCCGCGTGGACCTGGCTGCCAATCTCGCCCACCTCCGCCGCCGCATCGCCGCCGCGTGCGCGCGGGCCGGGCGCGACCCGGCCACGGTCACGCTACTGGCCGTCAGCAAGGGCCAGCCGCCGGAGGTGGTGCGGGCCGCGGCCGACCTGGGGTTGACCCTGTTTGGCGAAAACAAGGTCCAGGAGGCCAAAGCCAAAATCCCGCTCTGCCCCGGCCGACTGCACTGGCACTTGGTGGGCCACCTCCAGTCCAACAAAGCCCGCGACGCGGTGCACTGGTTCGAGATGATCCAGAGCCTCGACAGCCTGGCGCTGGCCGCGGAGCTGCAGAAACAGGCCGAAAAGGCCGCCAAGACCGTGCCGGTGCTCCTCGAGGTCAACGTCGCCGGCGAGGCCAGCAAATTCGGCTACCGCCCCGAACAACTCCTGGCCGAGCTGCGGGAGCTCAACGCCTTCCCTCGCCTCGAAATCCAGGGCTTGATGACGCTGGCACCCTGGACGCCCGACCCGGAGAAGGTCCGGCCGGTCTTCCGGCGCCTGCGCGAGTTGAAGGCCGAGTGCGAGCAGCGGCTGGGCGCTCCGCTGGCGCATTTGAGCATGGGCATGAGCGGCGACTTCGAGGTGGCCATCGAGGAGGGCGCCACGCTGGTGCGCATCGGCACCGCGTTGTTTGGGCCGCGCTCCGCACGCCCGCCGGCGTCGGCGCCGGCGCCGGATTCGCATTGAAGCCCGCGCGCCGGGCCCTACCCTGCCGCCGTGACCGTCGAGTGGTTCAAGGACGAAGTGCGCGAGGCGCTCAAAGTGTACGAACGCCACGTTGTGTGCCTCGAAAAGACGCCGGACCAGGTCCGCGTCTCGCTCGAGTCACTGCTGCGCAAAGCCATCAAGGCCTACCAGGAACGCGCCCCCGGCTTGCGGCACGGCATCGCGCTGGACCGGCACCTCACCATCATCCTCAGCCAGGCCGAAGGCGACCGGCCGCATTGCGGCATTTACTTCAACCTCCACTCGCCCTACCTGAAACAATCCGGCAAAACCGCCGCGCCCACCGGCGTCTGAAGCCCATGCTCGAATTCCTGGCGGAATGCACCCGGGCCGCCGGCGCGGTGCTCGAGGCCCACTTCGGCCGCCTCACCACGGTCCGCACCAAGGACAGCGCGGCCAGCGTGGTCACCGAGGCGGACCTGGCCGCGGAACGCTGCATCTTCGAGCGCATCCGCGCGCGCTTTCCCGAAGACGGCTTCCTGGGCGAGGAAACCGGCTTCGCCCCGGGGCGGACGGCGGTGGTCTGGGTGGTGGACCCCTTGGACGGCACGTCGAACTTCGTGGCCGGCCTGCCGTGGTTCGGGGTGATGATCGCCCGGCTCGAGGGCGCGGAGCCACGCGAGGCGGCGTTGTACCTGCCCGCCCTCGGGGCAATGTACACCGCGCAAAAAGGCCGGGGCGCGCGGCGCAACGACACGCCCCTGGCGGTGAGCACGGCCACGGACCTGAGCCAGGTGTTGATCGGCTTCGGCTTGGACGGCACGGCTGACGCGGCGGCCTTGCGTCGCCAGGGACTCTTGCTGGCCGCGGTCGCGCAGCGCAGCCGCAACGTGCGCGCCACCAATTCGCTGGTGGACTTCTGCTACACCGCCGAGAGCCGCCTGGGCGGTACGATCAACTTCAACTGCAAGCTGTGGGACCTGGCCGCCCCCGCGTTACTGGTCCGCGAGGCCGGCGGCGTGGTCACCGACCTGGCCGGGCGCGCGCCGGATTTCCGCGTGGGCCCGGAGGCCGCCACGCGCACGCACACCGTGCTGGCGGCAGCGCCGGCCCTGCACTGGGAGTTGCGCGCGCTGGTGGAAGCGGTCGAAGCCGGCGCTTGAGGGCGGTCCGCGCCGCGACACGATTCAGGTGTAGCCGCCGCCGGGCAGTTGCAGGCTCCATTCCTCGACCAGCTCGCGGGGCAATTCATCCAGAAAACGCGAAGGTTGCTGCATCGCGTCGCCCGCGTAAGCCCCGGCAGTGCGGATCAACGGATAGGTCAGGTACAGCTCGTCGCGGGCGCGGGTGACGGCGACGTAAAACAGCCGGCGCTCCTCCTCCTCGTTTTCGCCGTCCGCCAGCGCGCGCGCGGAGGGAAACAGGCCCTCGCACAGCATGATCACAAAGACCACGTCGAACTCGAGGCCCTTGGCTTGGTGAATGGTGGACAGGCGCAACCGCTCCTGCTCCTGGGCCGGGGCGGCCTCGGCTTCGGCCTCGAGGTTGGTCAGCAGGGCCAGTTGGGCCAGGAACTCCTCGGGGCCGGCAAACTGCCGGGCAAAGTCGGCGAGTTGCTCGAGGTCCTCGAGCCGCGCCCGGGCGTTGGCGTAATTTTCCTCGAGGTGCTCCTCATAGCCCGCCTCGAGCACCAGCCGGATCATGTCCGCCGCGGCGCCGCGCGCCGGCGGTGTTTCCAACTGCGCCACCGTGGCGGTCAACTGCGCCCAGGCCACCTGCGCCTTTTGGGGCACTTGGGCGGCGAGACTTTGCAGCGCCGCCGCTACGACGGGCGCACCGGCCGAAGGCGCGGCAGGCGGCGAAGCTGCGGACGCTTCACCCGCCCGGGCCGCATCGCCCGGGGCGCCCGATCCGGCCGCGCCTTCCGGGTTCCAGACCTCGTCCACGGACAGCCCGGTGCCGGTCGCGGGCGCAGGCGGCGGAGGGAAATCGTGCACGGCGAAGGCGGCCCACAACTTGTCGGCGGCCTTGGGACCGATGCCGGGCAGGAGCTTCACCAGGCGTTTGAAGGCCATTTCGTCGCGCGGGTTGCAGACCAGCTTGAGGTACGCGGCCACGTCCTTCACGTGGGCTTGTTCGAAGAACCGGATGCCGCTGGTGATGCTGAAAGGGATGTTGCGGCGGGTCAGCTCCAGTTGCAGTTCGAGGGCGTGGAAGTGCGAGCGGTAGAGCACGGCCATGCGGTCCAACGCCACGCCTTCTTCGCGCAGCTCGAGGACGCGTTGGGCCACAAACGCGGCCTGCACGTGCGCGTCGCCACAGGCCACCAGCGCCGGGCGGGCGCCGCTGCGGCGCACGGCGCGCAGCTCCTTCTTGTGCTGATGCACGTTGGCGGCGATGGCGGCGTTGGCCAGGTGCAGGATTTCCGGCGTGCTGCGGTAATTGGTTTCGATGCGGTACACCGCCGCGCCGGGGTGGCGCTCCGGGAAGCGGAGGATGTTTTGGAAGTTGGCGCCGCGCCAGGAGTAGATGCTCTGGGCGTCGTCGCCCACGGCCATGACGTTTTGGTGCGGCGCCACCAACAGGTCCACCAGATCGCTCTGGAGTTGATTGGTATCCTGGTACTCGTCCACCAGCACGTGCTGGAAGCGGCGCTGGTAGAGCTCGCGCACGGGGGCGTGCTCCTGAAGCAAGCGCAACCAGAGCGCCAGGAGGTCGTCGAAGTCCATCACGTTGGTGGCGCGCTTGCGCTCGGTGTACCGGCGGGCCACGTCGGCAATGGGCTCGAGGAGGCCGGCGAAGTAAGGGTAATGTCGCTCGAGGACCCGGGCCAGCGGTTGGGCGGTGTTGACCGCCAGCGAAAACAGGTCGCCCAGGACGTCCGCCTTGGGAAACCGGGTGGCCTTCACGTCAATTTGGGCCTCGCCCAGGCAGGCGTTCACCAGGTCCCGGGCATCCTCGCGGTCCAGGATGGTGAAATCACGCCGGTAGCCCAGCAGCTCGACGTGCCGGCGCAGGATGCGGTGGCCGATGGCGTGAAAGGTGCCGCCCCAGAGGCCGCCGAGGTCGCGGCCCAGCAACTCGGCCACGCGGCGCATCATCTCGCGGGCGGCCTTGTTGGTGAAGGTCAGCAGCAGGAGGCGCTCGGGCGGGACGCCGTGCTCGATGAGCCAGGCCACGCGATAGACCAGCGTGCGAGTCTTGCCCGCCCCCGCCCCGGCCAACACCAGCGCCGGTCCGGGCGGGGCGGTGACGGCGGCCAGTTGTTGGGGATTGAGCTCCGCCGCGTAATCAATCTGCAGGCGGGCCTCGCCCCGGAACGGTTGCAGCACGTACTCGCGTGACACGCACAAATTCAATCCCCGCGCCACGGGCTGGCCAGCCGGAATTGAAGCCCGGAGCGAACGGACGCCGCGCGGGCCGGGCCGCTGCCGGCGAGCGCCCGTCTCAAGGCCCGCCGTTGGACGCGC
Source organism: uncultured Verrucomicrobiota bacterium (assembly GCA_964466945.1). Lineage (GTDB taxonomy): Bacteria > Verrucomicrobiota > Verrucomicrobiia > Limisphaerales > J093 > DSVZ01. Next base: position 15,820 of record CAYXPA010000027.1, on the reverse strand, counting down.
TCCGCTCAGGCGTGGCCGTGCCGTTGGATGAGCAGCATCTGGCGGGGCGGTCGCCGCGGAGAGGGCGGCACTTCCGGGCCGTAGCCCAGGCGCAAGAGCACCTGCGGCCAGCCCAGTTGACCGGTCAAGGTCCCCACCGCAGCACGCAGCTCGGGCACCAGGATGGGCGCATTGAGAATCATGGCCCAGACGTTTTCCGCGCGGGCAGTCAACAGGACACGTTGCAACGCCTGCCCGGCCTGCAGCCAGGCCAGCGGGGTGTCGGCTTCCGTGCCCAGCACGGCGAGGGTCGGCGCCTGCAACACCAGTTCGCAGTCGCGCGCGGCTTGTTGTTTTCCGAGGTTCAGGACACGCAGGCCGAGGGGGCCGGCGAGGGTTGCCCAGTCCGGCAGGCCCAACTCGCGCAGCGCCACGCCGTCGGTGAAGCCGGGCTGGTTCCGCACCCACGCGGCGAGCTCCTTGCGAAAGTGGCCGTCGGTCCACTGGACGCGGTGGGCCTGGGCGATGAGGTCGGCCAGTTCGAGGCGACGGGTTTCCTCCCGCAGGCACGTCAGCCAGGCGCCTTCCTGCGCGGCGGCGTTTTGCAGGCGCAGGCAGAGGTCCGCCGGCAGAGGGTCGGGCAGGAAGGGGTGGCGATTGGAATGGCGCTGGGGAATGGCGTGAAAGAGCAGCACATCCTCCGCACCGGTGTCCGCGCGCAGGCCCAGGTGGAACCGGGCCAGAAGATTGGCCTCGGCGGGGTCGGGCAGCAGCTCGACCCGGTAATCGTGGCCGAAGTACTCGGCCGCCACGCGCAGGTTGAAGACGACCGCGCCGACACTGAGGGTCAATTCGCGGTCCCGGGGGTCCGCCACGCGCAGCGCGCGGCGGCGGTCGGCGTACACCGCCAGGTCAGTCACGCCGATGCGGAACAGCCAGGGCTGTGTGTTCAGACGGGACGGCGCCAGAACCGCATAATTGAGCATGAACTCAAGCTGGTCGCTGGCGTAGCCATCGGCCGGAAACTCTTCAGCGGAGACTTCCCACGGATTCATTCTCATCACCTCCTGATTGCGGGATGATTCAAGACCGGCCGCCGCCGGAACGCCAGCAAATTTTTTCTCTGGTTCTCGGCTCTTTTTTGCCCAAGGGCCGGCAGTGAGAGGTCATCCCGGCATGGAATCGGTAGCCGGCAGGTCGGCCGGCGTGGCGTTCGGCCCGATGCCGCTTTCGCCAACACCAGGGAACGGCGGCTCGGGAAGGTGAGCCGCGGTCCGCCCAAGGAAACCCGTGAGGAGTCCGGTTACTCGCCGGGCAGATTGGCCAGGGCCTGTTCGAGCTGCTGCGCGCGCTCCTGCCACTCGGCCAGGCGGCGTTGGTGCTCGGCGAGCACCGGCGGCGGGACCTTCCGGGTGAAGTCGGGGTTGGCGAGCTTGTCCCGCACCCGGCCCAGTTCGGCGCGGGCCTTTTCCAGTTCCCGGGTCAGGCGGGCGCGTTCGGCGGCGAAGTCCAACTGACCGGCCAGCGGCAGGAACAATTCCCCGAGGGTGTTCGCGGCAGAGGGCGTCCCGCGCGGCGGCTGGTAGGCCGGGTCCACGTCCACCGCTTCGGCGTTGAGGAGCAGGCGCAGGACCTCGACCTCGGCAGGGGGAAACGCCGCGGCGGGCTTGAACACGAAGCGGAGTTTTTTGCCCGTGGGCAGGTTGAACTCGCGCCGCAGGTTGCGGCCCCGGGAAACCAGGTCGTACTTGGCGGCGGCGAACCGGTCGGCCGCCTCGTCGAGGCCGAACCAGGACTTTTCGTCCTCGCGGAGCGGCTTGGGCCAGGGGGCGAACATGATGGTGCGGCCGCCCTGGGTTTCGGGCAGGTCGTGGTGGTAACCCAACCCGTGCCAGAGTTCCTCGGTGATGAAGGGCAGGAAGGGATGGAAAAGCCGCAGGGTGTGGTTGAGGACAAAGTCCATCACGGCCAGGGTATTGGCCCGGCGCGCGGCGTCCGCCCCGGTGAGCGCGGCCTTCGAAGCCTCGACGTACCAGTCGCAGTACTCGCTCCAGAAAAAGCGGTGCAGCACGGCGGCGGCCTCGCTGAACTTGTACTCGGCAAAGGCCTGCGAGACCTCGCGGATGGCCTGGTCGAGGCGGAGCAGAATCCAGCGGTCGTCGCTGCTCAAGAGGGCGGGTTGGATTTCCGCTTCGACGGCCCCGCCCTGGAGCTGGCGGAAGCGGCAGGCGTTCCAGAGCTTGTTGCAAAAGTTGCGGCCCAACTCGACGTTTTGCTCGTCGAAGAGCACATCCTGTCCCAAGGGCGCGCTGCGCAGGGTGCCGAAGCGGAGGGCATCGGCGCCGTACTTGGCAATCAGCTCGAGGGGATCGGGCGAGTTGCCCAGGCTCTTGCTCATCTTGCGGCCGAGCTTGTCGCGAATGATGCCGGTGAAATAGACGTTGCGGAACGGCAGGTCGCCCATGAACTCGTAGCCGGCCATGATCATCCGGGCCACCCAGAAGAAGATGATGTCCGGGCCGGTGACCAGGTCGGTGGTGGGGTAAAAGGTCCGCAACGTGGCGTTGCGGGCATCCCGGGCGGGGTCGCCGGTCCAGCCCATCGTGGCGAATGGCCAGAGCCAGGAGCTGAACCAGGTGTCGAGCACGTCCGGGTCCTGGGTCCAGCCGGGGCCGGGCGGCTCGATCTGACAACGGGTGAATGCCGGGTCGTGGTTGACATCCGCGACCAAGTCGGCCAAATGTATATCCGAGCCTGATGCAGGCCGCGAGGCCGGGTCCTTCGGGGCCCGCGCCTCCGGAGACTTGACACCATCAGGCTCGCTTTGTTTTTCGCGCCAGAGCAAGACCGTTTGGTGGTCGTATAAGCGGAAATTGGGAGGGAAGACTTTCACCCGAAATTTGACCCGGAAGAACTGATCGCCCAGCCGGAGCGCGGCCAGGTAAGTTTCCACAGCCAGGACCTGCGCGGAGGCGGGCCGGTGCGGTTCGACGGCCACCCGGAGGGCGTGCCGCAGCAGTCCGGGCAACCCGGGGACCAGTTTAACGTTGGCCACACCGAAGTTGGAAAAACCGTGCTCGAGGCTGGATTTGCGGACGGTGATGGTCTGCCCGGTGTCCAGGTTGAGGAAATCCTGACCGAGAATTCCGTGTCGCGCGGCGTAATCCCAAGCGCTGCGGCGCAGTTCCTTGATGTCTTGCCCCGCAAGTTCCCGGCCGGTCAAAACGGTCACGACCATGCGGCGATTCAGCTTGCCATGGCCCTCGCTGTACCACACCGGAATCCGGTGCCCCCACCAGAGCTGGCGGCTGATGCACCAGTCCTTGAGGTGGGCCATCCAGTGGTCATACACCTTGGCCCAGCGGTCCGGGTGAAACTGGAGCTTGTCCGGACTGGCGTCGCCGGGCGCGGCCACGCAGGCCCGCGCCTTTTCGACACTCGGGTATTTGAGAAACCATTGCTCGCTCAAGCGCGGCTCGATGGGCACGTCCGCCCGTTCGCTGAACCCGACGTTGTTCACGTACGGCTCGGCCTTCACCAGCGCGCCGGCCGCGCGCAGAATCTCCGCCGCCTTCGCCCGGGCCTCGACGCGGTCCAAGCCGGCCAGGTCCCGGCCCGCGCGGTCGTTGAGGCGGCCATTGGCCTCGATGACCTCGAGGACCGGCAGGCGGTGGCGCAGGCCGATTTCATAGTCCGCCGCGTCGTGGGCGGGGGTCACCTTGAGCACGCCGGTGCCGAAGCTGATGTCAATGTGCTCGTCGCCCAGGATCGGGAGGAGGGCCTGGTTCTCGAGCGGCAGGGCGCGCTTGACGAACTTGCCGATGAAGCGGGCGTAGCGCGGATCGGCCGGGTTCACCGCCACGGCCGTGTCGGCGGGGATGGTCTCCGGGCGCGTGGTGGCGATGGTGAGCCAGGTGCGGCCCTCGGCGTCGGTCTCCGGCCCGTAAGCAGGCGGGGCCGCCGCGTCGCCGGGACCGGCCGCGCCGGCGGCGGACTCGGCCGCCGGGGCGGGATGCGCGCCGGCGGTTGCGGGGGCGGCATCCACCTGCACCGGCGAGCCGTCGGCTTCGACCACCTGCACGCGGAAGTAGTACAGGTAGCCCTTTTGCTCCTTCATGATCACCTCCTCGTCCGAGAGGGCGGTGAGGGAGACCGGGCACCAATTGACCATCCGTTTGCCGCGGTAAATGCGCCCCTTGCGGAAGAGGTCCACAAACACCCGTTGCACGCAACGCGAGTACTCCGGGTCCATCGTGAAGCGCTCGCGGGTCCAGTCGCAGGAGCAGCCGAGTTTCTTGAGCTGCTGGATGATGATGCCGCCGTGCTTGTCCTTCCAGGCCCAGACGTGCTCGAGGAATTTTTCCCGGCCCAGGTCGTCCCGGTGCCGGATGAGGCCCTGCTTGCGGAGGGTCTTTTCCACCACCGTCTGCGTGGCGATGCCGGCGTGGTCGGTGCCGGGCAGCCAGAGCACCTCCTTGCCGTCCATGCGGGCCTTACGGGCGAGGATGTCCTGCAGGGTGTTGTTGAGCACGTGGCCCATCGTGAGCACGCCGGTAACGTTCGGCGGCGGGATGACGATGGAATACGCCGGCCGCCGCTCGCTCACCTGCGCCGGGTCCGCGGTGAAACAGCCGGCGTCCAGCCAGAACTGGTACCACCGATCCTCGACGGCCCGGGGATCGTAGGCTTTGGGAATCTCGCTCATGTCAAAGTCCGCCCAGCCTAGCCAACCCCCGGCGGCCTTGGCAACCAGCGGACTCCCCCCGCCGCGGCCTGCGCGCCCCCGGCTCCCGCCGCCCCGCCAAAAGATCGCTCCGGCAAAATTCTCCGCCCGCGGCCACGTTGGGAAATGTTTTGCCGCCGGGGGCCGCACTGCTAATTTGCGCGCGCGGGCAGACGCCGAGGAACCGGACTGGCGAGCACAACCGACCCCGGCCCTGTCTGTCCGAACCCTTGACAACATGGCCGCACAAACCTTGACCGCCGCGGAAATCACCGAACTGGCCACCGGCCTCAACCGCCTGGCCCACAACTTGTGGTGGACCTGGGACCAGGGCGCGCAGGACCTCTTCCAGGAACTTTCCCCGCGCGGCTGGCAAAACCTCTACCACAACGCCGTCGCCGTCCTCCACGAGGTCTCGGACTACGAGCTGCGCGTGCGCCTGCAGAACCCGGATTTCGCCCGGCGCGTGCGCCAGGTGCTCGAACGCTTCGACGCCTACCTCCACCGCACTGATACCTGGGCCGCCACGCACGCCCCGGCCCTGGCCCGGTGCCCGGTCGCCTACTTCAGCGCCGAGTTCGGCTTCCACGAAACCCTCCCCATCGCCGCCGGCGGCCTGGGCGTGCTGGCCGGCGACCACGCCAAATCCGCCAGCGATCTGGGCCTGGGCTTCGTGGGCGTGAGCCTCTTCTACCGCGAGGGCTACTTCATGCAGTCCTTCAACGCGGAAAACTGGCAGACCGAGTACTACTCGCTGCTCGCCCCCCGGAACCTGCCGGTGGAACCGGTCCTAGACCCCCGCGGCGAACCGCTCGTCGGCACCGTGCGCATCGCCGCCGCCACCGTCGCCTTCCGCGCCTGGCGCGTGAACGTGGGCCGCTGCCCCGTGTACCTGCTGGACACCGACCTGCCCGAAAACGAGCCCCACTACCGCGAGCTGACCACCCGCGTGTACGGCGGCGACAGCTCCACGCGCATCATGCAGGAAATCCTCCTGGGCGTCGGCGGGGTCCGCCTGTTGCGCCTGCTGGGCCTCCAACCCGCGGTCTTCCACATGAACGAAGGCCACGCCGCCTTTCTGACCCTCGAGCTTATCCGCGAAAAAATCGCCGCCGGCCTGAGCTTCGCCCAGGCCCAGGCGGCCACCCGCGGCGAGTGCCTCTTCACCACCCACACCCCGGTCGAGGCCGGCCATGACCGCTTCACCAGCGACCTCATGCGCCACGCCGCCCACAAGTTCTGCGACCACCTCAAGCTCACCCACGACGAACTCATGGCCCTGGGCCGGGTGCGCCCCGAGGACCCCGGCGAGCCGTTCTGCATGACCGTCCTGGCCCTCAAGCATTCCCGCGCCGCCAACGCCGTGAGCGAGCTGCACGGCCAGGTCAGCCGCAAAATGTGGCACGCCCTCTACCCCGACCGCCCGGTCGAACAGGTCCCCATCGGCCACATCACCAACGGCGTCCACCTCCTGGGCTGGATGAAGGGCCGGGTGCGCAAGTTCTGGCGCGACCGCGTCCACCAGGCCGTGGCCCACAACGGTAACATCCTCGCCCGCACCGCCCACCTCTACGCCGACGAGGCCAACTCCCCCGAGTTCTGGGCCGCGCTGGCCGACCCCGCCACCGTCAGCGACGAGGAACTCTGGGCCCTGCGCTACGAACTGCGGCGCGAGCTCATCGAGTTCGCCCGCCGCCGCCTCCTGCTCCAGTGCGAGCGGCTCACCCCCACTGCCTTCATCGAGTACGATCACCTTCTCAACCCCGACGCCCTGACCATCGGCTTTGCCCGGCGCTTCGCCACCTACAAGCGCGCCACGCTCCTGTTCCGGCACTTCGACCGGATCGTCGCCCTGGCCCGGGACCGCCGCCGCCCCGTGCAATTCATCTTCGCCGGCAAGGCGCACCCCCGCGACAACGAGGGCAAGCGCCTCCTCCAGCACATCCGCCACCTGGCCCAACACAGCGAACTGCGCGGCCACCTCATCTTCATCGAAAACTACGACATGCACGTCGCCCGCCAGATGGTCTCCGGCTGTGATGTCTGGCTCAACACCCCCCGACGCCCCCTCGAGGCCTCCGGCACCAGCGGCATGAAGGCCGCCATCCACGGCTGCCTCAACCTCAGCATCCTCGACGGCTGGTGGCGCGAGGGCTACGACGGCACCAACGGCTTCGCCATCGGCGACGATTCCCACCCCGACTCGATCGAAGAACAGGACCGCCGCGACGCCGACCATCTGCTCCAGGTCCTCACCACCGAGGTGATTCCCTGCTTCTACAATCGCGACGCCACCGGCATCCCGCGGCAATGGATCAAACGCATCCGCCGCGCGCTCGTCACCCTGGTGCCCCGCTTCAACACTTGGCGCATGGTCCAAGAATACACCACCCGCTACTACCTGCCGCCCGGGCCCCCGCCCGCCGCCTGACCGGCCCCGGACCGCGCGCGGCCGCGCCGCCGTGAAACCCGCCGTCCACGCCCTCACCCGCGACGAGCTCCAACAGCACCTCGCCGCCTGGGGCGAACCGGACTTCCGCGCCGACCAACTCCTGGCCTGGCTCTACCAGCACCGTGTCACCTCCTGGGACGCCATGACCAACCTGCCCCGGGCCCTGCGCGCCCGGCTGGCCGAGACCTTCGACCTGCGCGTGCCCGCCCTGGTCACCACCCGCGGCGCCGCCGACGCCACCACCAAGTTCCTCTGGCGACTGGCCGACGGCGCGCTCATCGAAAGCGTGCTCATCCCCGCCAACCCGGCTTTGTACGGCGAACCCAGCGACCGCCACACCCTCTGCGTCTCCACCCAGGTCGGCTGCGCCTACGGCTGCCGCTTCTGCGCCAGCGGCCTGGACGGTTGGAAGCGCAACCTCACGCCCGACGAAATCGTGAACCAGGTCCTCGCCGTCGAGCGCTGGAACGCGGCCCGGGCGGCGGCCGAGGCCCCGCCCCGCTCCGCCCCCGAGCGCCTCATCACCAACCTCGTCATCATGGGCATGGGCGAACCGCTGGCCAATTACGACCACCTCCTCAAGGCCCTGCGCCTGCTCAACGCCCCCTGGGGCGGCGGCATTGGCGCCCGCAAAATCACCATCTCCACCAGCGGCCTGGCCCCGCAAATCCGTCGCCTGGCCGATGAACCCGAGCAGTTCCGCCTGGCCATCTCCCTGCACGGCGCCACCGACCCGGTCCGCAGCCGCCTCATGCCGGTCAACCGCCGCTACCCGCTGCGCGAGCTCCTGGCCGCCTGCGAGTACTATCGCGACCGCAAGGGCCGAATGCTCACCTTCGAGTACATCCTTATCGCCGGAGTCAACGACTCCCTCGCCGACGCCCGGGCCCTGGCCCGCCTGGCCCGCCCGCTCGGCGCCAAGGTCAACCTCATCCCCTACAACCGCGTCGAAGGCCTGCCTTGGGAACGCCCCGCCGAAGCCGTCTGCGAGGCCTTCCTGGCCGAACTCGAACGCGGCGGCGTCAAAGCCACCCTGCGCCGCGAAAAAGGCGGCGACATCGAGGCCGCCTGCGGCCAACTGCGCCTCCAAACCGTGCGCGCCACCGCCGGCCCGGCCCCGTAGCGCCGGCGGCCAGACTGCCGTATCGCCGTTCAGTCGGCACCGGCGTTTCGGTAAGCCGAGCGTCAGCGGGTTGGGAACCCGCGGAACAGCAGACCAGAGGTCTGCGCTACGCTGCCACCGGTGCGCGCGTGCCGCGACCGACGACCGCTTTCGGTGTTTGATATCCGGCATCCGGCATCCGGCATCCCCTTCTGACTCCTCCCTCCTCGTTTCTCACTCCTCACTGGTAGCGCGCCGCTGCGCCGGCGCCGCTCCACAGCCGCGCCGCAGCGCGGCCCTACCGCGCGCCGGCGTTTTAAGTGTGGCCGCTTGCGGCCCGGGTGGCACGGCCTACCAGGCCCTCGTCGGCGGCAACCTGCCGACGACCCCGTAGCACAGGCTGCCATTCTGCCGGGTTGCCGACCTCCAATCGGCGGCGGTACAGCCGATGGCCAATCAGCGCTACGCTTCCAAGCGAACCGCCTCCACCCGCGCCCGCCGCCGGTCTCCCAGCATCCGTCGTCTGACTTCTGATTCCTGACGTTGCGCTCCCGGCTCCGGCGAGTGCCTGGCCGAGGCCGCCGTGCGGCTCTTGAGCGAGTTGCACGCCGAGTGACCCGGCGTCCAGGGTCCCCCCCGGCCACCGGCCCCGGCGCGCAGGGCGGGTCGCCGGCCGGCGCGTGCTGCTTTTGCATTTACATCCCGCGCGGACGGGAAAAACTGGCGCCCGTCACATGCGTTCCACTTGCCGCCTCCCATGAAAACCATCCCCGCAGTCCGGCTCAATCGTCGCCATTTCCTCAGCCGCCTCCTGGCCACGGCCACCGCGCCGCTGGTGGTGCCCGGGACGGTGCTGGGGCTCCACGGCGCCGTGTCCCCGAGCAACAAGATCGCCTTCGGCGTCATCGGCGTGGGCAACCGCGCAATGTTCATCCTGCCCAATTTCCTGACCCAGCCGGACGTGCAGATGGTCGCCGTGAGCGACGCGCGCGAGGACCGCCGCCGGGCGGGCAAGCAGGCCGTGGACAACTTCTACCGCAACAGCGCCTGCCGGGTGTACCGCGACTTCCGCGAGCTGCTGGCGCAGCCGGACATTGACGCAGTGCTCATCGCCACGGGTAACCGCTGGCACGCCACGGCCTCGATGTTCGCCGCCCGGGCCGGCAAGGACATTTACTGCGAGAAACCCATCAGCCTGACCATCCGCGAGGGGCGGCAACTGGTCGAGATGTGCCGCCGCCACGGCACCATTTACCAGGCCGGCACGCAGCGGCGCTCGACCGAAAGTTACCAGTTCGCCCGCGAGCTGGTGCGCCAGGGCAAGATCGGCCGCGTCCACACCGTTGAGATGCAGGTCTGGACCGGCGGCACGGTGCCGCACCAGCCCAACACCCCGGTACCGCCGGGCTGGGATTACGATCAGTGGCTGGGCCCCGTGCAGTGGCGCCCCTTCAACCCCGGCCGCGTCAACGGCTGGGCCTACTTCTGGGACACCGGCGAGGGCATGCACACCGACATGGGCACGCACTACACCGACCAGATGCAGTGGGTGCTGGGCACCGACGACACCATGCCGGTCGAGTTCGAGACCAGCGACATGGTCTGGCCCGACCCCAAGCAGTGGATGAGCGAGACGGCCATCTCCGGCACGTTCAAATGCCGTTACGCCAACGGCGTCCAGGGCATCCTCTACCAGCGAAAAGGCTTCACCGACCGCTACATTCGCTACATCGGCGACGAGGGCTGGGTGCAGGTGGACGACGAAACCGACGTGGTATCGGCCGAGCCGAAGTCCATCCTCCAAACCAAGCCCGAGGGCGGTCTGAGCTGGTCCAATGCCAGCGCCCACATCCGCAACCTGCTCGACTGCATCCGCAGCCGCCGCCAGCCGCTCTGCCATCCCGAAGTCGCCCATCGCGCCCAGGCCATCGTCGAGAGCATGACCATCGCCGCCCGACTGGGCCGCAAGCTGCGCTGGGACCCGGTCAAGGAAGTCTTCGACTGCGAAGAGGCCAACCGCATGTTGTACCGCGAACCCCGCGCCCCTTGGCGCGTCGTTTGAGCCCGCCGCAAACCTTCTTCCCTTGCCCGTCATGAAAACTCACCTGCTCTGCTCCGGTTTCGCCCTCGCCGCCCTGGCCATCGCGCTCTCGGCGGCCGAACCCGCGGACGCCCCGCTCGAGGCCCTGCTCCGGTACCAATCCGGCGCCGACGTCTCGCCGCTGCGGCACTACGAAGCCCTGGTCCGCCAGGCCGTGGACCACCCGGCCACCCGCCAGCGGGTCGAGGCCGATTTCATCCGCGTCCTGAGCGGCGATTCCAGCTACGAGGCCAAACGCTTCGCCTGCCTGCAACTGGCGGTCATCGGCGGTGAAGCCAGCGTGCCCGCGCTGGCCGCCCTGTTGAAAAATGCCGAAACCGCCGGCATCGCCGCCGCCGCCCTGGCCCAAAACCCCGCCCCGGCGGCCAGTGACGCGCTGCGCCGCGCCCTCGGCGACGCCCCGGCCGCTGCCCGCCCGGCGCTGGCCCACGCCCTCGGCGTGCGCGGCGACTCCAAGGCCGTGGCCCAACTCAACAAGCTGGCCCGCGACAGCGATCCCGCCACGGCCGAGGCCGCGCTCAGCGCGCTCGCCAAAATCGCCACGCCCGGCGCGCAGAAAACCCTCGCCGAGCTGCGCCAAAACCCGCCCCCCGCGCTGCGCCGCGTGGTCGCCGAAGCCTCGTTCTACCTGGCCGACACGCTGGCCCGCCGGGGCAGCCGCCAAACCGCCGCCGCGATTTATCAGGAGTACCTCGCCGCCGACCAACCCGCCGACCTGCGCCGGGGCGCGTTCGGCAACCTGCTGCGCCTGGACCGCGACGGCGGCCAGCGCCGCGCCCTCGAGGCGCTGCGCGGCGAGGACGCCGCGGTGAAGCCGCTGGCCATCGCTGCCCTGCCGGAGCTCAAGAACGCCGGCGCTTCACGCGCCTTTGCCGCTGTGATGCCCCACCTCGCGCCCGGCGAACAGGTGCTCTTGCTCCAGGCCCTGGCTGCCCGCGGCGACGCCCCCGCCCGCAAGGCGGCCCAAGAGCAACTGGGCTCGCCCCAAACCGAGGTCCGCCTGGCCGCCATCGCTGCGCTGGGCCAGATGGGCGACGCCACCACCGTGCCGGTGCTGGCCCGCGCCGTCCAAACCGCCCGCGACGCCGCCGAACGGCGCGCGGTCGAAAACGCGTTGGCCGGGCTCAAGGGCGGCGCCGCCGTGGACCGGGCGCTGGCCGCGCAACTGCGCAATCGCATGGCCGGCCCCAAAGCGCCTTACCTGGGCGCGCTGGTCCGCCGCGCCAACCCGGAGTCGCTGCCCACCTTCCTGGCCGAAGCGACCAGCCCCGATGCGGCGATGGCCAAACTTGCGTTCCAAGGGCTGAGTCGCGTGGCCGGTGCGAACGACTTGCCGGCCGCGTTGAAGGCCCTGGCCGGCCTGCGCGCGGAAGCGGCGCTCGAAGACGCCCAGGCCGCGCTCGGCCAGTTGCTGCGACTGGTCGAGCCGCCCGGGCGGGCGGCGGCCGCGCTGCGCGAGGCGCTCCGGGCTGCGCCCGACTCCGCGGCCCGGTTGCGGCTGCTGCCGCTGATGGCGTTTTGTCCCGACGCCGAGAACCTGGCGGAGGTCGTCGCCGCCGCGCGCGCCGAAGACCCCGCGCTGCGCGACACCGGCCTGCGCACGCTGGCCGACTGGCCGGACGCCGCCGCCTGGGAACCGCTGCGAGAGCTCTACGCCCGGGCGCCGGGCGAAACCGAGCGCGTGCTGGCGCTCCGCGGCCTGGCCCGGTTGCTGGGCGAGCAAAACGCCCGGCCCGACGCAGACCTGGTGAGCCGCTACCGGGATTTGCTGGCCACGGCCCGGGGCGACAACGACCGCAAGCTGATCCTGGGCGCGCTGGCCGGCTGCGCCCATCCCGGGGCGCTGACGCTGGCGCTCGAGCAACTGGCCCACGCCGCCACCCGGGCCGAGGCCGTGCTGGCGGTCAAAAAGATCGCCGAGGCCATCAAGGACCGGCATCCCGAGGCCGCCGCCGCGGCGCTGCTAAAAGTGCAGTAGGCACCGGCCCACCCGCAGCGGGGCTGCTGCCCGCCGCCGGGGCATCACGTTTGCCAGCCGTAGAGCGCCGGGCGATGCCGTAGCGCAGACTTCCGAGTCTGCCGTATCGCGGATTTCCAATCCGCAAACGCGGCACACTCCCCGCCCGTCATGTCTGGCTTTGGCCTGCCGACTGGAAGTCGGCCTGCCTGCCGTGACGGGAGCGGCGTAGGCAGGCGATACGGCAGGTTGGGAAACCTGCGCTACGTCCAGAATCCCCACCTGCAGTCAACGGAGACACGCCCCGCCTCCCGGACCGGAGCCGCGGGCGCTTGGCGTCGGCCCGGTCGCCCGCTATAAGCCGGGCGTGCCCGCGTCGTCCGCTGCCATTCTCGAACAACCCCTCACCGTGCTCTGGGGCGTGGGACCCGAGCGCGCGGCGTGCCTGGCGCAACTGGGGTTGCACACCGTGGGCGAGCTGTTGCTCCACCGGCCGCGGCGCTACGAGGACCGCCGCCAGTACCGCCCCATCCGCGACCTGGTCGCGGGCGAGCCGGCGTTGACCGGCGGCCGGGTGGTCGCCGCCGGCGTCAAGCGCTGGAAGCGCGGGACGCGCTCGCTCTTCGAGGTGATCCTCGAGGACGGCACCGGCCGGCTGCATTGCCGGTGGTGGAACCTGCCCTACCTCGAGGGGCAGTATCAGCCGGGCGATGAACTGGTGGTCTTCGGCAAGGTGCGCGCGCTCAAGCCGGCCACGATGGACCATCCGGACACGGAGATCGTCGAGGGCGGCGAGGAGCGTTCGATCCACATCGGCCGCATCGTGCCGGTGTACCCGCTGAGCGCCGGGCTGACGCAGCACGTGTTGCGCCGCCTGGTCTGGCAGGCGCTGGCGCTGGCCGGGCCGCACGTGAGCGATCCCTGGCCGCCGGTCACCGCCGCCACGGGCCTGACCCGCGCCCGCGCCCTGCAATTGCTGCATTTCCCGGAGCAGGACGGCGACGCCGAGACCGCCCGCCAGCGGCTGGCGCTGGATGAGTTCTTCGAGCTGCAACTGGTCTTGCAGCGCCGCCGCCGCGCGCTCCAGACGCGCGCCACGGCCCTGCCTTGCGCCGGCGACAACCGCTGGATGCGGCCCTTTCTGGCGCGGCTGGGCTTCGCGCTCACCGCGGCCCAGACCCTTGTGCTGCGGGAAATCCGCGCTGACCTGGCCGGGCCGCACCCGATGCGGCGGCTCTTACAGGGAGACGTGGGCTCGGGCAAGACCGTCGTGGCTGCGTGCGCGGCATTGATGGCGCTGGAGAGCGGTTACGACGTCGCGTTCATGGCGCCGACCGAGGTGCTGGCCGCCCAGCAATTCGAGCGGTTCCGCGCCTGGTTCGCCCCGTTGGGCGTCCCGGTGGCGCTGCGCACCGGCAGTCGCAAGACCGGCACCGACGGGTCGGACCCGCCCGGGTTGTTCGGTGGGGCGAGCGCGCCCGCGTTGACGGTGGGCACGCACGCGCTGCTCGAGCCGGGCTACGATCCCGAGCGGCTGGGGCTGGTGATCATTGACGAGCAGCACAAGTTCGGCGTGGCCCAGCGCGAGCAATTGGTCCGCAAGGGGCACTACCCGCATCTGCTGGTCATGACCGCCACGCCCATCCCGCGCACGCTGGGGTTGACCCTGTACGGAGACCTGGACGTGTCGGTGATTGACGCGCTGCCGGCCGGGCGCGGGTCGTTGCGCACGTTTGTGCGGCCGGCCGACCGGCTGCCGAAGGTGTGGGCCTTTGTGCGCGACCAACTCGCCCGCGGCCGCCAGGCCTTCATTGTGTATCCGCGGGTGGAGGACGCCGACCCGGCGGCCGGCGCCAAGGCGGTGTTGGCGGAGTTCGAGCGCCTGCAGGCCGCGCTGGCGCCGCACCGGCTGGGCCTGTTGCACGGCCGCCTGAGCGCCGAGGAGAAGGAGCGCGTGATGGCCGACTTCCGGGCCAATCGCCTCGGCGCGCTGGTGAGCACGTCGGTGGTCGAGGTGGGCGTGGACGTGCCCAACGCGAACGTGATGGTGATCGAAAACGCCGAGCAGTTCGGCCTGGCTCAGTTGCACCAGTTGCGCGGCCGCGTGGCCCGCAGCCCGCACCCGGCGTACTGCATCCTTGTGGCCGCGGCCAAAACCCCCGAAGCCCGCGAGCGGCTGCGGGTGATCGAGACGACCACCGACGGCTTCCGCATCGCGGAGGCGGACCTGCGCCTGCGCGGGCCGGGCGAGCTGCTGGGGCAGGCGCAGAGCGGGTTGCCGGCCTTCCGGTTTGGCGACCTGGGCGGCGACCTGGTGCTGGTCGAGCAGGCCCGCGTCCTGGCCCGCGAGTGGGTGGAGCGGGAGGCGGCCGGAAACGACGCGAGCCCGGCGCCAGCGGGGGCGCGCTCCGCCTGACGGTCCCGAAGCCGACGCCCGCGGCTGGCTCAAGCCGGCCGGGGCGCGAGCGTCGCAGGCGCGGGCGCGGGGGCGGGCGGCGGCGCGCCGGGACCGGGGCTGGGGGCCGGCGCCTGGAAGGGTTCGAGTTCTTCGCCTTCGCGGACCAGCCGGGCGCTGTTGAACACCACGATGAGCGAGCCGGCGTTGTGCATGATGGCGGCGACGATGGGGTTGATGTAGCCGAAGGCCGCCAACGTGAGGCCGCCGATGATGAAGAAGACGCCGAAGAGGAAGTTCTGGTTGATCACGTTGCGGGTCAGTCGGGAGAGCCGCACCAGGAACGGCAGTCGGCGCAGGTCGTTGTTCATGAGCGCGATCGTGGCGCTGTGGATGGCCACTTCGCTGCCGGCGGCGCCCATCGCGATGCCCATGTCCCCCGCGGCCAGCGCGGGTGCGTCGTTGACGCCGTCGCCCACCACGGCCACGCGATAGCCCTTGGACTTCATTTGGCGGACGAACTCGACCTTGTCCTGCGGCAGGCACTCGGCCATGACCTCCTCGCAGCCGATCTCGCGGGCCACGCGCGCGGCCACGGGCTGGCGGTCGCCGGACACCATCGCCACGCGGCGCACGCCGCTTTTGAGCAGGTCCGCCAGCGCGCCTTTGGCCTCGGGCCGGGTCTGGTCGCGCAACCCGATCCACCCCAGGTAGCGGCCGTCGCGGGCCACGTGGATGAGGCTGAAGCCCTCGGTTTCGTTCAGGTCCACGTGCCGGTCGAGGTCCTCGGTCACGCCGTTGTCGCGGAGCCACTGGGCGCGGCCGATGATGACCTCGGCGCCGTCCACGCGGGCGCGGATGCCGCGGCCGGCGGTTTCCTTGAAGTTCTGGGGTTCGGTCAGGGGCAGGCCGACCTCTTGGGCCAGTTCGGCGAGGGCCTTGGCGGTGGGATGGTTGCTGTACTTCTCGGCGGAGGCGGCCAGGCGGAGGAGTTCGGCGGGCTTGATCTCGCCCACCGGCGCCAGGCGGCTGACGGCCAGGCGGCCGGTGGTGAGGGTGCCGGTCTTGTCGAAGATGAAGGCGTTGATGCGCGCGGCCAGCTCGATGTCGG